>JASFEF010000115.1:0-9008 GCA_050124975.1 Candidatus Thorarchaeota archaeon | reverse complement strand
GGTCACACGCCGCAGATATGGCTGGCAGACCTTCATGTCGCAGTTGCAGAGCAATCCCAAGTATGGGACCCCAAGTGCAGAGATCGCGTGCACTGTTGGTTCGTGTGTGACCATCTCCTCTAGCATATGACCTGCTTCCTCTGCACTAATGTAGTCATGACTTCCTCCCAGATATTTTGGGAAACGCCTGGTGTAATCATCAGTGAAGGCAATGCCATAGCATCTAAGATCCTCATCTGAGCCAAACACCCGATACCGACAGATGCATGGAATCCGAACCACTGCACGTTCATGTTCTCCAGTCTGGTCGCTCGCGAGCTTCAGGATTGACAATGCTTCATCTTTCGTTACGACCTGGTGGTGGAGGTATAATTTGTACCGTCGATCAATTTTCTCACGCTCCAAGTCGAAGTCTTCACGAATTTTGATCTCTGGTTCAGTATCAATCTTTATTGAATGAGGTTTGACATCAAGTCCAAAATATGAGTCACAAAACTCTTTGACAAACTCACTTGTGGCCAGTTCCTTAGAATAGTTCATTGCATTTTGATACCATTTTTTACCACTACCATGTTGAACACAGTACTCGCACAACTTCTTACCTCCTCAAGAACTGAAGTGGCGATCAACACTATAAACTTAGTACCTGCATGTGTCGATAGCTCCTTCTGTGCGAGGCTGGTTCTGGTGGTCTTTATATCCAAGGTCTGCTATGGATTTTGAGGGTTGGGTTCGTAATGATTGGTCTCAAATTCAGTGGAATCCGAAAGGACCAACTCAATGAGTGGATGGCGAAACTTCCAGAAGCTTGGCATAAAGCCAGAGGTCGCTTGAGCTGGGGAACGGGTTTCGAATTCAGATCCAAAGTGGACCGTGAAATGGAGCATCAGGATTTAGTTATAACTGAGTGGAGATGGACCAACCCCATGGGTCCGGGCATGAAGTTGATGATACTCTTTCTCTTCAATACTGACGAAAACACTTGTGAGGTCTATTTTTCAGCAGTAGAAGGTCAAGCAAAATATGAATCAAAGATGGCTATAGCACTAAAATCAGCTTTTAACAAACTCTTTCCATTTCGCTAGCTGAGAAATCAATGGATAGAATGAATAGCTCGCTTATTTGTAGGTCCTTTTCAACCCCCCTCGGCACATACTCTCGGTGTACGAGTTGTGCGAAACAATCGAACTGAAGAACGGTGCTCGATGGAAGACCCTCCGCAGGGCTGGCAAACAGGACCTTGCCGCTGGTGAGATGGTGGTTTGTCCTCAGTGTCATGTGGCCTTCGTGGTGAAGGACCGAGAAATAGAAGTTACTGCCCCTCTTTAGATATCGCAATTTTTGGCATATCCATCATATCAATTGGGGCACTCATCAATGTCGAAGCTCCTGAAAGGATGGGGGGAGATCAGAAAAGCTCTACAATTCGTAGAGGGTTTCGGCCATTTTTCTAGGCATACACTTGCAGGTATAGAAATATTCCAGCGACCTGAGATTTCCACAACGAGGGTTCTCATTAGAACCCTTGAGGAGCTTGATAGTTATCTTGCACCGATATTTGAGAGGATGCAGTTGAATCTAGAACTCATGTTTGAACAACCCTCATACGATCTCGATGTATTGAGTGAGGTCTACGGTAGAATTGTATTGGATTATCCTTATGATGCTAGTAAATCTCTCGGGAAGATGCCCTGAGAAAGCTCACTGCCGAGAGTCCTCCATAGATTAAGAATGCGAGCCAAATTATGGCTGTGATGAGCAGGAGATTCGTCTTGAAGAAGAGCTCGACCACTAGGAAGAGACCTATCACAAAGAGATTAGATGCTCCACCGATTGTTGTGTCGTTGCTCACCTTGAGAGCGAACTTCACGATGTACATGATTCCGACGATTGACAATGAAACCCAGTTGATGAAACTCGTAAACAAGATTGATTGGTCTAAGAATGGGATTGTACCCAGCGGCGTTGGGATTGGCGGCAGGTAGAGAATCAAAAAAACAGAGAACAGAATGAACTCTCCAATGCGTATCCACTTTGTTGGTGTTTTTGTGTAGACCTCACCATAGAGACCCTTGTCATACTCCTGTGCTCCGAAGTAAATGAAATAGATGGGAGCCCCGAAACTTAGGGAGTTGACAAGACACTGAGCAAACCCATACACGACTTGCAGCCAGAACGACTCCCATGTGGCTAGGATGTACTCCCACACAACTATGTAGCTCGGTAGGAACTCAAGCATGACGAATGTTGGGAGAACACACAGTGCAAGCGCTCCAAGGACTGCAAGGAGTGCTCCCGGCTTTCCGCCCCCAAATTTGCCCACTCCAATCCTGAAGAACACAGTTCCTGCGACATAGAGACCGAGAATAATGGCTAGAGGTGGAGTAGTCATTGGCAGTATAAACAGCATCAGTACGAAGGCCGCATTGATGCCGTAGAAAACTCGCCATCTGAGTGGGACACTTGAGATCGTGTCATCCATTATGTAGACAGTGTTCGCTAACCTGTATCTTTGATAGTAGATGAGTCCGAGCCATGGTGCGGAGAAGACTATTGGGACCGCTACATGGTGGAAAAGCAAGTCCAAGAATGCATCCCCAAAGGGCGTCATCTGTGGGATGAAGAACATAAGCAGGAAGAAGTAGATAGGTCCAATGACAGCAAGGATTACAACTGCTAATCGTGTGGCTAACACATCAGGACTCAATGCGGCCTCTCCAACAATCCCTGTTCTTGATACGATATAAGTGTACACGAGATTTATTTGGGGGAGTACAATGTCTGTACCTAATCCATTGGAATAGGTGTGTTGCGCGTGTACAAGAGGAAAATTACTGCATCGAGTTTTGTGAGGAAAAGTAAACTGATCATTGGTCTTGACCTGATAGCCGATATGGCTGGGAAGGATGGACCTGGGGTGAAAGCGGAGAAGGAACGATTAGAGCAAGAGGCTCTTGCTCTAGTATCCCAGACAGCAGAACATGCTGTTGCTTTCAAGATCAACCGTCAACTAATCCTTCCAGTCGGTCTGTTCGATGGAATCCCGCGGATAATTGATGCCATCCATGAAGTTGGAATAACAGCCATCGCTGACATCAAGCTGAATGATATTGGAAACACCAACAAACACATTGCCAAGTACTACTTTGATGCAGGGTTTGATGCGCTCATTGTTAATCCCCTTATCGGTATGGAGGGTGGTCTTAGTAGTGTCTTTGAGATGGCTGTACTCAGAAAGAAAGGGATAATCACGTTATGCTACATGTCCCATCCTGGAGCGAGAGAGGGATACGGACTCTATGTGTCTCCTGATGGGAAGAAGGCTGAGCCCTTCTATCATCACTTTGCTCGAGTAGCCAGAAAGTGGGACACTGACGGTGTTATAGTTGGAGCAACACAACCAGAGATAATCACCGAGGTCAGAGAAATCCTCGGGACAGAAATCCCCATCATGAGTCCTGGAGTAGGAGCACAGGGCGGTAGTGCTCGGGCGGCCATTGACGCTGGTGCTAACTTCATCATCGCAGCCCGTTCTATTGTTGATGCAACCGATCCCGCAGCTGCGGCTGCACAACTTGCGGCTGAGATACGCTAACCAAGAGTCTATGCAAATGCACAATATGGACGTCCACTTGTGTACATTGCGGTCCGGAAGGGAACAACAAAACCAATGTCGGGGTGGAAAAGGATAAAGGAAAGAGTGTGTTGTTCATGTACAGAAGTGTGCATGCTTCGTGACCTGAGGATGCTGCGCGGATCCTCTGGAGCGGGTGCATTATGGCAAATACAATAGGCAATGGCTATAGCTTTGCTACCTGGACTAGTTTTATCGAAGAATCCCAGATAAGGGCTCTTCTAAAGTACAAGGTGAAATACTACTTTGCTGGTGGTAAACCTGGTATCATCCCAACCGATATTTTTGCAGATATCATGGCAGACCTCAGTGAAAGATACAAGAAGAATCCCAAGCTTGCCCTTGAGGACTTGAACTATGGTCCAACAGGTGGTGAGTCTTGGTTCCTGAAAACACTAGCCAAAAGACTCTGTGATGTTAGGGACATTCCCATTGATTGCGAAACACAATGGGATAGCGTTTCAATCACAAACGGGTCTCAACAGGCAATATATGCTCTACTTGATACATTGATTGATCCTGGTGATGTGATAATCACACCTTCTCCTGCCTATCTTGGATTTCTAGGTCCTGCAGAGAAACTTGGCGCTCGAGTCATTACAATTCCCACAGACCTTGATGGTATCATTCCAGATGAAGTAGAACATGCTGTCGAGGTTGCGAAAAAGAAGTTCGGGAAGTGTCCGGACATCATCTATGTAGTTCCAGACTCAGACAATCCAAAAGGTACAACACTTCCTTTCAAGCGACGACAGGCACTCTTTGATATCGCAGAAGAATATGACATACTTCTCATTGAAGACTCGGCATACGCAGAGATTCAGTTCAAGAAGAATCCCAAACCTATCAAGACTTTAGACAAAGAGAATAATCGTGTTGCATACCTCGGAACTAGCAGCAAGGAAGCAGCAGTTCTGCGTGTTGGTTACTCAGTTCTTCCATCGAATGTGAAAGAACAAGTTCTCAAGGATAAGGGATATCTCGATCTCTGTACAACCACATTGGTTCAACGTATTCTAGATGAATACTACAATAAACACATCGATGAAGCTATGCGCGTTGGTATACCTAAATACAAAGAACGTTACGAAGCCATGGCTAAGGCAATCGATGAATCATTCCCCGCTGGTGTGCGGACAGATCCAACTGGAGGATTCTTCATCTGGTGGCAGAGTGAGGACAAGAAGTTCGATGCACGAGAGTTCCTACAACGAGTGGGAATTCCAAATGAAATAATCTACGTTCCTGGGACGCCATTCTATCCTCAGGCTGGACATAGATTGACAAAGGACAACAAAGACCTTCGAGAGAGTCTTCCAGAAAATCACACGATGAGGATTGGGTTCTCCTATGCTCCCCCTGAAATCATCTCTGAGGGGATAACCCGTCTCGGTGAACTCCTAACGAAGGAGCTCGGATAGAATTAGACAGAGAAGTTAACAAACAATGTTGCACCGTTCTTCATTGGTCCAACGTATGCTCTTTCATAGGGTCCGAGCAGGTCTGAGAATCCTGAGTTTATTGCCCACTCTATCCATGACCAGGATGACTCTTGACCAAGTTTATTCTCAGCATATTGACCGAAAACCCATGAAAGATACCGTTCCAAATCTAATTTCTGAAGTTGGAGTTTCTCATGCGCTTTGCCTGAAGACTCCATGATTTTATTGGATATTTCTCCAAGACTTTCATTCAGAGATGAATGAGTACCAAGAATTAGCTGGTACAATTCTACAAGCTGTTCATTCATCTCATCAAACTGTTTCTTCCTTCTGGATTTAGTAATCCTTCCCATAAGACCAAACATATTCTTTTGATGAAGGATCTCAAAACCTTCCCCCTCAAGACTCTTGGCAAGTTGCTCATTCCATGGTGTGTTGAAATAAATCCTGGGGTATTTTACGAACATCGGGAATGGTATTTCCATTGCCCTCGCAGATGGGATTATCTGTGCGTAATATGCTGTTTCACCCGGACCTCCAATGTGCGCCACTGTTGGAATGAGTGTGTCAATCAAAATCTGTCTTGAGTCTACGCGTGGCGACATCTGAGTTGCGACATCTCCGAGATACGGACTATCCGCAGGAGTTTCGATTTCGATTGTTTCCGAACAGGAGGGGCACCTACCTTTCAGGACTGCTGTGGCTCCTTTATCCTCGTAACGGAGTTCAGTTCGGCTATTGTTGCATCCTGGTTCAGAACACTCGTAAAAGAATGGTACATAGTCTGAACCTCTACGTCCGATTCCTGTGTCATATCCCTGTGCTTCAATGAGAGTTGTCGTTTCATCATGTGCTCTGAGGAACCTCTCTCTGTTGCCACGTGCCAGTAGAAACTCCATGCCCTCAGTAAAAAGCTCACGAATCTCTCTCTCAGAAGCAGTCAGCAAAGGCAAGTTAAGATTACCAATAACATTGAACAGATACCCCATTATTCTTTGTGCCCACTCACCAAGCGTTTCAGAGTTGATGAAGGCCGCCCTGACAAATGTCAGGGATTGCTCAAGACGTTCTTCGTACAACAAACGAGCATGTCGCTCCAAGTTCTTGAACATCGGTCGATAACCACTTCGAATATCCTCCTCAACCTGATGAAGCCAGTCAGTCCCCGGTAAGGGCAAGACGCTCACTGGTGAATTCTCAAAGCCCTGCGGGACAGGAATGCTGATGATGTTTCCATCCTTACCCATTAGGGGTGTTCGAATATGGGTCAGCTCAGATTGAACAGTATCATAGTCAGCAACACAGAAGAACGGTGTGAGGGGGATTCCTTTGTCAGTTGCAAGTGACGCAACCTGAGTAGCTGTCGTGGCCTTATTCAGGATATATGCTGGACCACCCAAGACCACAGTCTGGTGGGCTGACTCAACGGCTCCATTTTCTAAGGACTCTATACTCTCTCTGACTTTGGGAGTCAGACAACCAAGTTTTTGGTTTGTGCCAACTAGGACCTTCTTGAGAATAGTTAACTTCTCAGGAATGTGCCATAGCATGTCCTTGTACAAACCTAGCAAACTGGGAACTCTATCAACTAGGGAATCAAGGGTGAGCGGTGGAGTTCCATATAGATTCCCGGCAAGGTCGGGATTCTGTTCTCTCCAGATGAAATCCTCATAGATCTTGTTTATGCTAGGACTCAAAGAAATTCTCAACCTCCTACTTGGATATTACATCCTCGAATACTTTCTCGTACATCTTCACGACTCTGTCTGCAGAGAACGATTCCTCAACACGTTTTCTCCCGGCTTGTCCCAGTCTCTTACGTTTTTCATCATTCTCGAGTAATTCAATGATAGCTTGTGCATACTCCTCCTGTTCAAACCCTTTCGTCACCATCCCATCTTTTCCTGGACGTACTAATTCCGGAATACCTCCAGCTGGTGTGGTTACAACTGGAAGACTGCATGACATTGATTCCAGCAACACCAATGGCATTCCTTCAAGGGTGGAGTTCAGGAGGAAGAGGTCTGCTGAGCACATGATCTCCTGCATATTGCTCTTTACACCAAGCAGATGTATGTTATTACATAGGTCGAGTGCTTCAATCTTTCTCTCAACCTCAATACGTGTTGGTCCATCACCAGCAATTATCAATCTGGTTTCTGGATAATGATCGACTACGATTCTCATTATCTCTACGAGTTCAACAACACGTTTCACCTTGCGGAAGTTGGAAGCATGCAAGAGGATCTTCTCTTCTGGATTAAGTTCTATAGCATCTTCCTCCTTTCGAAGTCCTACGCACCCGCTCTCTACATAGAGTCGAACACCATTGAGATGAGAGAATTTCTCGATGTCTATGAAGTTTGGAATAACATGAATCTCTCTTTCAATCCCAAGTTCATCATGCGCTTTCTTCTTCAGGAACTCAGATACTGCAGTGACAGCATCTGCTTTTTCCACTGTGTGTTTGACAACTGGTTTGTATGCTGGATCTTGTCCCAGTGTGTGAACATCTGAACCATGTAGAGTTACAACATATGGTGTTCCAGCAATCTCTCTCGCCATGTAGGCGGACATTGCATGAGGAATTGCATAATGTGAATGTATCAAGTCAAGTTTGGACTCCTTAGCGACTTTGATTATCTTGGACGCTAAAGCCTCAGTGTATGGCGGACCAATATTCTTGAAGAGAGGATAGTCAAACCTGTCTACAAGGTCTACGTGAACTCCCTTAGTCTGTTCCCACATGAGTGAGAACGGTCTTTGATATGTAATGAAATGGATAATGTGACCTTTCCTGGCAAGCTCCTGACCCAGTCGCGTCGCCAAGTGGCCACTGCCACCAACTGAGGGGTATAGATTGACTCCAATCCTCACGTAGTACACCTAATTTCATCCTGAGCTGGCTATCCCTTTAAGGCAAATGGTTTGGACAACTGACGGGGTGCCAAACCTTGATTAGATGGTTTTAGGAATGTGACCCCATGAGCGGTTCGGATGAGGGAACAATCCTCGTGGTCGTGGCACACCCTGATGACGAATGTATCGGTGCTGGAGGAACCATCAGGAAACATACTGATCTAGGTGTGAAAGTCGATGTTCATTGCATGACTGGAAACGAGGAGCGAAATGAAGAGCTAAAGGGGGCCTGTGGAATCCTTGGTCTGAGGAATCTGTATCTCAGTGAGAGGGATGATTTTGCCATCGGTGAAGAGCTGATAAACGAGGTTGTAGGTGCCATTCTGAAATCCCGTCCTGCAATCGTCATCACGCATCATGCCTCTGACTACAACCGAAACCACCAACAATGTGCGATGATTGTGAACCAAGCTGTGGAATGGGCCTCACACAAAACAATCTTTGATGATGCACACAGAGTCGACCGTATCTACAACATGGAGGTCAACACAATGATTTCTCGACCCCATGTTCTTGTTGACATAACAGAATCTTACGCAGCCGCACTTGCAGCCCTCAAGAAGCACAAGTCTCAGGTTAAGAAGGCTGATTCCTTCTACACGCAGCTGTATGACGCGAGAACAAGACTTCGAGGAGTACAAGCAGGATGTAAAAGGGCAGAAGCCTTCTCAATTACTCTTCCTGAACATGCAGGTCCATTTTATGAAAAGAACAGTATAGACCGTCTGATTTAATCCGAGAGAATCTTCCTACTCACTAGCTTTTCTTCTACGGGCTGCCAAGAGTTGCTTTAGTTCTCCCATCATCGTCGTCGGACCACCTGGAGTTCCTGCTGGTCTTGGTTTTGGAGTGGGTGCCTTTGCCATTGTTGGGATTGGTTCTCCTCCAGCAGCTGCTGCGGCTGGATCTGCAGCTGCGGCAGGAGCACGAGCTGTCATTGAGGACATCCTGCTTTGCATTGCATCAACCTTACTCTCCAAATCCATGACAGATATCTGGAGATTGGTAATGGC
>JASFEF010000114.1:0-9014 GCA_050124975.1 Candidatus Thorarchaeota archaeon | reverse complement strand
ATTTGTAGTGAAGCTTGGAATGTCTGAGAAAACATACTTAGACTTGGTGAATCCATTTACGTCATTGCTCCAACTAACAAGTTTCGAAAACGCGAGGAAATTTGAACCAGACAAAATCGAAGGTCCCATTTCATTCTATGACTTCGATGCTGTGGAGATTGCAGTTGCTGAAGAAGATATTCGACGAGAAACTAAGATGTCATTATCCACTTTCTCAGACAGCATCCAAGCAGGAGCCCTTCGTCTTGTGAACTCCATTGATGAATCTTCCACTGTAGCTGAGGTGGTCGAAGCAAGTGGACTGATCCGTGAGCAGGCGGATGAGGTCCTTGCTCAGCTTATAGCAAAAGGAATAGTTAGAATCTCGAAACTTTTTCCGGTTATGGAAGATCGAGATGAGAGATTTGTTGCCTACCTCGAAGTCATAGGAATTAAGAAAAGGGATTTCGACATTGTCGATTCTATCTGGAAACACTGTAATGGCAGTCTCTCCCTTCGAGAGATTTCTGAAAGGTCGGACATACCAGCGCAGAGAATATTGGAAGTCCTTAGAGCTCTTGGTAATCATGTAAAATGGATGAAGGAAAGGGTGCTTAGTCGTGTCAGGTAAAATAATTTCAATTCACAGTTTCAGAGGCGGAACAGGAAAGTCAAACATAGCTGCGAATCTGGCTGCAACAGCTGCATTGGATGGCAAACGAGTAGCTGTCATGGACACCGACATGGCATCACCAGGAATACATGTCATCTTTGGTATGGGCAGAGAGAAAATGAAGTATACCCTAAATGACTACCTCAGAGGGTCATGTGATATAACAGACGCGTGTGTAGATCTATCTAATAGATTGAGCATCAAGAATGGAAAGTTGTTTCTGATCCCTAGCTCGATGGCTGCTACAGACATAACAAGAATTCTTCGTGAAGGGTATGAAGTTGGAGATCTCAAGAAAGGATTCACAGATGTCATTAAGAAGAAGGATCTTGATTATCTCATTATTGACACCCACCCTGGCCTTGATCGAGAAACACTACTTTCAATGGCCACAGCTGATTATCTCTTTGTTGTTGCGAGAATCGATGAGCAAGACTTACTAGGAACTGCTGCAACATTGAGTGTTGCTCGCAAGCTACAGGTTCCAGACATACGAATTATAATCAACAAGAAGCCGGGAATATACGAGAATAAGGCAATAGTTAAAGAAGTCGAACAGAAGTTCAAAACGACTGTAGCAACAATCATTCCACTACTTCCGCTTCTCATAGAAGCAGGAAGTCGTTATGTTGTGACACTTAGACACCCTGACAGTGAGTTCACTAAGAACATAGATGAGATCTACAGATTGATGAAATGAAGAGGATTTTCTCTATCCGACTATCCTTGGAATGTAGATAATCGCCAGAGCGAGAAGTAGGAGTATCAAGCATACTACTAGTACTAGAGGAAGGAGTATGTCGGATGTAGTAGATTCATCAACCGTCAAAGAATATCACTTCAATCTCATTATAGATGATACTCTATATCAAATTGGTCATATACAAAACACTTCTATTTGGTTTAATGTTTCAGTTGATTCAACCGGAGGTACCAGTAGTATGGATATCGATGTAAGACTTGCTGGAGCACAAGACAGATCATTAATCGAAGAGTTCTATGTCCGTGAAGGAAAGAACTTCCAGCAATTGATTTTGCACTCAGCTTCTACTCCGGTTGGTGCTAGTAGTGAAACAATGTTCGTCATAGCTGTGGTGAGAGGTATGGTTGCTGCAGCTTTGAAACTCGATATTGCTAGAGACCCTGCACTGGGACGTGTTGGTTTTATCAGATACTTCGAAATCGAAGATGAACTTGAAGGGACAGACCTTGGACAGAAGATGCTTGATAAGACTAGTGAGATAGCTGAGGATAAAGGATTGAAAGCACTGGATGCTGTTTTCAATGTGTCAAGGGCGGACCTCTTCGATCTTTACACAGAGTCTGGTTTTAGAGAAGAACGGAAGGAAATCTATCTTCGCAAGGACTTCCGTCCAAGTGTCTTCGACTGATTCCACTGATGAATCCGATTAGCTCAAACCAAGCTTCTCAACAGTTTCCTTGGTTGGTATACCATCTCTGCCCCAACCTCTGAGTTCATAGTATTTGTCAAGTGATTTTTCAAAATCTTCATTATCAGCGAAAGCTTTCATTCCCTTAGCCGGACCGTGTGTTTCTCCTTCCCAGAAGCGTGGAGGTATCACATCATCCTTTCTAGTTATTCCCTCTCGAATGTTAAAGAGCCGAATTAGAGTTTCAACACGCTGAGCAAAATCCGCAATACTATCGACGTCATAATTCAACCCAGTAGCACCATTGAGCATCGTGATATTCTGGTCATGAGAAAGTGGAAGGTGATATGTGAAATGGCAAACTTCCAGACAATCTCTTAGAATCTTGATATCTCGCTGTTCAACCATGGACTCAATCACATCAAGAGCTGAGGAGTCTGGCTGGTCGGATGTCTGGGGCCAACCTCGCAAGTGACTCGCACCAACATCTGCGGTCGCATATGAGAGACCCATACCTTTCTTGCCTCGCGGATCCCAGGCAGGAACCTCAAGTCCCTTGAAATGCACAGCAAAATCTTCACTCCCCTTACCAATCTCTATTGCGGCTTGACGAACACCTTTAGCAAGAGTGGTACCAAGACCTTCTTGTTTTGCAATCATCATGACTAGCTTCTTCGCACCTTCGCAATCTCCGAAGGGAAGTGGAAATCCAATCTCTTCCTCTGAGAGGACACCTCTTTCATAGGCCTCCATGGCAAATCCAACTAATGCTCCAGAGCTAATTGTATCAAGTCCCAAATCGTCACACAGATACTGCAACTGAAAGACACACTGTGCATCGTTGATACCTAGGTTTCCACCACACAATCCTAGGGTCTCATACTCTATAGTTGCTTCCACTTCTGTTCCTGGAGATAATGGATTGTCTGTCTTGTAAGACCGAGTGCACCGCATTATACAATGTGGACAAGACAAATGTGAACCGGTGGACCACTTCTCGAACTCCTCTGGTGTTAGAGATTCATATCCATCAAAGTAACCATTCTGGAAATTGCGTGTTGGGAATTGTCCTCGTTCATTTGAAACCTCTACAAGGAAGGGAGTGCCATATTGCTTGAAGTCAATGTTAGCCTTGTCATTCCAGACTTTGGTAATTGCTTTATTCACACCGCGAATTGCATCGACATCGTCTGCCTCAATCTTGCCAGTTCCTCGCACCACTACGCCCTTTAGATTCTTAGAACCAAGGACGGCACCAGCACCTCCTCGACCGGTCTGATGGGCAAGTTCACAACAACCAATTGAAGCGAGGACAAGATTCTCTCCAGCGGGACCTATAACATAGACAGCTGAGCCTTTGGATGTTCTCTCGTGAAGAATTCTTGTTGCCTCGAATGTACCTAAACCCCAGAGTGATTGGGCATCCTCGAATTTAATTATCTCATCCTCAATGACTATTGTGACTGGTCTGTCTGACTTTCCAGTAACCACAACTGCATCATACCCTGCGTTTTTAATTTCTCTTCCTAATGGACCACCGCAATGAGTGTCCAGATACAAACCAGTAAGAGGAGACTTTGTCACGAGAGTCCATCTACCTACATTAGGTGCAGGAAGACCCTGAAGAGGACCAGTCAGGAAGATTAGGATATTTTCAGAATCAAGAGGATCTACTCCTTCATCTAGGTCACGATATAGTAGGAAGGCACCAAGTCCTTTTCCTCCGATGAAGTCGTGGTAGACCTTCGGAGATATTTCTTCTACTCGTGTGGTCTTTGATGTCAAATCAACCCGCAGGATTTTCCCATTCCAACCTTTGAAACTCATAGTTCAGCACATCCCTGAAGGAGGGTATTATTTGTTAGTCAATCTCAATCTTAGTGATGGTCTCAAGATCAATATCTCTGAGATTGGAGAGGATTGCCATCAATACATCACTGATGATTTTGGCAACAAAGTCGTTCATATGAATCTCATTTCCTTTTACATACAACACGAAATCTGATGTCATGAATAGATTTCAACCAGTTTGCGCACATTAAGTGTTACAGAAATGACAAGTTCGCATTTCTCTTCGTTTGATTTGCGAACTAGAGCCGAGTCCGATATGCATTTATACCCCTCATCTTCGTACCATCGCGACTGATGGTGACCATCACCAAGTGAGGAATTCAGATATGTCCCAAATGAGCTCGTTGAGATCTATATTAAGCAGTTCTGACGAATCGGGTGAAGATGTAGGGAGAATAGCCGGTCTTGGAAGCATCCTTGGGATTCTTGCAGCTGTTTTAGGCCTGATATTCGGCAAGACCTTAGTCCCGATAGCGGGACTAGATTGGGTCATCTTACAGAACAATCCTTTCCAATGGATTGTGGGTGGGGATTGGTATTACTACATCATTTCGAGTGTTTTCATGGGATTGATTGCAGTTAGCCTCTTGCTCCAAGCTATTGGATCTAGAAATCTAGGGGAAACTATCGGAACCAGCTACCACAGAGTCTTATGGGTGGGAGTCGTAACTGCAGCTGCTACAGCAATCTATTTACCAATGGAATTCCCTGGAGTCTATGATAGACAGCTCATTCCAGATTTTGTCGTACCGATGTTCTTCCTTGGCACCTTCTTTGTGATGGCTTGGCAACTAATAGCAGTTATTTATACAGA
The DNA here is from genome assembly GCA_050124975.1 of Candidatus Thorarchaeota archaeon. GTDB lineage: Archaea > Asgardarchaeota > Thorarchaeia > Thorarchaeales > Thorarchaeaceae > SMTZ1-45. The sequence goes on along the minus strand of JASFEF010000114.1, from coordinate 4,306 downwards.
CACGAGCAAGACTTTGCTTGGTTTTCTCGCGGGAATATTCAATGCATCTTTCATTCCATTGCTTGCGATTGGTCATGTCATTAATCCAATCATAACCTATGTTGCCTATATTGTCCTTCTCATCGGTCAATTCATGACTCTGCTATTTTGGTGGTCACCCATTGACACCCTTCGTGAGTATGCAAGAAGTACGGACACAGCGAAGGTCGCTTTCACTCTCAGCGGTGTCTTGACATTTGTGTTCGGCTTTGCTGCGGTTTTCTTTGGACCCATTGGTTCTGAACAAGGTGTCGAAGTGTGGCAACCATGGAGTACTCTCGTCAACGAAACAACCTATCTTACAAGTCCGGCTTTGGTCTTTGGATTTTTAGCGATGATGCTCTACTGGATAATGTTATCTCCTAGACTTGGAGCACGAGAGCTAAAAGCTGCGGCTATTGGTGAAGACATCATAAAAGGTGGCAACAAATGGTTCATGTTGTTCTTGACCCTAGTTGGTCTTCTTGCCGCAGGACAAGCAGGAGCACGTATTGAAGATGTTGGAACATGGGGTTACTTCATGGTTGTAGCACCTGCTGGGGTGATGTTTATTATGGGAGCCTCATACACTGCTAAGACAGACCTTGTGACTGGAATTCCCCTAGTTATTGCCGCAGTGTTCTTAATGGTTCATCCATATGTCATGCTTCCAATTATCCTAATTCCATGGATTCTCATCTTATTGACTCAGATTTTCCTGGTTATAGAGTCAATATGGCGAGGTCTTACTGGTTTCTCACAGGCTTCCCTTACTGTGATTGTCAGTCTCGCAACATCAATAGCGATCATTATCTTCATGTTGGGTGGATTTGGTAGTGGACCACTTGCATTGTGGCCAACAAATCGTTGGTTCAACATCACGTTAATTCCTAGAATTCCAGCTGCAGTTCAAGGACCAGCAATAATCATACTACCGATCCTGGCGCTCATGATTCGGAATGTTTCACTGGCAGGTTATGCCTACGGAAGAGGATATACAAGTGGTGGCGTTTTGATGGGTATGAGCGTACTATTTGCATTCATGATTCCAGCAATAGCTGGAAATCAGAGTGTAGCACATGAAGCAAATACCGGAGCTGCACTACTCTTGGCACTCTATGCAATAAGTGTTGTACTTGTGTTGTCGCTGAATCTCAACCTCGCAAATGACGTTGAAGAAAAAGGTCATGGTTTTGAAGGTACTTTCATCAAGATTTCAACACTGGCTGGACTTGTGGCAGCCGCTGTAGTACTGATCCTAATGATGATAGTCTTCGCGGGAATCCCATCTCCTGAAGAAATTGCACTAACGGTATCCATTATGGTTGCATTTGTTGTAGGAACAGAAATTCTATCTTCCCTCGGTTGGTTGATTTCTGGAATTCGGTTGGGTATGCTAAGAGGTAGTTTTCGATTCACCAGGCTGGAATAGAATCAATCGAGCATTAGCTCAAAAAGGAGAAGAGAGATATTGTCTCTCAGTGTGAAGGGTGTCAAAATCCGACCTGAAGGAGCCAATATCGCGTTTCTATTGGTACATGGATTAGCAGCATCCTCTGATGAGCTCGCTACTCTAGGGCAGTATCTAGCCGATAATGGCTATGCATCATTTGCAGTACAACTGGCAGGACATGGAACTACTCCAGAGGACCTCAAGGCAACCTCATGGCAGGATTGGTATGAGTCAGCAAAGAAAGGTCTTGAAGTTGTAAAATCTTGGAAACCAGATTTCACCTTCATAGTAGGTTTGTCAATGGGAGGTCTACTTTCAGTTCTCTTGGCATCAGAAGAGAACGAAATCGATGGGATGGTGCTCATTGGTACAGCTCTGAAGGTTCCAGGCATCCTACCAAAATTTCTGCCAGTCCTGAAATATATTAAAAAATGGAGAGAAGTCGACATAGAACAAGCTCAACTTGTTTATGATGTGAAACGATTCAAGTATAACAGAGAACCAGTTTCAGCCTACCAAGAGTTGTTCAGTCTCCAGAACGTAGCCAAAAAGAGATTGAGCGCAGTTTCTGTTCCGACAATTGTGCTGCATGGAACAGAGGACAAGACTATTGATCCTATTAGTGGGCAGATTGCTTATGACAACATTTCCTCAGAGGAAAAAGAGCTGCACATGATAGAAGGGGCAGAGCATGTAATCAGTTGTCACCCAACTCGGACAGAGGCGTATCCTCTTATCCTCAAGTTCATTGAAAGAATAGTCAAGTAGTTCTGGGATTATATGACTCCAGCGGCTCTATCGGGATAGTCTGTAATCAAGCCATCAACACCAAAAGCAAGAAGCTGTTTCATAGTCTGTAGGTCATTCACAGTCCAAGGATAGACCTTGAGACCAACACTATGTGCTTCCTCTACAAGCTCAAGAGTGACTAGTTTGTGATCAGGATTGATGGCGTTTACATTGAAGTCTAATGCGTAGACAACTAGATCGTCTATTGGGACTTCAATCAAAACCGCTGTTTCGATATTCTCACTCAAATCTCGCAATGCTCCAAGTGTTCCATGGAAGAAGGAGGATACTAACACATCTTGAATCATCTTGTAGTCTTCAATTAGGTCAAGCAACTTCTGTTCTACTTCAATAACTTTGAGATCGATATTTACTTTGATTTTCCCAGATGCTAATCTCAGAACCTCAGTCAAAAGGGGAATGTGCTCACCCTCACCTGCATCCAGACCACGCAATTCCTTGTACGTGAGTTCGTGAATCGCACCAATGCCATTTGTAGTTCTATCAACAGTTGGATCATGAACACAGACCAATTCTCCGTCTAGTGTTTCGCGTAAGTCTAGTTCAATCATGTGTGCTTCAAGATCTATCGCACGTTGGAATGAAAGAAGTGTATTTTCGGGAGCATAGCCTGATGCACCCTTATGCGCGATGACGATAGGTTTCATTTCAGCACCAACCTCATAGTGTCAAAAACCAATCTTGTGGAAAATGATTATTTATAATCATCAGGTCGGGCTAGTCCAGATCCACCACATCGTGGACAGGTGTTAAATTCTTCTCCACTCTTGATCTTGCCTGTTCCTTTGCAGTAGTAGCAATCATCACTTGGTGTATCGAGTGAACTGTCAACACCTCTAGCAAACGCAGCTCCAACTCCTATTAGGACCACAGCTAGAAATAGCAGGAAGAGAGAGGGCAAATAGAGGCCAGGTATTGGCAGAATGAAGAATAGAGTGACGAAAAACAGAACCAAACCAATCGCAGCAAGAATCAATCCAATCGTTTTTCTATCCATTGTCAATACCCAACCTAGTGAACAACGGATTGCTAAATTTATCTGCTTTATATATTGTGGCCAGATTTCTCTTCTGCAAACCAGTAGTAAGACAAATAGGGAACTGGAAGCAGTATTACCAAATGAAAAAATTCCTCAAGATTCTAGTCCTCATCATAGTCATAGGAATCATTGCGTTTCTGGGAATCCACTACTTCTTAAGTGGTGAATTGCCATTGCAATTATGTTCGAACTGCCATTGAACATGATGTATACTCGGAGACAATCACCCGAAATGATAATAGTATGCTGTGATGATAGTAGCAGAGTGCGGGAGACGAGAAGATGTCAAGAACAGACCTCTTTGCGAAGTATACGCAAATCTATGCGAAAGCACAAGCAAAGGAAATCGTGCCAGCTGGAACATTCGTACGCCAATTAATAGATGTACCACGACGCTCCTATGATGTTGGTGTTTTCTTCAAGGCCAAGAGGGCTAGCCGGATCGTACAGGTCCATCTTGGAAGTCCTATACCGGAAGAAGTCGCAACTCAGGAGGGGTTCCTAGAAACAGAAGATTCAACCTATCTTAGTCGCACGATTTTATCAAAGTTCAAAACCGTTGATTTTCTGAGAGTTGTCATTTCTGCTGGAGAGATCCTCACAAAGAAAGAGCAGCGTGTAGAATTCTTGAAAACAGGACAACGTATTCTCGATGTAATTCTAAGAAAGTCGCGAAACATCCTGCACCTAGGCGAGTTGGAACCTTTTCAATTTGATAGAAAAGTTCGGACCTTGAATGAGTTTCTTAACAAAGAGCTAAAGATGGATGAGGTTTCTGCTGAGGCCGCAGCGATACCCTTCAATGTGGCAGCACCGAGTTATATTCTGCTTGCAGACGGATCTATGATTGTCGTTGGTGATGAGCCACGAGTGCCGCAAGGTGAGTTTTACCTTGTTGGAGGAATCGGATACAGATTTGACAAGACAGAGGGTGCGATTAGCGAGGAGCGACTGTTCAGGTCCACCACTGACCTTAGCCCTCAGGG
>JASFEF010000113.1:0-9080 GCA_050124975.1 Candidatus Thorarchaeota archaeon | reverse complement strand
CTAGAAACTGCAGCACCTGTCGCTGCAGCTGTAGGGCCGAGTATAGCTGACAAGGGTGCTGTGTCTAATCTCCAATCTGTACTTGATACTCTTGAAACTCAGGCTAGAGAGGGAGTGATAGCAAGTGATTTGGCACAACGGATCAATGAATCTGCGGGAATACTCGAAGGAAAAGGAGTCGCTGGTTCCCTCATTGTGAAGATGCAGCGGTGGACAAGAATTCTCCGAACATATGGAAGAGTTGATACAATAAGCCCGCAGGATTTGTCAAAACTTAGAGCTGATATCAAAGATTGGGGTAAAGAATTATCGAAGATGAGGTAATCTGGGGTCCTTACTAGAGCACAAAGACTGCGTCTTTGAATGGATTAAAGAGCAGTCGTGACGATATTACTCAAAATGCGCATTTCGCGCGTGAACAGTCAAGACTTAATAACTAACAAAAATGAGTCCTTTACTGTCCCTCTGCCGGGAAAACTTGAGGTGCACAAAAAGAAATGACATTACCTGATGACTGGGAGAGTAGGGTCCACGATACAATCAATGGGTTCCGCTCACCCCATCGTGAAGAGATACTTGAGCAATGGTATGAATGGATAAAAGCTAATCCCGAGCCTCCATTGTATCAGAGCTGGGCTGAACACTCTTCGAAGATTGACGACCAAGAAGCACTATACACTGAACGCAGAGTATACCTTAGGAAAGTTACAAACGAGCTAAGAGAAATGGAGATACCATTGACACGCTGGCAAAGAGTTGCGAAAGTTCTTGCAGCAGTTGCGAGTGTGTTCTTAGTCATATTCCTTGCTTTGTCAAGAGCTATGAGAGTTACAGAATAGCATCTGACTTCTCCAACTCGCCATCAGAGAGAGGCCAATTTATATTATGCACTAGTGGACATTCTATTGTGTAAAATGGAGAGATTTTACGAATCTATACCAGAGTCTATGGGCAAATTACTGTTTGATGCAGCAAAAGAGGTCAAGAGGGCAAAGAGAGTGTATGCATTCTCACACATTGATGCTGATGGTATTTCCGCACTGGCTATAATTTCTCTAATGCTTGAGAGAGAGGGGAAAGAGTTTGAGTGGAAGAATGTCCATCAGATCAACTCTGAATCAATAATTCAGATCGAGGAGGACATTCGAGAATACAAACCTGACTTGGTTATTTTCAGCGACTTTGGGACCGGACAGATGTCATTGTTAGAGAAACATCTTCTTGACATTGAAGGTGTAAACTCCATTGTCGTTGTAGACCATCATCTCCCTTCCAACGATGTTGAAGGAGAGCAGAGGTATGACCATTCTAAGCTGATCGAAGTCAATCCTCACCAACATGGGATAAGTGGTAGTTATGATCTCTCAGGTGCAGGAACTGCATTTCTACTTGCGCTCTTTGTATCACCAAACAATGTCGACCTGTCTGAGTTGGCCATTGTTGGAGCAACTGGAGACCTCCAAGACTACTATGGAAGAGGATTCGTTGGTCTTAACAAAGAAATAGTAGAGCTAGGGGAGGATACTGGATTCCTTGAAGTGATGAGAGACCTCACTTTCTTTGGTATACACACTAGACCCTTACCGTATCTCTTGCAGTATGCAACTGACCCGTATCTACCAGGTCTAACTGGAGCAGAAGAGGCATGTTATGCATTCTTTCAAGACTTGGAAATCGATATGAAGTCAGGAGATGAGTGGAGAGTGTGGGTTGATCTTGAGTCGACCGAGAAGCAACGAGCAATTCAGGGGATCATTCAAGTTGTGCTTGAACATTACAATGACCCAAGAGTTGCACAAGGAATAATCGGCGACACAATTATCCTATCGCAGAGACCACCAAAGACAGAGATGCGAAGTGCAAAGGAATTCTCCACTCTCTTGAATGCATGTGGACGGAACAGACGCCCCGAGGTTGGAGTGAGAGTCTGTATGAGAGACCCCGAGGCATTTTCTGAGGGAAGAACACTACTTCAACAACATAGAGCAAACCTTGCGAGTGCATTACGGCGTCTTGAGGAAGATGGATACAAAGAGATGCAGGGAATGTATGTGGTCGATGATCCAGAAACACCCGATACCATAATTGGAATAGTTATTGGTATGGCTCAGGGATCAATGATAATCCCTACAGATAGGCCCGTTTTAGGAATTAGTCGAAGAACAACAGATGACAGTCCATTAGCGAAGCTATCCGGTCGGGCTCACAAACGACTTGTCGAGAGAGGAGTGAACCTCAAAGAGGTCTTTGTTGAGGTTGCAGACTTCCTTAATGAGAAGAATAAAACACTGATTGCAGAAGCAGGCGGACATCCAATGGCTGCGGGAGCATTCATACAGAAGTCGCACCTGGATGAATTTCTAGACCTAGCATCAAGTCGGTTCGCAAAACGACTTGGAAAATGAACTGGAAAAAAAGGTCGTTGGGGGCATTAGGCCCCCAGTATTTCTCATGAGAACTAATAGTCCTCTGACGTTAGTGATGCACCAATTATGCCAGGTATGAAGAGTAGACCAAATGCAACGCCTAGGTCTATTGCCATATTCCTTGCAATGGCCAACATTTCGGTAAAGTCTGTAATACCTCCAAGGCTATTCAATATGAAGTAACCCAGGAAGAAAAGAACCAGAGCGATAATTGATACAAAGAGCATTCGAACACCACTCTTTGAGATCAAGCCAGCAATGAATCCTGCAACTCCAAGTGCTACTAGGGGGGAGTAGATAGAAACGGTTGTTGCAGATGTGTATGGGATCAGCAATGCTCCGAAGAGAGTTGCGCCTCTAACCATAAGCTCACTGGTGATATCAGAACTGCCGATAAGAGTCTGAATTGCGGCAATATCCATTCCAAGAATCTGGAACGCCCCAATTATAATTGCAGTCACTAACGCGATAAGTAGTGCCATTATTGTTCTGAACATTGTATTACTACACGTCCTTAGGTCTGAAAAGACTCGTTACATCACGTCTATTCAATGGCTTTTATATTTCGTGGCACAAGTGATTGATGATATATCGCTGTATAATACAGGTGTCTTATCCTTCATACATGATTTCCATTATCTTTTCTCGTACAGACAGAATCAAATCTATAATTCTCTGATTGGCCATATCCTCAGGTAGGTCATCTGGGTGAAACCACCCAACCTCTCCGTCTTCGGTTTCTGGTCTTGTATCCTCTGTGAGTGCTTTTGCAAGAAAATGGTTCAGAAGGAAATGAAATTCTATTGTGCCAGAGGAGTCCTTTGTGATCAAATCTGCAGTGCTAACAAAGTCCAATACTTCGCACTTTACTCCAGTTTCCTCTTCCACCTCACGAATCGCACAGACTTCTTGGGTTTCACCAAGCTCAACACCGCCACCAGGAATACTCCAGAAACCTTTTGCCGGATCCTTGTCACGTCTGGCCAATAAGACTCCCTGGGAACCGACTACAATAACTCCAACTCCAGGAATAGGAAGTTGAGGATACCTTCGTTCTTTCATGGAAGACATCTCGTTAGGTCAAGGCGAGACCTATGGGCATGTTAATCTTCGTACCGCAGTTTTCACACATAAAAGACTGGTACACATCAAACCCTTTTGTTTCATCATATGGAAATCGAATCTCGGTCTTACATTCATTGCACTTGATCTTGACATAGCCACGAAGCTCAAACACAACTCTCCATGCATTCCGCGCATGTTCCAGTTTTCCTTGTTTGTCATATTCGTGAGCTAGTGCAACCCAAGGTGCTGCAGCTCCAGAATCCGCCTTCGTCCATCGGACTAGACATTCAATGTATTCCTCTGTCTTCCCGAGGAGTGGATATACTCCACAGAGGCCTCTCCATGACTCTGGATCTCGACCAAGTTCAGCCTCTGCACGTTGGAGATATTCATCACATGTTTCATTGTCACGAGCGAGGTACGCAAGAACTGCAAGTTTGGAGAGTGCCTCAATATTTACCGGATCTTGATCGATCACTTTGCGGAAACTCTCTTTGGCTCCATCATGTTCACCAGACTGGAAGCGAAGTTCACCGAGTAGAATCTGAGCCCGGTAATCATCAGGGTCAACAATATTCGCATGTCCAACGAATGGTGCTGCTTCAAACGATCGTTCTTGAATTAGTAACAGGTAGGCATAGTTCGATACAGCTGCCATGAGTTCAGGATTAAGTCGATGGACCTTAGCCCATTCTCTAGTCGCAGCGGTGAAATCACCTAATCGATAAAGGGACAAAGCATAGAGTCCAATCAACTCTAACTCTTCAGGAAATTGTTCCAACGCTTGCTGAAGATACAGCATTGCTTCCTTGTACTCACACTTACGGTATAGGATTCTTGCAAGGTCAAGCCAGACTTCTGGCTCTGAAGCATCAAGCCTGTGAGCCTCACGTATCCGATCCTCAGCATGATCGACTTTTCCAAGTGCCCAAAGTGCTCTTCCCAAAAACAGCTCAACTACACAATGTTGCTCAACTTGTTCCTCTGCAAGCTCCAGGACTTTGACTGCTTCAGCTGGCATTTCCGCCTGAACATATGCCATCCCAAGACATACTAAGGCATCTACGTTCTCATCATCGTCTTCAACAACCGGCTCTAATTTTGAAATCGCATCATGAGGACGCCCTTCCTCAAGAGCCAACATTGCAGAACTGATGATTTCGTCAGTCAAGTTGGTTCGAACCTTCTCGCCAGATTTTTGGTCACCAAAATATATCGGTCTATCTTGGTAAGCGATTGCTCACATCTGTATTATAAGTAAGATTTGATATGGCAAAAAACGATGACCGACCGAGAGTATGCAACTCCATTCACGATGCTCCATGCAGCTAGTCTTCTTGGACAAAGGTCGCGAATAGAGAAGTTCAGACAAGCTATCCAAAACTTGGTGAATGAAGGAATCTATGTTGTTGATATTGGAACAGGATCTGGAGTCTTAGCGATTCTTGCTGCAAAGGCGGGAGCTGGTCGAGTTACTGCAATAGAAGTAAACCCAGAGTCCCTTCAGTATGCAAAGGAAGCAGCTCAAATGAATGGAGTAGACCATCTCATTGAGTTCGTCAAGGGGAACTTCTCAGATTTCAAACCAAAAGAGAAGGCTGACATAGTGATTTGTGAGATGCTCTCTTCCATCATGTTGGTTGAGCAACAGATTCCCGCAAGTGTTCATGCTACGAGGAGTATTCTGAAACCTGATGGTAAAATTCTCCCCCAAGAAGTCACAGTCTATGTGGTTCCGGTTGAATGTCCAGAGATTTGGGAGCGGTTTCAATTTGGAGATCTCAAGTTCCCACGAGTTGTACAAACAGCCACACCTGACGCAACGAAGGATCTCGCGGATATGCAGGCTCTTGCCACTTTTGATCTATCCAATTTGGAGCTGGACAACTCCGTTGATGAAGTGCTGAGCTTCACAATGGTCGATAATGGAACTATACATGGTCTTGTAGGTGTGTTCGAAGCGAAGTTGTACGAAGACATCAAGCTTGAGATGAATGATGGATGGAAACAGCTCTTCATTCCTCTAATACAACCAATTGAATTTTCAGTTGGAGATGAATTCTCAATTAGAATTTCGTATCAACCTGGAAAATACGACTCACTGCATGTCGAGGTCGTTTAGGTTCACCCTGTTGCCTTTCTGTCCATAGGTTGAGACCGGTCTAGCTCAAAGACTACCGGATTCTTGGGGTCAGGGCAGGCATGAAGCTCTTTGCAATGGTCCTCTGCCCATGGAAAATATGCATTGTGCATAAGCGCATAGACGACTGGCAACATTGTGAACAGAGCGTTTACACAGATATCCCCTTTCACTCCGAAATGGTCGAACTCGATGACATCACCGACCTTATGACCAATGGGACAATGACCTTCTTGACTGATTACTCGAGCCAAAACCTTTCGAGGTTCTTTCCCTACGCATTTCTCCTCATTCGACATGTTTGTTCAAACGTTGTCTTTGATTCCGCACCCTATTACTGTTCCGAGCAAATGCGTATGGACATCTTTTTATCATAGTCTGAAAGAAGACGATACCTCGGTGGCTGAAAATTATGGAGCTCAAAGGTCCATTATGCTATGTACTTGATTTTGATGACATCTCTAACTATGCCTACCAAACTGCAACTAAGATAAAGAGGTCTGGATGGAGACCAGATGCTATCGTTGGAATTGCACGAGGGGGTTGGGTTCATGCAAGAATTGCCTGTGATCTGCTAGGGATTAAGGACCTCTTCTCTGTGAAGGTGGATCATTGGGGTGTCACAGCAACAAAAGATGGGAAAGCCAAACTCACTATTCCCCTTACAGGGGATGTAAAGGGTAAGAAAGTGCTGGTTGTTGACGACATCACTGATACCGGAGAGAGCCTTACTATGGCAGTTGAGCATGTGAAAGAGAAGGGAGCCGCGGAAGTGAAAAGTGCAACACTCATGCATATTGCGGGATCCAAGTTCGTCCCAGATTACTTTGGCGTGGAGATTGCTTGGGCTTGGGAGATTTGGCCATGGAACTTCTATGAAGACCTGACTGCTCTGATAACGAAAATCTTTGAAGGAGAGGGGGTAAAGGAGATGAGCACAGCGGAGCTGAAGAAACATCTCCGTGAATACAACAACATTGTGCTCTCCGATGATCGACTATCGAAAATCAAGGCTCACATGGGATTTCTCGACGTCATCGAGTATCCGCTCGACAAAGCTTGGAGAATGAAGAAATAAGGTGGAGAGAAATATGGCGTTTGAAGCAAAACTATCAGTAGTACCTGTAGATAGGAGTCAATCAGAGGAACTACAGAATGTATTGCCAATTGAGATTGGTATGTTTGGTGGTTCTGGGAATTATGACTCTGATGTAATCGAAAACCCAATTGAAGTGAAGGTGTTCACACCTTATGGCGCAACATCTGACAACTTCATTCTAGGAAATGTCAAAGGTCGCACTTTTGCATTTCTAGCAAGACATGGTCGAGGACACACTATTGCTCCACACATGATTAACTACAGAGCCAATATCTGGGGAATGAAAGCTCTGGGAGTGAAACGAATCATCAGTCCAGCCGCTACTGGCAGTCTTCAACCGGAAAAGGTCAAACTTGGAGAGTTTGTGATAGCAGACCAACTCTTCGATAGAACAATGGGGGTTCGAAAAGACACATTCTTCGAGGAAGGAACAATCGCTCATCTACCCTTTGCAGAACCATTCTGTCCAGAGCTAAGGAAAGTGGCTGTCGATACAGCTGCTGAAGTGAAATACAAGGTTCATGATGGAGGTACTTATGTCTGCATAAACGGACCCAGATTTTCAACAAGAGCAGAATCGATGTTTTATCACAACCAAGGTTGGGAGGTCATAGGAATGACAGCATATCCAGAGGCTGCACTCGCTCGCGAGGCAGGGATTTGTTTTGTGAATATTTCCATGCCCACTGACTATGACGTACATGCCGAGGAGGTCGTAACACATGCTATGGTCTTGAAGACAATGTCTGAGAATGTTGAGAGGGTAAGGAAGTTGACCTTCGAGATGATAGCTAACATTCCTAAGAAGGCAAGTTGTGACTGTCAGACTGCAATGAAAAACGGTCTGTTCTAGCTGGAAAGATATTGCGCCTGCAAACGTGGGCGCAACACATTCTCTTTTTGACCGAAGGAAACAAAGCGCACCAAAGTTCATAGGAACGAGGTGAGACTAGATTGAGATTGGCTGTCGGACAAATGGAACCGCTACTCACTGATGTTCATGAGAACCTCTTGAGGTTGAAATCGATTCTCAAGGAAGCCGGAGATAACAAGGTGGATGTTCTTGTTCTGCCTGAACTCTGCAACTCGGGCTATATGTTTGAGAACTTGGAGGAAGCAAAATTCGCTGCAGAAAAGATTCCTACTGGAAGTTTCTCAGAAGACCTTCGCTCGTGGTCGGAGAAGAACCGTCTTGTTGTAGCGGGTATCTGTGAGGAAACGGACAAAGGTCTCTTCAATTCAGCTGCTGCATTTGCTAATGGTTCTCATATCACCACATATCGTAAAATCCATCTCTTCTTGAATGAGAGAGACTGGTTCATCCCTGGCAATGAAGAGCCCCCTGTAGTAGAGTTCATGGGTGCGAAATTTGGTGTGATGATTTGTTTTGACTGGGTGTTTCCAGAAGTTGCCAGAGTCCTCACTCTGAAGGGAGCACAAGTCATCCTCCATCCAGCAAACCTAGTTCTCCCATATTGCCAGGATGCAATGATCACCCGTTCTATAGAGAATTCAGTTTATACTGCTACGGCTAATCGGGTTGGGACTGAACGAGATGTTACGTTTTCAGGAAACTCTCAGATTACAAGCACAAATGGAACTAGACTTGTTACTGTTGCAGGTGATGATGTGGGCATCTCATTTACTGACATCGATCCACTTGCTGCAGATGATAAGGCGATAACCAAACGCAATGATGTTATCACAGATAGACGTCCAGCACTCTATACCAGAATCATTAGGACCGATTGAGCTTGCATGGAGCTTTGCCCTCCCATTCATCAACAGGATACTTTTCAGAGTTCTGTTTCATCTTCTCTACTATTGCCTTTGATGGGTCAATAGCAGCTTTGTCACAGATACGTAGGAGGTAGACCATTACATCAGCAATTTCTCCTGCTAGGGCAGATTTGAACTCTTTATCCTCAATAGCCCTTATGGCATCCTCATCAGACATCCACTGAAATAACTCTAGTAGTTCACCCATCTCAATAGATGCTGAAACAGCAAGTGCAGCAGGTTTGTTATACTGTTCCCAATTGCGTTCTTGCACAAAGTCACGAATGAGAGAAATGAGTTCATCTAGTGTAGGTGTGTCATCACCCATTTCAAACACCACATTTACCGCTGTGGTTGTGCAAAGTTCCTCTGGATAACCCATAGTGAGTAGATTGAGAACACTGCCAGTACTAGTGCTAGGCTAATGATTGGTGTTTGAATGCCGGGAATTATTGATTGAAGATTCACTACCCAGCTGAAGGTGTCCAGTGTGGTTACGATGACCAGAGCGAGGACTAGAATCAGGTTTGTCAAACCAGCCCATCGTAGTCTATGCTTTCCAGCTCGTACC
>JASFEF010000112.1:0-9081 GCA_050124975.1 Candidatus Thorarchaeota archaeon | reverse complement strand
CATCGCATCTCATCTTCTCCAAACTCACACTGAAGCGAGAAACCAGTCTGTTCAATATCACAAACCGTTTCAACCTCATCAATCGGGAGATCATTTACAAAAGTTCGATTATCTTCACACCCCTTATTGACCGGTATAATATCGATGTTGATGCTGTTGTTGAGTTCTGCAAAAAGGAATACGAGAAAGCTGGAATAACTCCAGAGATGGTTGAAACCGGTGCAGTCTTGGTCACCGGAGAGACCGCTAAGAAACAAAATGCTGCAGAGATCGTTAGTCGACTCTCTTTTGAATCTGGAAAATTCGTCAGTGCTGCTGCAGGTCCCAATCTTGAGTCACTTCTGAGTGCTATGGGAAGTGGGATTGTTGATCAATCACTCTACAGTCAGAAATCACATCTTCACGTTGATATCGGCGGAGGGACCAGTAACTTGGCTATTGTAGCCAAGGGTCAAGTCCTAAGTACAAGTTGCATCAATGTTGGTGGGCGTTTACTTGGGATTGACAAAGACTTCAAGATCTGGAGGATAGATGGACCCACGCAATTTCTTATGAATGAAATAGGGATGAGTTACAAAATTGGAGATATAATCCTTGAAAAAGATGCAAGGACCATTGCTCGGGAGTATGCCAAAGCACTGGTTGAAGTGATGCAAGGACCAGCAGAAAGCACCGTTACCAAAGAGCTGATGATGACGGACGATTTAGACTTCTCGCATCCAATAGATGCTTACTCCTTCTCTGGTGGGATTTCTGAGATGTTCTATGGAAGTGAGGAGACCTTTGATGATATTGGAGTGTTGTTGGCAGAAGAAATCAAAAACCTCGTAGAGGAAAAAGAACTGCCTGTGGTGGAACCAGAGAATAAGATTCGAGCCACTGTCATTGGAGCAGGATCCTTCTCCCTCTCAGTCTCAGGATCAACCACCTTCTTTGATCAGAAAATTGACCTTCCAGTCGTGAATGTACCTGTTCTTCCCGTCAGCTTGGGAAATGAAGAATTCACTCCGGAAAAACTAGTAGAAGCTATTCGAAGATCATTCACAACATTTGATATGATCGAGGGAGACGATTTAGTCGCTCTCTATTTCAGGGACCGGATCGTTTCAAGGGTCTACACTGGTGATGAGTGGTTAACCCCATATGCAAAGGCGATAGAAGAAGCATTGCCAAAGTCTGTTTCCAAAAAGAAACTCATCATCCTCATCTTTGGATATGATGTCGCTAAGAGACTGGGTCTTGTCATTCGTGATGAGACCTCGATTAAAAACAACATACTTGTTCTAGACGAGTTGCAGCTAGAAGCGGGGGACTGGATTGACATTGGATCTCCTCTCAAGTCGACACAATCGTTTCCAGTCACAGTGAAGAGTCTAGTCTTCAATGAGAACAAGGAATACTCGTAAGCCGCGAGAATATGTTATATAAGACGGATTTCAGGTCTAGAACTTCACGTTGAGTTTTCTCAAGTACTCTCGGCTCACAGGAAGAGAATTCACTGGGCTCTCTACATTTCAGATTCTGACCTTTTTCAGAAGATCCATCGTTTACACCTTCCTGTCGATATACCTCCGTTCACTTGGTCTCTCCACGACCGAAGTGACATTAATGGCCACAGTTGGAATGATCGCCAATGCGATGACTCAGTCCTTCCTCTGGGGTAACTTGCTGGACAAGTATCGAAAGCCTGTGGAATTTGTAGCTGTTGGAGAGTTCCTGGCTGGTGTTGGGCATTTCTTCATGGTATTTGGATACATTTTCTTCCTTGGATCTAATCAGCTGGTCATCGCAGGTTATGTCATCATCTTCTCACTTGGAGGCATCGAAGTCTTCTGGAGTATGTCTAATGTAGGATGGTCCGCCTTAGTTTCGGAATTGACTGATATTGATGAGAGAAAGAAGCTGATGGGTCAGTTCTCAATCATTGGTGGGTTCGGTGGAATTGGTGGTGCCATTCTCGGTGGAGTTCTTTATGACACTGGAGGCTTTGACAATGGGCTCATATTCAACATCTCCGCTATTGTCATGATTCTCTCAAGCTTCATAATCTACCTTTCAATCCGTCTAAAGGATGATTCTGAGTCTGAACAATCTGATGTTGACGAGTCTACAGAGAACTATTCGCTTCGTGATCTTCCCTCTCAACTTCGTGTTGCTTACCTGATTTTCATTGTGGCCTTGGTGTTCATCAATTTCGGAAGAAACTCAGTTGCAATCATAACTCAACTATTTCTCGAGGACCCAACGGGATTCAATGCAGCTGGAGTGGATATCGCTCTCTATAGTAATGTCCGAAGTGTGGCTAATATGTTAGCTGGACTCATAGTCGGGTCTGTTGTTTCAAAGGCTGATGACAATAAAGTGATGATGTTTGGTGTCTTGTCAGCGATTGCAGGAATCTCCTGGTTGATAGTTGCTCCATCTTTTACTCTAGCACTGATTGCTTCTTTCCTCAGAGGTGCCTCTGAGGTTATCATAGGAGCTGCAAGCTATTCCATTGTAGCCAGAATGGCACCTAAGGAGTATCGTGGGCGACTGTTTGCTTACTATAACACAACCTTCTTCCTAAGTTGGGGGATAGCTGCCACTTTCATTGCGGGACCAATTGCAGACATACTGATTGGTCAGGGGTTATCAAATGCCAATGCTTACAGGGGTAGTTTCATCGCAGCAATTGCCTTGGTTGTGATAGGGGTCGTCATCCTTCTTGCAGCATTCAGATACGCACAGAAGTTCGAGATTCCAATTGACAGTCAAGAAGATGTCGAAGTCGAGGATGTTGTTTTCAGATTAGAGTGATAATCATTCCCCACTTCCCGATGCTCAATTGAAGCTCATCTCGGTATGATTTCACATATCCTTCCTCGATTCGAATGTTTGAGTTAACCTTAACCTGTGGAATCTGTTTGTTCCAGAGAACGAGCTTGATTGAACCTGTGTCGTCTGAAAGAGTGGTATCAGCTACCTTTAGCTCTTCTCCTGTCTTTCTGGATTGCACTGTCCGAGTTGCTGCAATGTCCTCTACATGTCCTTCAACAATCACTCGCTGCTGACCATCACGAATATCACCAATCTTAGACATTGCTTTTGGAAATTCATCTGAGATTCTCTTCTCGTAGTAAATCCCTTTCCAGTCATATCCATGTGTCGTGCCTATCTGAGTAAAACCAATGCTGCGATAGAACGGATTTGTTCTTGTGTTCCACTCTGGAGTTCCTAGTACCCATAGGTCCACTGAAGGATACAGATTCCAAATCAGTTTGAATGCTCTTGTGCCCAGACCCTTCCTCATCTGTTCCGGGTCTATCCAAATCCGTTCACATACCATGTAGTCTGGACCTCTGTTTCCTACGATGAATCCTCCAATGATTTCCTTCCCTTCGAGGATTTTGTAGTAATTCAAAAATCGATGCTTGATTTTGTCGATATTCCATTCAAGTGAGTCGTACCCAGGAGGTCCACCAGGTCCAGGGGCTCCAAACTCCGAATCAGACTCAAAAGCTCTCCTACAGGTTTCTGTAAGAATGTCTGCATCGTCTACTGATGCAGGTTGCAGTTCCACCGAATACTCACTCATCCAAATGACCCAATATGATGCTACAGCTGCTGGGTAATGTTTACTTCTCTCATTAAATCCGAGAGATTTCAGTAGCTACAAATTCATTTGATGTCATTGACGGAGAGAAAGTTCCTCTAAAGGTCATGAACCCAATAAATCCAGCAGAGTACTTTGCTGCAATATATGTCTGTCAAAAAAGTTTGCAACTGAATTGACAGAGAAGTTCGATCTGATATGGGATGAAGCAAATGAGTTCACATTTGGTTAACTAATAATAATGACTCCAGAACTTACATCATTGACAATAACCTTGTCCTCAGAGAAACTGAAAGTGTTGCAGACCAATCAGTTGTTGGTCCATCTGGATCAATCCAAAAGACAAGGACATATGGCCCAGAGGGAATTGACTCCCAGTGGGGAAAGAAGGAGTTGCCAATAAACCAACCAGCCCAGATGGCACCAAAGTCCTCAACATCCCAGTCCTCTGTCGACATCGCGTCATGAACTTCAGTTACATTGAAGGTTTCTTCGAACTGCTCTTGTTCGACATGTAAGAGAGCCCAGAGTGTACCACAGTCTGTGTAGTTTCCTGCACGGTCAATTTCGATGTCAAAAGAGAGCTCAATATTCGGGAGTGAGCTGGTTACAGTGAAGTTTGCAGAATAGTACTCCGGATAAAACTCGAGAGATGTGAATTCCTCGTATAGGAGTAACTGTTCACGAGGGGTTGTTGCGAGGAGAACTCCAAGCAGGATAGTAGCGACAGCAACAACAGCATAGCTCGTCCGTTTGTTCATTTCAAATCCACCTTCTCACACGATTTTTGAAATTTCGGTACTCATCTCCAAACTCCTCTTCCAAGATGATCTCTTCACGCTTTATGAAGACATACCTGACAATGAGGTAGGCTAGAAATGTCAGGAATGCAGTTACAATACTACTCCACACAATGACCAGTCCTATGAGCCCTAGGAGACCCCCTAAGTACAATGGATTCCGGCTGAATCGATATGGGCCTGCTAACACGAGATTCGAGGGTTTCTGCATTGGTTCACGATTTCTCAAGCTAATTTTGCCAATATGCAACAGAGCATAGTTTGCCCAAATCATGAGAAACAGTCCGATAGCTATCAATGGGATCCCAATGAGATTGAAGGGTTGGGGAATGATGTCTATTGGAAATGTGAAAACGGCGACGAGGTCTTGTCTACTCACATTGAAGATGAAGAATACAGCTAAGAGAATATAGGAAAATATTGTTGCAATAATTAAGATCCACAATCCTTGCACGACTATCATGCTACGTGGATACTTCTCTTTCATCTCTTCAAAGCTGACCATCCAAACACCATCACATTGTACTTTCATACTTGCTGCTTCAAGGTTTCGATTCAAGTACACAAAACAGCAAGGGTATCACAATATTGTATAAAGTAAGCCAACAAGATACAAAATAAACACCAAGATGAAGGGAGCACCGCAACAAGATATAGCTAGACTAGGTCCGTCAATGTATTTCTGAAATCTCTGTAAATTAGGAAAGACCTCCTTCCTGATCACCTTGAAGTCAGGGTTGCTTCGTGCAAATAGATCTTTGAATTCCCCATTTCTAACATGGATGAGGAATGGTCTCTTCAGGTCAATGAAACAAAGAAATGGAGAGGTATCACGTATTTCCTGTAACTTCCTGTATCGCCTTCTTGAGGCGTGATAGTATCCTAAGGATAAACTTGAGAACACCCAATATGAAATAATCATCAACAGGAAGTAGATTGGAGGTAAGAGTAGAATCTCGAAACGAGCTGCTAATGATGTCAGTATCGCGTAGGTTACAACAACGAGAAATCCAATCAATCCCACTGTTTCATTTCGGTATGCTCTCTTGATTGCAGCTTCAAAGTCCACAAGTGCAGTTGTTTGACATGATGTACAGATGAAGAGTGTAGAAGGAACTTCATGCCGTAGTACGGTTGTAACACCACTAAAGACACCATTATCTGCCCGAAAAGCTCTGAAGGTATGATACCGCATATCCCTCTCTGTGACATCAAGAGACCCGCACCCTACGCAAGCTTTGGGCCAACTGACTGCTGATCTATACAAAATTACCTCCGCCCCTTGTCAATGCCTCTCGTTATTATCTAACTACTATGAATTCAATGTAAAAAGTGTGACTGCAGGCGATTCTGCCATTATTGCTATTAAAAACAGAGGGTAATTACAACATTCATTTATTAACTAGCAGGAGATTTGTAGTTCCAAACTTACTTGGAGAGGTTAATCTAATGGCTGAAATACCAATGAGTGCACCAAGCTATGGTGGACCTAGTGAAAGACCCATGGGCGTCACAATCATCGCTGCCCTCCAGATGATCGGTGCAGTTCTCCTGATTTTTACGGGATACCTGTCACTTATGGCTGGAGTCGCCGCAGGTCCATTTGGGTTCCTTTTTGCGATACTTGGAGGTTTTCTCCTAATCTTTGGTATTATCGGATTCATTGTCGGTTGGGGTCTTTGGACCCTAAAGGGTTGGGCTTGGATGATTGCATTCATCCTGAACCTACTCAGCGTCATTTTTGCTTTGCTTAGTTTCGACATTATTAGTCTGATTATCCCATTGATCATCGTGATTTACCTAAATCAGGGTGATGTCAAAGCTGCCTTTGGCAGGTGAAACACACCTCACAAAAAGTCGTGAGTATTCCGGGTCGTGAAACCCGGAGTACCCTTCTATTTTTTTTCTCTTCGCTCACTATGTTTCTTCTTTTGGCTCTCCGTACAGTTTCTGATAGACCTTGGATATCCTTCCCTCACTACGAAGATGGTCGATGTACTCCTTTTCTTTTTGAAGGTGAATTTTCGCTAATTCTGTCTTCTTGGCTATCCACTCTTTGCCATCCAGAGTGTACCACTTCCACATCACGATTGCACCGATTACGAAACTTATCGCAGGGATTAACGTATATGCTAACTGTATTCCAAAGATGGCTGAGCTTGGTTGTACGCTCAGGGTATTGTCGAATCCAAATCTACTGATGATGAGCAAGAACAATGCATTTGCGACTGAAATGGCTGGTTTCGAAATCAATGCGTTCATTCCAGCATAGGTAGTTTCACGCCTCTTGCCAGTCAAAATCTCGTCGTAATCCATGACATCCGCCAATAGGGGAGACCAAATCAGAAGACCTGGGGCAAGACCTATTCCAATCACTACCAGACTTAGGGTCACTGCAATCATCCAAATCCCTGAGAATAGTAATAGAAACAGCCCCGTGCTGGTCAGCAATAGCCCAATGATGTAGACCCGTTTCAGGCCTTGCTTTTTCACCATTCTATCAGCAAGGAAACTGAAGACCAGCATGAGGACAAACATAACGAACAATGGGATAGAAGCCAGAATCCCCTGCAAGTTCAACACATACTGCACGAAGTAAATCAGAGAACCAGTCACTATCGTGAATGCCATTTCACGGAAGAAATTCATGGATTCGAATACCAGGAACTCTCTGTTCTTGACTGTCTGGATCATCGATTCAATGAAATCAAGTGTATCCTCAGTTCTTGCATACTCGTTTTCCGTAAGGGCATGACTCGAGGAGAACAGGACCACTCCAGCGAAGATTGCCAGGACTATCATCACTGGCTTGAAGAGAGGATTGAGCTCGGTCGTTGTTTCATCGGTCAGTAGAATCAGTGGGAGAACCATGCCTAATAGTCCACCAGTAGAACCCAGAATCACATTGTACAAACTGAGATTTGACCTGGCTTCCTGGGTGATGCACATCTCAGCTGGTAACGCAGTTATCACTAGACCCACCATGGTGAACATGGTATCAAATAGAAAGAGAACAAGCAATAGATTCCAGAACAACGCTATCTGTGAACTACCCAAGAACGGGAACCAGCAGATAAGGAAAGTAATAGTATAGAACGGAGCGCCATATCGAAGAACAGGGATGCGCCTTCCTATGTCAGTGTCAATCCTTTCCTGGAGGATGCCGAACAGAGGGTCGTTAATGGCATTCCAGAAGGCAAACAGTAACCAGGCTAGGGAGATCCACTCTTCACTCAGACCAAGCTTGACATTGTAGTAGAACGTGATTGCAGAACCAAGGGCAATAACCTGAAGCAGGTTGATGGATCCTTGGGAGAAGCCAAAAGCTAATTTTGACCTAAATGGTAGTCGCTCATCAAAATCTACTGCGAGGTCTTTGTCCAAGTTGTCTTCCATGTTCGTCATGGGTTGAAATGACACTTGCTAACCGGCCTATAGCAGTTTCTCCAGCAGCACAACTGCATCTTCGACGAACTTAGGGCAGTCCTTGAAGGCTCCTGTCTTGAATGCCTTCTGCACGTCAGCATCTGTTACTAGATCATGGTTGATTAGTTCTCGACAGTTAACCGTTCCATGGAGAGTTTTGAACTCTCTAAGAAACATCACCGCCACCTCATCAGCCTTTCTAGAGTCCTGTCCTCCATGCTTGAGACCAAGTGCCATCAATGCACCTGTCACAGCACCGCACACATTCCCCTGTCGAGCTATACCCCCACTGAATGCTGAGGATATTTTTAACAGCGTTTCATGATCGATCTTCCCTGAACCTAGCTCCTCTCCATGTGCAGTTAATACTGCTTGGGCACAATGAACCTTCTGCTCTTGTACTAATGCTCTTGCTTTTTTCGCAGCTTCAGATGGCATATTTGTCACCTATCAATAATTGTTCAATCTACAAGTGTCCACACATAACCTTTCTTCTCTTTCGAGAGCCTCTTTGTAATCTTGTTCTCTTCCTCTAAAGCAGCAAGTGCCTCCGGAATACGATCCTTGCACTCAGCCGACACCCTTGATGATTGTTCAACTATCTCTGCTGTGGTTGCCTGACCCATTTCCTTCAAGATCATTGTAATTGTTTCTCTCGGGTCAGTGACCTCTATTCGCATCGCTTTTACGACAAATGTGAAAGCCAGCGCAATTTCAGGAACAACAACACAGAGTCCTCCGATTGTCGATAGCAAGACGAAACTAGGTAATTGGTAGAGAGTGATAGTAATAGCAAGAAATCCTGTTATTCCACCAAGTATCATTGTAGCACCCAAGACTCTGCTAAGATATCCAGACACGAAAACAAGGTATCCGTTTAGAATCATATAGATGACATAGAAGACAATGCTAACAAACAACACTTGGATGGAATCTGGATTTTCAACAATCAGCAGTCCCATCCCGATGATGAAGAATATGAGCTCTGCCCACCTTGCTTGCTGAGCACGTTGGGAGGTGTCCTTGTCAATTGAAGTCAGGACGTTGTTCAGTGGAATAGCAACAATCAGGCTGAAAAGAACCATGAAGAACAATGCAGCAAGCATTCCACTGAACAGTAATAGATTGGCCTTAACAATTGACATTGCTCCTAGCATGATATCGCGTGGCACTGGAAATATGCTGTTCAATACAAAGTAAATGAGTGAACCAAGTGCTATTCTGATCAATAGGAATACTCCAGCATTCCTTGCACACGAT
>JASFEF010000111.1:0-9115 GCA_050124975.1 Candidatus Thorarchaeota archaeon | reverse complement strand
TCAATAATTTCTTCCAGAACATAATTCTCCTTCTCCACATTTATCTCAAGTCTATAGATTGAGTCGGCAAAGAGTGGTACTGAGAGTCTAACAAAATACTCTCCGGTGACGCCAGTAGAGTTCATCTCTCGGAACAAACCAGCTTTCGAAACAGAGAACCGATACCAAACAAGAGCATCATCTATCGTATCGTTTGTCCGGTCATTGGTTAATTTGATTACAATGTCGAATGGTCTGTTTTCCATGGCCTCCAATTCCGTGACAAAATTGATGCTAATCGAAATCGGTACTACCGTAAGCTGAAACTGAGTAGAACTCTCTTCATGAGTAGTACCAAGGGAGGCATATATATAGAGAGTCCAATTGCCAGCCTTCTGAGGATCGAGAGTTATCCGATATCCACCATCGACTTCCTCAGAATAGTCCCATTGAAGATCGCCAGTGGATGTCTGAACATTGATTGATGCCCCAGTGATATTCTTTCCAGTGTCTATCCGCGTGTATAAAACGACTATATCGTGTTGTTGCCCATAGATTATAGAACTAGAGGATAGATCTATAGCTAAATCTGTTCGGATTATAGTCGCAGTCAATGTAAAACTTGCATAGTCTGTCTGATATCCAGGTTTACTCGCACTAAATACAATATCAAAAGTGCCAATTTCAAGAGGTGTGATAGTCACCAGATAGTATCCTTCAGTCAAATTAGTAACCTGTGAAAATGCAACTCCGGTGGGGGGGTTCTGTATTGAGATTATGGCATTCTCTAATCCAATTGAGTCCTCATCTTGGAAACGAAGAGTCACTGTGAAGTTTTGATCTAGAGAAATACTGGTGCTGCTATTAAGAACAGAGAGAGTAGTGGCAATTGATGTTGCTGTCAATGTGAATAACACAAACTGTGTTTGATGGTTATCCAGTTTTGCTCGAATGAGAATGGTGAAAGTGTCTGCAGCTTGTGGGGTCAAGAGAATCGAGTAAATGCCAGGAGCTCCAGGCAAAGTTGTACCTTTGTCAAGTGTTGAGTCAGAGGTGACACTCTCAATTGTGACATTGGCGCCTGCAAGACCATGTCCAGTTCCATTCGTATAACTAACAGATAATCGATAGTCTTTTCCGAAACTGACCAGGTCAGCAGTGCCATTAAGGCTGATGAAGTTTGTCGAGATTTCGCGTATAACAAGGAAGAATGCATCTGAGGCACTCTGGTGATATGGTTTAGAAGCAGCAATCGTAATGAGATAAGTTCCGGATGAGGTTGAACTAAACTCAACAGAATAATCACCAAGTCCTATCTCGACCCAATCCCAGCTCAAGGCACCAGGTACACCTCCAGAATAAACAATGCTGATATTTGCGTTCTCAACACCCGTGCCATTTTCTAATTTAAAACGGAAGGTTGTGTTGAAGAAGTCTGTTAGTCCAATCTCTTGGCTTTCACTCCCAGGAATATCTAGGACTGTTTTAACATCATTCACCACTAGCACGAAGACTGTTGTGGCATTCTCTGCATTGGTAATATTAGCAACAAATCGAATTGTAAAAACACCTGGGGCATGGGGAGTCAAACTCGTTGTATAGTTACCCGGTTCACTGGGTATTTCAGTGACTGGATCATAAGCAAGGCCAGCTGCGGGCGTAATACTATCAACTACTACATCAGCACC
Organism: Candidatus Thorarchaeota archaeon; assembly: GCA_050124975.1. Lineage (GTDB taxonomy): Archaea > Asgardarchaeota > Thorarchaeia > Thorarchaeales > Thorarchaeaceae > SMTZ1-45. The sequence goes on along the minus strand of JASFEF010000111.1, from coordinate 7,448 downwards.
AGTAAGTGGTTGTCCTTTGTAATCTCGATAGGTCATATTTATGGTATAAGACGTATTTATATCCACTCGAGTAAAAATTGTTTCAAAAATCGTGAGAGAACTGGCTGTTGGTGATATGATAAGAGTGAGAAGGACGGTCCTGGATTCATGGTTAGGTTTGCTGAATGTTGTGTTTAGAAGCCAAGTTTCAGAATAGAGAATACTTGTGTCTATCTCCACAAAGAAGACACCAGGAGCGATGTCTTCCACTACAGACCAATACCCAGCAGTCCAATTCACACTAACAGAAATATCACTTTCATTCTGTATACCTGTCCATGATTCCGTGCCATAATTATAACCCTCATAGCGAAATTGGAGGGTAACATTTTCACCATATTCGGCTGCAGTCCAAGGAGCATTTTGTGATGTCAGTCTAGTCACTCTTGTTGAATGGACTACAATCTGGCAGCTGATATCATCATAATAAGGACGTGTTGCATTTACAATAATTACAAAGTCACCTTCTCCTGTGATTGATGTGTCGAAATCAGCCTCCCACCTGTTTTGAACAGGATTTGCTACAAAGGGAATTGAACTTCCAGACCAGTTGCCTTCTAAAGTAACTGATGCATCCAAAAGATATGCCCCAGAGTCTTCATCTGAGTATGTGACCAAAGCTTTGATTACTAAGCCTGCATCAGTTTGGATTTCTGGAGGGGTTGCTGCGAGAACAGCGGCGTGATGAACCTCGAATCTGATTCTACCATATGCAACCTCAGTTCCATTTGTCCAGTAGACCTCAATCCACCACTCACCAGCAGGTGAAGACCCTGGATTGAAAGTATAAGTACTACTTGTTACTTGGCCTAAAACTCCACTAAGAAGTTCTGTGTTCCAAACAGTGAGTGATGGAGTATACCATGTAACATTCACATTTGATATCGCATTCATAGTTTCCAAAGCAGTTCCAATTTCAACGAGAGAACGAGTTGAATTTCCTATTCTGAATGTATCTTCGCTAATCCATGTTGCATCAAAAATCTGCGATTGAATTGATTTTGCATAATTTGGTGATTCCACCTGGATTTGCCACCAGCCTAGTCGATCCATTAGTGAACTAGGGACGTGAACTGAGTTCGAATCGAATGTACAAGAACCAGATACATCAGTTGGAGAGGGATCGTAGATTGTAGTGTTTTCCCAGTCACTTGGATATTGAATCTGCAAACCAGGATTCTCGTAGTCCCCGAAATATCCAATATATGTATAGAAAGTTAAATCTGAACTTTCACCAATTGAAGTTGTGAAGGCAACTCCTTGTTTAGTGACATCAGTCGCGTAACTCGAGTTGGTGTATCTATGCGCGAGTAATCGCGACTCAAAGTTAAAACTGACGCTTGTGTTTGATGTTATGAATGTCGAAACTGTGGGACTTGACCAATATAATGGATTAGTGATGCTAGCAAAGCCAACCCCAAGTGAACCAATAATTGCGGCAGTGTAACCCCCTGCATGGAATTCGAGATCCACTGCAGAGAATTCAGGCGCGGTAGTACTCTTGATAGCAACGTTGTCCAAATGTACTGTGATATAATTCGCATGAATGTATCCATAATCATCAGGATTAAGACTCTCAGTGACGTTTATTGACAGACCTATTTCGAAGGACAATACAGATGGTGCTCCAGGCACTGAAAAGGTGATGTCACCAGAACTGTACCATTGATCACGAGCAGCTAAGGACGGGAGACTTATGCTCCAATAGACTACACCATCGAGTCGTGCTTCTAATGAGATTGAAGAACCAAGAGCAATATCCAATGGTCCTCTTTGATAGAGATAGTCCACGCTGAAAGAGAATTCCTCAGCATATGGAGAATTGTCAATTGATTGGTTCCACAACACTTCAGTACCTAGTGCATGTTGAAATCTGAGATTAGAACCAGTTCCAATAGATTTCCCTTCATTCTCTACACTGACATAGTAAGATCCTATCTGTTCATATGTTGATCTTTGGGTTGTTGTAGAATCAGTAGTATTACTGCTTGAAATCCATCCATATGGAAAAGCATCAATAGTACCATTCGGATTCACGTTTTCGCCAGGAACACCCTCATCAAAGGTTCCATTCACTGCATAAAGACGAGTTAGGTCAGTCACATTCACATCTGCTTCACTAGCCTTCCAACTATGAATGGTATCGATGGGCAAATCATATGCTGTATTCTCTGACGTGTCGGTTCGAGCGTACAATTGCCCTGAAACTGAATAACCTGTTTGCTCAACAATCACAGGATCCAGAACTCCATCTTGTGGAAGTCCACCTGTTGACTCAAAGAAATCTTTTACCTTTGAATCCACTTCTTCTAACGGATTTATTTGATCATTTCCTGTGATTCCCGAAGGTGGTGAGTCAATAACACCTGGACTATTTGAGTCCCATAAGGGTGCTGTAGGAACCCAAATAATCGTAACAAAGAACATTGATAGTAACAGTATTGAAGACAGGAAACGCCTAGTCATATCCCTCATCACCTAAATCCTGATGATCATTCCGTTGATAGTTGCCCAGAACCATTCCATGGAGATTTGCGGGCTATCGTGACCCATGTAATTCTTCTAATTACATTTGTGTTAATGTACGTAATATCCTAGGATGGCCTCAAGCCTGATAATATGGTGAAAACGTGTTGAAGAGGATTATGTGTATCAATCAGATTCTAGTGGACCATCATTGTTGATAGGGTACACTGGAAGAATATACTCACCCTCTATGGCTTTGAACACTCGTATGTAGACTTCATCCTCGGAGAGGTCAGATGATGTCAAAAGACGGACAAGCCTTGCTAGATTGAAAGAACCATCTTTCTCCTCTATTGGAATCGCCTTCTCAATGAACCTTAGAGAATTCGGAAACTTCTTCTCTCCAACCTGATACCTTCGTACAAGACTACCCTCCATGAGATCGTCGAACAGCCATTCGAAAGTCTTAGCCAGTTTGGAATCAATGATTTTCGCTGAATGTTCTGCCAAGGTGTCATCAAGCATCATTCCTATTGCACGTGCATAATTCTTCATCTTTGACTCCTGTTCTACCGAAGGAGGTGTCACTGTTATGAAGGCACAAATCAGGTTCTCTGTAGCGACTGTCCGTATCACTTCGGATATTGGGATCACTGTATAACTCTCACTTGTCCCTGTTGCTTCGAATTCTGCTCGGAAGTGCATTATCGCTGAGATAAATGCGGACAACATTCCCTCCTCAAAACCTCCCTTGAGAATTTTTGTGTAAATAGGTATACCACTCAGTTTGTGAATTATAATGAAGCCAAGCACATTCTGCGCATCATTAAACCTATTCTTGAGCCCAACAGCTGTTAGATGCATCTTTCTTTTCCTTTTAGAACGAAATCTCTGTCCGGCAACTGCAGCGACCATGATTGTGACGCCAAGCCCAATCGGCACCGAGTATTCTAAAAGAGTCTGCATGATCTTGACATTGGGATCAAATGTAGGGACAAGAGCTGCACTGAAGCTCTGTGACATTTCATGATTAGCTTTCTCGACAGAAATTCTTACAGTATATGTTCCGGATTCTGATCCGGGCATCTGAAGTGTGACAGAATAGTTCCCTGTAGCATTTTCGTTCATCTCTGACCAGAAATAGAGGACATCACCTGGACGATATACTCCAATGGTCACATTCGCTCCAGTTACAGGATTGCTTGTGTCAGACTCTGCAATTGACACTTCAATGCTAAGAGGTGTGCCTTCGAGTGCAACAAGGTTTGAGATTGATTTGACCTCAATTGGGACAGGATCAACAAGAAATGATAGGACATGAAATTCGGTTTCATATCCTACCTTTGAGAAAGTGATTCGAATGCTATAGTCTCCTGTAGCCATTGGAGTTATAGTCAATTCATAGTGACCGTTTCCAGTATTCTCAATTGATGCCCACTGAGATCCATCCTCAGTGATATTCACGGAGGCTCCATCTAGCCCGGTTCCATTATGAACCATAGAATAGAAGAAGTCATAGCTGTACTGGCGACCATAGATCAGAGGAGTGAGTGGACCAGCTGGTGGATCAAGATTAGCAAGGGATTGTAACTTAATCGTAATCACTAGGGGAACAGTTTCGAAGTATGGGGCTGCCGAAACGATACTTACAGCATAGTCACCAGGGTCGAGAAGACTAGTATCAAAGTCAGCCTGCCACCAGTTCTTGACGATATCGACCACGAAAGTCACATTTCCTCCAGACCAGTTCCCAACTACTGTTGCACCATCATTCAGGATATACAGCCCGTTATCAGCGTCCAGAAACCTGAGATAGACGGAAAAAGGGTCACCAACTAGGGTTTCCAGATTGTTTGAGTGCACTGACTCTAGAATTGCAGTATGATGCAATCTGAAATTTTCACAATCATAGGCAAGCTCTGAACCATTGGACCAGAAATAGATCACGCCCCAAATCCCAGCTGTTGTGTTGGTCGGTCCAAAGGTCACTGCAGAACTACTTGTATTCCCATCAACTCCACCAGTTGTAGATGACTCATACCACGATGTACAATTTGAGAGCGCCCAAGTGAAATTGATCGAATCTGTGAGAATAGGTGTTTCAGATGAAGTTCCGAGGGATACTGAAAGTCTTGCAACATCATTACTGTGGAAGATGCTCTCAGTAGTCCAACCTGAATCATATCTCTCAACGACAGCTGATGAGGCGTAATTTGGTACATCGCACGTGACCTTCCACCACCCCAATGTATCAAGGACAGACTCCGGAACTGTAATGGTTTCGCCGCTCAATGTGCAACTGGATGTAACATCACTCAAAAATGGGTTAAGGACAGTGAAGTTCTGCCAATCAGTAGCATGATATATCCGAAGTGCAAGCTCTTCATAGACGCCGATGAATCCGAGATATGTGTATATCTCAAGTTTTCCACTTTCTCCAGATTCGATTGTGTAAGCTACGCCTTGATTCAAAATGTCAGTTGTCGCACTTGAACCAAGAAATCTATGATTCAGGAGTCGAGCATTATAATCAAAAGAAACACTTGTGTTTGATTGCAATGAAAAGCTGAGAGAGCTCATGTCCCAGTAGCTCTGGTTCACAATCTGTCCAAATCCAGTTCCGAGGGTTCCAACGATAGAAGTAATTGATTCATTGACAGAAAACTCGAGAGCAATGTCATCACAATCCGGAGGTGTTGCGGCGACAAATGAAACGTCATCGATGTAAACGGTGAGAATCTGAGTATTAGGTGCTCCATCTGGAAATGAATCTGAATCATAGTCATTATCTCCATCTACTATCATTGTATTGTTGATCACTAGTCCTATCATGAATGATGTCAAGCCAGGAGGCACGGCAACGGTGATTGGTATCTCGCCTGTACTATACCAAGTTCCCCTCTCAGCAAGAGATGGTAGATCTACACTATGTATTGACACATCATCAACGAAGACCTCAAGGAAGAAATCTCCACTGAAGATTGGATTTAACAAACCCTGCAAATAGAGAAAGTCAAAGGACAACAGAAATTCTTCAGTATATGGTGTGATATCGATTGTCTGGTTCCAGAGAACATTCGTTCCAGCATAATGAGTGTATATATGTTGGGGGTTATTGGTCACCTCAGCCTGGTTCTGGACTAAGATATAGCGGCGTCCACTGTCTACATATGAAACTAGTTGTGTCTGATCAGGGTCTGTGTTGTTGGATATGGCGGACCATCCATAGGGATATCCATCAAGTATGTAATTAGGATTCAAGGTGTACCCTGGAATTCCTTGGTCCATAGATCCATTTACTACGTACAACCGTTCGATGTTCCAAACATCGATCTCAGCAGTGCTGGCTACCCAATCATGGTCTGAATCAATGGGGAAGGTGTTTTCAGATTCGACCAAAGTGTCCGTTCGAGCAGAGATATTTCCTGTCGAATAGAATCCACTCTGTTCAATCTGAACCGGATCGAGTGTTCCTGCAGCAGGAACGGGCGAACCATGAGAGTCTGATAGCACCTGTACATTCTCTGGTTGCTGAATCTCGAACGTTTTAGCATCCTCAATTAGTGGTCTGCTATTTGAATCAATAATGAACCCATTCTCAATAGAATCTACTGAGGACTGCATCAAGATAGGAGCGGATGGTAGCAGTAGTATGAGCATAAGGAACGCTCTTAGACACTGCGAAATTCTTGGTTGCATCCCCATAACGACCAAAGATTGCTAGGAACAGGAGCTAGTATAGAATAATATAACGTTAGTGTGGATAGTCCTCTATCATTCATCACCGTTTGAAAGGACCCGACCCTGAGCAATCACATCATGCTTGTGTATACTCTCAAGAGATCTGGCTTCAGCAAACATCTCCAAATCTCGATCGTTGTACATGTCCTTTGCATGCTGGAGTATGTTTCGACAGACATCCTCGACTAGTAGTGGATTGCCATGCATCTCCTTGGTCACATGGACCTCATCCTCAAGTTTCAGGAGAGAGTAGGTCTTACTGCTGAATGATCTTTCAATAATCTCAATCATAGTGCCATATGTTGGAATATCTTCAATCTCACCCACAACACGAAGCTTTCCAAATGCACGCTGGATATGGGTAAGACCCTCATTATTGGCCATGCAGTGAGGACAAACAGTGTTGCCAATCACCTTCACTTCCACATCATGCATGAACGGTTTACCTTCCTCCATGGTCGTAATGGCAGTGACGTCACAGACTTCCCAGGTCCTCTTGTGAGAAACAGGAGTGTGACTCTCGTACCCAAACTCGAATTCGAATTTCACCTCTCCACGTTTGAAACTATGTTTTGTCGAGAGACCCTCCAGTATCCGCATCTGAATGTGCTCAATTGAGGAATGTACTCTGAACTGGTCACTCAATTCCTCAGTCATTGATTCAACAAGACGCGACATATGGACTCCTTTCAGTTCAGCAGGAAGATCAATTGTGATATCCACCTTAGGGAGTATATGATGCCGGACCCCACTACGTTCTGTGATCATGAATGTCTTGAGATTCTTCACTCCTACCTTGCTAAGTTGAATCCTGTGTTTGGGTCGTTCATTCTGAGTATCGATGACCAATTTTGGTTGCCTCTTTGTCGTCAAGGATTATTGCTTATTTTTTATAGCATCCGGTAGAGCCCGCACTTTCGCTAACACAGACTCGAACACTGAAATCTTCTGGAAAATCAAGATTATCATGAATGTACTGTGCGAGTAGCTCCGCTGTAGTGGCTTTTGTTGGAATAATCACACAGTCCCCCTCTGGTAAAACATAGCGTTTCTCACCTACATTGACCTCAATGAACTCCTCCGATTTGGTGACTTTGATAGACTTGGACTCTCCAGGGAGCAACACCTTATGATCAAGTGTCTTACAGATCGTGAGTGCCTTTGACTTCACATCCCTGAAATCAAGGACCATTCCTTCATTA
>JASFEF010000110.1:0-9158 GCA_050124975.1 Candidatus Thorarchaeota archaeon | reverse complement strand
TGAGGGTGAAGAGATTACTAAGAATCAAGTGTATCACCACTTGCCAAAACTGATTGAGTATGGATATGTCATCAAGTATGGAACAGTAACCAAAGGGAAACGTAGTACTGACTACTACCGACGAACGGCAAAGGGCTTCATGCTAACAACAGGCGCATGGGGTACCGAGGAGAAACGTATCCGCGAGAAGTTGGAGGGCTTTACTGACAAGATGTTGGAAACCTTCAATCTGAAACTCTCCAAGGAACGACGTGAGGAACTACTGGAGCTGAGTGTTAAGAGAGCTCAGATGCAATATAATTGGAGGACCAAGATTGCTGAAATGGTCAACCTAGACATCGCAACCAAAGAAACCCTCTTAATGTATGAGATGCTCTTGGACTACTACTCAGTTGGTTCAAAAGATTACATGGACACCATCTATAGAATTAGAGAGATCCTATTCCCCAATGAATGAACTCCTAATGAGAGAACAAAGAGCGTAGATAGTTTATACATTTCCTCGTAGTTTGATGGCTGTCTTCTTAACATCAATTATCGCGAGCTCGGGAACTGCTGATGGTGTTGCAAACGCAATAGCCCAGCTATGTTCATCGATCAGCACTAGAATAAGATGTCCTTTGTTATCATCAGCAGTAGCAACATACGAGTCATCTGAGGAAGAAACTCGTTTGTATGTTACGCCCCCAGTAGTCACCTTTGATTTGTCTTTGTCAGCGGCACTTAGAATTCCATCAATCTCTTCAACTAGATTCCAATTATCGGTCTGCCAGATGACTGCCCCATCCTTGGTGACTGCAAATGCATGTATCTTTGGATTATTCGCAAAGAGCAGATTCCATTCGTGTCCGATTACTAATGTCAAAACAAGACCACCGTATCTACAAAGATATGTATGAGGGGAGAACCTGTTGAAGTTTTCCCCAAATACGAATTCACTCAGAAAATGCTAGATCTTGCCTCGGAGGGTCTTTGCAGCTCGGTCTACATCCACATAGACACCGTCTGGCTGTGCCTGCGCATCAGCCCATGCTACAACCCACCTATCACTCGCTGTGTCCACCTTGGTTAGAATCAGAATTCCATTGCCCTGAACATTACGAGCGACTAGACTCTCTGGAGTAGACCGCATTGTAGAATACTTGACCTGATTCTGAACAATGCTAGACGCCCGGGACTTCACCGCAGACATCAAATTCTTAGCATCTGCAGTCAAATCCCAATTGTTGCTCTGCCAAAGAACCTGACCGGACTCGGATATCACTCCAAAGGCTTGGACCATATTTCCTGAACTGTTGTATGCCTGTGTATATGCATCCATCACTGGATCGCTCATCGTAATTCACCCCGTACAAACTACGGTCTATGGAAACTCGGAGCTGCCTCTCCAAATAAACAAATCCTTGACAGCTCCTATTGAGAGACTTCAAACAGACTCTTATGGGTTGATAGGATTTGAAGCCTATGGCCAATGCTATTTGGGAAACCGCCAGAGGAACATTGATTCGATTCATTGTGCGTCCAAACTCAAAAGAGAAGAAGTTCATTGCACATATCACTCCTGAGGCAATACTTGTCAATTTACATAGTCCGGCAAGAGAGGGAAAAGCAAATGCTGAGTTGTTGAAACGGGTTTCAAAGCTGCTAAAGGTATCCTCAGCAGACATCAGCCTAGTTGCTGGACACAAGTCAAGGGAAAAAACCGTGTTAATTGCGGGTATGAGTGCTGAAGACCTTACAAAAAGGCTCATGGATGTGACATAGGCAGTTAAATAGTGGACTAAGGAAGATTCTTTCTCTGCCCCCCCAAAAAAACGAGTTCTAGGAGTACCAAGTACTCGGAGGCAACACATGTGATGAGAATAGACCGGACCACATTTCTTGGAGCCACATACACGGTGGGTCTTGTCCTGGTCGCATTGGCTATGATCACGGGTCGCTTTGCGCACCCGGATGTCATCATTACACTTGTTGCAGAGATTGCACTACTCTACATCTCTTTGTTCAGAGCCCCGCTTGAAAGGAAAGAGATTGGAATAATGGTTCTCTTAGCAGCTACCTACTATCCACTCAGCGTAGTGTTAGGATTCTTTTCGGACATGGTTGTTGTTGCGGTGGGTGGAGTTGCCATTTATGTTGCCATGACTGTAAGGATTGAGATCCATCCAACAAAGGCATTGCTTGGGGGTCTTTATTCAGCAGGTGTGTTCTATGTACTCTACTTGATAGTTCAGGGGAGACCTTTGTATGGTGACATCTTGATGGCACTGGCCATCCTTGTCCTTTTGCTCTATATGTCACTTAGCAAACATCCTCCTGGGAAAGGCGAACTGGCTGCGATCAGCACTTTGATTATAGTGTGCATATCCCTGAGTTTTTTCCTCGGATTCCTCTCTGAGATTGTCATATGGACTCTTGCTAGCTGTATTCTCTATGGCATTGTTCGAGCCGAACCGAAGTTCCCGTTGACAAAACGAGCCATGGCGACAGGTCTGATTGTTGGCATCGTAATGACATTCATGGGCATATACCTTGCTCTGAAGATTGGTCTTGTGTTTCTAGTCGGAGCAGAGATGCTTGGAGCTATCTTTCTTGGCATGAAAGGAAGGTACACCCGGGAAGAAAACGCAGTCGCAGTGACCATTGCTAATACATCATCTATGGTCGCAATAGGTGTCCTTCTAACCTATCCAGCTATTGCAATTTTCAATCTAGAAAACCCTCTCTTCAATGTGAACCATGTCGCCTATGACCCTACAATGACTCTCTTTTTCATTATGTTCACAACTGGTATTAGCGCAGTCTTTGGAATAGTGCTACTCACGCCTTTTAGAAAGAGGTTCGAAACTGAACCCTGGCCTCGTGTGCAACCCCAAGCTGAATGCATAAACTCCATTGGTAGTGATGCAGAGTCGAGGAAAGCTGTTGGTATTGGACTTGCAGCATCAGGAGCCTGGGTAGGGGTAACAAAGGTCGCAGAGAGTGTTGGTGGCACATCCCTAAGTACGGTACCATATGCATTTGCACCTGTAGCTCCAGCAGTGACTGTGATACCAGATTGGATTGGTATGAGCAACTCACCAATGATAGCAGGTATCGGATTCTTCGTAGGGTGGAAACGTGCACTCGTCATGGTATTGGGGAGTATCATTTCGATTCTGATCTGGATAATCCTCGAAGGAGCAGATGGAAGCATTCTCTATACCTCACATCTAAAGAGACCTGAAATTTTGTATTTGGCTCTAGGAATCTTTGTCACTGTTATTCTTGCAGATGTCGTTGGAACTAAGGAGGAAAGGAATCTAACTCCTGAAGAGGTCCAAGAGGAATTAGTCCCCCAAGAAGAAGATGGTGTGATTATTATAGAAACACCACACAAGAGCGACGAGCTGTCTAGGATACTGAGAGTCAAGGAAGAACTGTTCGCCATCGAAACTATCAAAGAAGATGTCAGACAGATCATAGAAGATCCGAGAGAATTCTTGCGTTCGAGGAGAGGAGATATTCCATTATGGATTGCATTTGTGTCGATGGGTCTCTTCATGATTGTGGGATTAGTGGTGTTTTGGTTCGTCAAGCCATTCATGGAGAGTGCGACTTCTCCTCTTGAGATTCACTGGCTTTTGATTATCTTTGGCACACCCCTATCACTGGTATCAGCGTATTTCACAGCTAGAGCTATTAGTGAAACAGGTATGCTGGCAGGTTATATCTCAGATATTATTGCGATACCTGCGATCCTCTTCTTTAGGGTGACATTCTCAGCCATCACGACTTTCATGGGAATGCTTGGTGCTATTCAGGATGCCGCGATTGCACTGCTTGTTCATCTGAAGCTAGGAAGAATGACTGGGGTTCGTGGAAGGAACATTCTGAAAGCGGTGTTTATTGGGACTATTCTTGGAACAACTGTGGGTTCTTTCATAACCTTCCAGATATTCAGTACGTATGGATTTGGGGGTGTGGATTTCCCAAGCCCAGCAGCGCAACTCTTTGGGTTCCTTGTTCTTAGCCTTCAAGGAATAGGGGATTTCCAACTACCTGGACTGAGTTCTCTTCCAGGTATTCATCCTGCATTAGCCTTTCTATATCTCTTGGCGTGGGGAATAGGTGGCTACCTAGCGGGTAGGGAGTTGAGTAAACGCGGTCTCAGCCCGATTAGCCTTGTTGTTGGAGTACTTATCCCACCAGCCACTTCAGTCACAATTCTCATTGGTGGATATATCAGTTATAGAGCCAAACAATTACGGGATCCAGTTCCCCTTACGGATCACCTACCACAACAGGTTGAGGTATGTGATGCTGGGTATAGTAGAACAAGCAGAATCCTCAGCGGTGTCGTGGCGGGAGAAGCTGTTGTGACTGTGATATGGGTAATGTTGACTGCATTCATTTTCATCTAGGTGTGTTTGTCAACATGATCTGCTAGCAGTTGGAGGAATCTTGGAAAATCATTCCTGTCTAGACTGGCTCCAGCGGCCGCAGGATGTCCACCACCAGAACTTCCCTCTAGGTCTTTCAGGATGATGTTGAGCGTCTTGTTGAGATCCACCTTTGTTCCTCTTCGGCGTATACTCATGTCCACCTCATCATCGGAGGATCTCGCACTAATACCGACCTTCGAGTCTGTCACGTAGGCTGAGAACTTGGCACTTTTCCCGCGGTAGCCATTGATTGGCATGTCCAGAACATAACCAACTGGACCAAGCTTTCTTGCGTTTTGTTGGACGTATCTAAACACCTCATGCTCGATTCTAGTCGCTTTTATTGCCAGAGAAACTATGTCATCCATCGAGCTTGGTTTGATACCCATGGCTAACTGATGAACCAAGTCTTTGGACTCTTTTCGGTAGTCAATCTCTTGTAATGCCTGTACAAGTAGTCCGGCTTCGAGATAGAGTGTTCGTTTGTCTACATCATCAAAGTGGGTCTGAGCAAAAGGAGTGTCATCACAATAATCACCAATTGCACCATAGAGGGCAAGACGAAGTGCATGCTCTGGAAGGGGTCCTTCGAACGTCCTGTAGACCAATTCAGCAGCACAGGGACCAGTTACATGAACAAGGTCAACTCGTTTTTCTAATTCCCTTCGCTCCTTGGTAGTCATTGGATGGTGGTCTATCCAGTGGATCCCTGTAGATTCTGGGAACCTATCAAGTGCTCGTAGAACCTCGCTGAACTTCTTTGAATTGATTGCTATGTCACTCACATGAACGATGTCAGGTTTGTCTTTCACCACCCGGTACAAATCTTGGTGTACCTGCGAAGGTCGTGTGAAATAGAAATCAGAACCCGGGAAGACCAATAATGCGATTGCTCCGGAGGTTATTCCATCAAGGTCACCATGGGTCAGAACGACACTTTTTGACATCGGTAGATTCCACCAAAAGCCCTATCATCTGAACGCGTCTTCAAGAGCCTTGTCCCATTCATCCACTTCTATCTCATCATCCTTTCGCTTCTTCCTGGCCTTGGCGCGAGCTCTGCGGGCCTGCTCAGCTTCTTTTCTCTTTCTGGCCAAGTCCTTCTTTCTCTGCTTCTGAGCTTCCTTCTCTTCCTTAGTGAGCTTCTCTTTCTCAACTACATCTCGCTTCGCTATCCAGCTAATCACTGCAGCAGTGAAGGGGAAGAGCCCAACTACAGGTACGAGAAAGAGTATAACAATCTCAGGCTGAAGCATCTCGACGCTATTCTCTATACCGATTGGGAGATTGAGTAGCATCCTTACAACATTGGGGCTCATCAGGATGAATGAGACCGCCACGACAGTGAGGAACCTTATTGCCGAACCTGTAATAGTGGATCCAATGACATAGGATGATGAGGGCGCAGCAGCCTTTGCCGTGAGTTCATCTCTTGCCCTAGAGTCACTCTGAAGTAGCTCATCAACATAGATTTGCAACCTGCGGACATCTGAAACTGCATCCAGACTCTCCAAAGCGGATTGGCCCCCCATTACTTTTCTTTCCATTGCTTCTCTAAGGAATGAGAATGCAGTTGCACCTGTAGATCGACTCATGCTGGTTGTGCTGACCTTCTCACCACGTTCTATTGCATCTTGTTTCCTTGTCGCTTGACGCAATGCAAGCAGCTGTTTCTTGAGGGTCTCCTCTCTGTCTTCAACCGGTTTTCCGACCGAATAGCTATAGATCATCTGATAACTCACTTCGAGGTATGCAAAGGACACTAATGCGAGAAGTTGAGCTTCTGTTAAAAGAAAGTCCATAAACTCTACAGGGAATGGACTGATGTCTGGTACAATCAGGGCTCTGTAAGCAGCCAGAATGACGATTGCCTGAATCGCGAGAAAAGCACCACCAACAAACTTGTGGTCCATCCTCACAAGTGATTGTAGAAATAGTGCGATGCCAACTCCAGCACATAGGAAGTAGAGGAATAGGAACGTGTTGTCCCAGAGTGCTGAGAGAACATTATTCCAATTGGTTAGAAATGATGTCCAAACTTCTTGAATGTTGGTCAAGGGACCAGTGTGACCATACGGTTGCATGTACCAAGTTCTAAGGACAAGTGTGTTGTAGAGTCCTACAATCAGATTGTCCGGTAAAGCTCCACCTGCAAATGCACTAGCAAGACCGCTTACCATCGTCGTTGCAAGGAAGAAGACAACCAATGACATTAGACGGAATACTGTAACTATGAAGGCGTATGGAGCATCCCAGTGCCAGAAATCATTGGGATCGAGGATAGTATACACTAGGAAACACATGGCAGCAAATGTTGCGACAGATGCAATCCGAAGAATCCATGTGACAACCTTCAGAACACCGCCACCCCCCGTTGTTTTGCCTGCTCGTACGTCCGTATGATTGTTGGAAGGAAATCTTCTGGTCCGACGTTAATCACGTTTATCCCGAATCTGGATAGCGCTCTTGCTATCTTGTTCCGACGCTCCCAGAGCTCTTCAGACACAGCCTCAGACAAAACCTTCTCCACTGGCCCGAATTGACCAACTGGAGCCTCAAACCACGGACCAAATGGGCTGATGACGAGTGATTTATGACCATTAGCAACTAGTGTCTTCATGGCATTTAGGAGGGGAGCAGGACTCCTTTCGAGGTCAGTCAACCAAATGATGAGCGTGCGTTTCTTACTCTGACCAACAACATGCGCAATGGCTGTTTCATAATCACTCCATCCTTGGGGTTCGGCCATTGCCAAGATTTCAAGAACATCGTACATATGGTTAGGTCTAGTGCCTGGAGGTACATAGCCATGAACAATATCGCTGAAGACACAAGTGCCGACTAGATCTTTCCTCTCAAGACCCATATGAGTGAGCAGAACAGCGGCACGGATTGCATACTCAAGCTTTGTGTTTTCGGGATAGCCGTTCCCCATACTACCACTGGTGTCCACCATACACACAATCTGGACATTTTTCTCCTGTTCCCATTGTTTGACTACCATATCTCCTCGTTTTGCACTAGATTTCCAATCAATTAGTCGGAACTCATCACCAGGAACGTATTCTCTGAAACCTGCAAAGTCAGTGCCCATTCCCACTGTCTTGGTTCGGTGAGCACCAAACATGAGACCGAGCTGTCGCTGTTTTGCAAAGGACTCGAGTCGGCGAACATCTTTCCATGTAGGATAGACTAGAACCTCTGTCTGTTCTATCAGAGTCCTCTTGTAGTAGTGAAGACCAAGTCTATCCCGCATGATGACCTCAGTGGGTCCAAGATAATAACGCCCACGCATTCGTGCTTGCAATATGTACGAGAAGGTCATGCTACTGCCAGGCTCAATCCTAGAGGCGATGAAGTTCTCACCAATTGCCAGGATCCATGTTTCTGGATACTGGTCATGGACCTCTATGAAGTCAAAATGACGTCTAGATGTATTTCGGATTGTGACACGGACACGTAGAAAATCACCTGAGAACACTTTCACTTTGTCAATCTGTCGATCGACTTCAATACCTGCTAGATTGGCAGTCAACGCGAAGAGAGGCAGCGTGACCACTAGACCAATCACACAATAGACACCTAGGAGTACGAGGTAGAAGTTAATGAAGGAGAACCCACTAGTTAGCAGCAGGACTCCTGCGAACACTACCACGAAGCCTCTCTGTGTTATCAATTCGTATCTTCCCCATCTAGCTTACGGCATGGTGTACTACTTGGGACAGTCTACTTCTCCTAGTATCTTAGATACAACACGACTCACTGTCAATCCTTCAAGCTCAGCTTCAGGTTTGAGAATGAGCCTGTGATTCAACGCTTGCACTGAGAGCCGACGTACATCCTCGGGGATGACATAGTCTCTTCCAAGCATCGCTGCTCGGGCTTTTGAAGCGTTCATGAGCACCAGTGATGCTCTTGGGGATCCTCCAAGCAGGATTTGCGGATCGTTTCGCGTACGCACGACGATGTCACGAATGTAGTTGATGACATCTTCTTCGATGAACACAGTCCGACATGTGTTCTGCATCCTTACCATTGCTGCAGGATCAGCTAGAACACTCAGGTCGGTTGCTTCACCAAGATGCTTTCTGCGTACGATTTCAGCCTCATCGTCATCGGTGGGATAATCCAGTATCAGACGGAACATGAATCTATCAAGTTGCGCTTCGGGTAGTGGGTATGTACCCTCTTGTTCCACCGGATTCTGAGTAGCAATAATCAGAAACGGTTTCGGGAGTTTTCGGGTCACACCCTCTATTGATACCTGTCGTTCTTCCATTACCTCGAGCAATGCGCTTTGTGACTTGGGAGGACATCTGTTAATCTCATCAGCCAGTACAAGGTTCGAAAATACTGGACCCTTGCGGAACCAGAACTCGCCTGTCCGTTGATTGAACACATTGCTTCCAAGCAAATCGGCTGGAAGTGTGTCTACGGTGAGCTGTATTCTTTTGAATGCACAGCCCAAAATAGAAGCGAATGTTCGAGCCATGTAGGTTTTCGCGATGCCAGGTACTCCTTCAAGTACAACATGACCGTTAGAGAGGAAAGCAATCAGGACATCTCGTAGGATGTCTTCTTTCCCAACGATTATGCGGCCGCATTCTCGAATAATATCATTCGTGGTGCTGTGAACCTCGTCTATTGACATGGTCGCCGAGGTGTCCATAGCCACAGTGTCGTTCGTTTCTTCTGTTGTCAATTTTGTCTACCTCTTTTTGGTGTCTATCATAT
>JASFEF010000109.1:0-9168 GCA_050124975.1 Candidatus Thorarchaeota archaeon | reverse complement strand
TTGATGAAAAATCGTGATGCATCATATCGGCATATAGCAGAGATTACCGGACTGAGTGAATCGTGGGTCTGCACTAGAATTAATCATTTGAAGCGTAAGTTTGTGCTAATAGAGCACACAACAGTCCCCTTCTCTACAATTGGAATAAGAACATTCCATGTTCTTCTCACGGGACCATCTTGGAGTGATCCAACTAAGCTTCTAGCAAAATCTCCCTTCTTGTATGATGTGAGGACAATTCTCAATGGACCTTGGCAAACCATGGCTCGATTAGCGGTACCTGACAGTGCGGCGAACATCCATTCCTTAGAACAAATGACTTCCATTCTACAAGAGTTTGGCATTGGTTATGATGTTGCAGAAACATTCTCCGTAGGCTTTTCAAACTCGTTCTATCACTATAATGCAAAAACTCATAGCTGGGAGATTCCATGGGTTGCAATGGAAGGCTGGGGTAACAGAATTAAAGAAGAGTCAATTGACCAGATAATGGCAAATATCGATTATCCTGCTAGAACAACTGATCACTATCTTGATTCTCGTGATATGCGTATTCTCGAATCAATAACACAAGGACTAACTTCTACACGAGCGCTTAGGAGAGAACTTTCAATAGGACAAACTAATCTCATTAAACGATTGAAGAGACTCAAAGCAGAGGAATTAATCCGAAGAGATTGGGCTGTTTACAACATTGGTCTTGTGGAAAGAACGGCACTAAGAGCAAATGATGCGAGGACTGCTAGTCTTCTTGATGCATGGTCCAGAGAACTTCCAAGAGTGTTCCTGCGTTATGAAAAGAATAGGAATCTTCTCATGATTGTAGAGCTGCCGGTAGGTGGTTCAACAAAGATGATGAAAACACTTCGTTTACTAAAATGGCCAGTCACTATTTCCCCCTTTAGTAGTGGCATCTGGGGTCACTGGCAATTTCCAAGTCAATTCTGGGATGTTGAGAATCAAAGATGGAAAGCACAGAAGAACGATGTTGATTCTTGGTTGAAGGTATTAAGAGAGGAATGCAAGAACCTAGTAGAAAAAACGACAGATTCTCAACGCGAATCTCTTGCACCTGCAAAACCTCGATACTAGGTGAGATTAGAACACCGGTAACATGATTTTTGAAAAAAACGAAAAAGCTTGATGATTGCAACCGATTTCACAACAGGACTTGTCAAAGACTGCATTCTTTTCAAGCATAGCCCAGATTTTGATGGTCCTTCGACAGCTTATATACTCAAAATTAGATTCATAATTTGGGACCAAAAAGACTCCAGACGGGGGAAGTGTTGTAACGAAAAACCTGCATGAGGGTGGGTCCCAGGGGTCTGAAGAATTTTCAGACCCCAACTATCATCATCAAAAGATGTTCGTGATGTTGTGTTCTATCGACCTCGGAAGGAGATTCGAGATTAACACAATCAATGGAGCATGAAGACAATGACAAATCCAACAATCCATGTTGCATTCCTTGGAATGCTGAAGAACATAGAACATATAGCTGTTAGAAGACGTATAGATGAGCTTATCCTTATCTATACTAATAATCAGGAGGATGACGCTGAATCTCTCATCAATAAATTTGTCAATCTTGGTATCACAGTTTCACCTGTAAGAGTTGTGCCAAACAATCTCACCAACATTCTATCCTCAACTCTGAATGCCTTAGATTCTCAGAAATTTGACCAATGTACCATTGAGTTTAGTATATCATCCGAGAATTGCACGATGGCATTAGCGGCGTGCATTTGTGCCATGATTGTGAAAGCGTCTCTACTCTTAGTAAGAGGTAATGAGATTCTCAATATCTCTGAGGTATGGCCATCTGAGATAGTCAATCTAACTCACCAAAAGTGTGAGATACTCAGTTGTCTTGAGAGCTATGACAAACCTGTGCATCAGAAAGAGATGGCCGCAGATACTGGAATTAGACAATCAGGATTATCTCGACACCTTCGTAACTTAGAGCTAGCTGGTTATGTAACTAGATCACGAATCAATCGCCATAAGCATGTTCAGATAACAGACCTTGGATGTGCAGTACTTCACCACAAGCAAATCAGGAAGAGACGGATATGGTCCTCGTACGCACCTCAGATGCCAAAGAGAATACAGACGGTGGGATGAAATGAAGACTGAATCCGACTCTTTCTTACTCGAGCCTGGAAATGATGCCATGTTTGATGATTATGCAGCATTATACAATGTAATAGATTCACGAGATAACCCAGACCATGTTGAGATCAGTGGAGAGTACTTCAAGGATTCCTTTTCGTATCCAACAGTTGAGATTGGTCGCGATATCGTACAGATTAGAAACTCCAAGGGTTGTCTGATAGCAGCCGGTACAATATTCTCACAAACTACCTCACCTCCGAGCTCTCGGATAATGGTTCAGGTACATCCAGATTATCAGAAGAAAGGCATTGGTTCGATGGTGTTGAAACACCTTATCCAAACTGGGAGGAATAAAGGGTCAACATCATTTGTAGGTAGAATTCCTAGTTTTCGGTCTGATGCAATAGCTTTTGCTGAATATCACGGTTTCAAGCATGATTTTTCGTGGATTAAGATGCGGCTGGAATACGACGAACCAATAGGACCCATAGATCAACCTCAAGGTCTAGAAATCAGAACTCTGGATATCCAGACAGAGTTAAAAACATGGGCGCAGCTTCAGAATGATATTTTTAGGAATAGTCCGGATTATGAGGAGGTGGCAGTTGAGTCACTGAAAGCCCAAATCAGACACACTACCTTTGATCCAGATTTATTGGTCATTGGTGAAGTGAATGGTAAACCGATTGGACTGTGTTCAGGTTGGTTAGTCACCGCAAGAGATCTCAAGAACCAAAATACAGTTCTACAAATCCACGGGATGGGAGTATTACCAGAATATCTACGAAAAGGCTATGGTCAGGCATTGCTTCTTGAGCTTCTGAATCGTGCGTTGCGTAAGGGTCACAGAATATCTGAACTTGTAGTTCGGAGTACAAATCTTGCCGCAATTAGGATGTACATGAAGTATGGATTCCAAGAGCGATATAGACATCTATGGTACAAAAGGGTGTTTTGATGGGCTCAATAGGCAGGTGGACAGAGGAACAGGAACGTTATGCTCGAGCATATGCGGAAGGAACTTGATATCCCAGCGAGGGATCCAGATAGTTCAATCTCTGATATGCGATTTGAGATATAATGGAGAGTATTGGGAGTTATAGACCAGATTCGTTAATCAGACCCCATAAATGAGTATTGAGCCGGTTTATACCATAAACTACCCTAGGATAGGACACAAAGTCCTCTACAGACTCAGTGTAAGCAGCTGATTTAATCTCAGCAGCGATTGGTGGACCTTTACCAGGGCGGTCAATGATTAAACCCACATCAACGATTGGTTCATTGGTTGTTATGCTTGCCCACCAGAATATCTCTGGATATCCCTTGTACAGCCCCATTATGATGTCCTGACCTGTCGTTTCCGTATCGTCATAACTGATTCTCATTCGATATTCCATATCTCCCAATGCAAATACATCATAGTAAACAGGGAAATGGACACCACCACCCTCCTCTAAGTTTCGGATGATTTTACGCACCCGTCTAGGAGTGAATCCTGTTTCTTGAGCAATCCGGGAAACAGGCAGTCGAGAGTCATTTTCAGCCAAAGACTTCAGAACACGTAGCTGCTCACGTGTGAAAGTGACCTTCTTTCCTCGTGTATTTCCAAGATAAGTGGAGGGTTTGTTAGGAAATAGAAATTCAATGGGTCTCATTTCCATATTTACAACACCATCAAGAGTTCTTAGAAACCGTTGGAGCCCCAGAGTTTCACTTGCTCCCACCAACATTGCATGGTATTCATACCGTCTATCACTTGTACGATAGATTTCGACCACCATCGGTTGGCTAACGATTTGCTCCATCAGCTCTATCACATTCTCAGATCCATCGGTAGTAACAAAACCAGCCACATTTTCAATGCTACACGTTTCAAAGCTTAAGCAAACGCCAAACCTCCGAATCACCCCTTGTTCACGAAGTCTGTTGATTCGGTTCTTGACAGTATTGGGTGAGATATTGAATTTACTTGCGAGTGCCTTGTACTGCATTCTTGAGTTCCCGCATAGTTCACATATCAGGGCCCAATCAAGTGGGTCCAATCTACTCACCACACTTCTAATGGCTTGAACAGGCTTTTTCTGTTGTTTGATTGGTTTGAAAATCCTGAAACAACCACATCCCCAACAGCGTCCGTAACTATATCCAGCAGGTTGTTATTAAGACTGGCATTGGATGGAAACAATCAGATGTGCTAATTCATGTGAGTCATTCTGCGGGTACTGGTCTAAGGCCAGCATTTTCTAATATTTCCCATAAATGAGCACTGAGTCGGTTTATACCGTGAACAACTCTAGGATAAGTCACAAAGTCCTCCACGGACTCAGTGTAAGCAGCTGATTTAATCTCATTAGCGATTGGAGGTCCTTTACCTGGACGGTCAATGATTAGACCCACGTCAATAATTGGTTCATTGGTTGTGATGGTTGACCAAAGGAATACTTCTGGATGCTTCTCGTACAACGCCATTAAAATATCACGTCCAGTTATTTCGGAATCATCGTAGCGAATTCTCATCCTGTATTCCAGATCACCCAATTCAAATGGATGGTACAGAACATAGGTGTGTATCCCGCCACCCTCCAACAGGTCCCGAAGGATTCTTCGCACTCGCCTGGGTGTGAATCCTGTTTGGGTAGCAATCTGAGAAATAGGGAGTCGGGAATCGATGACCAAACATCTTAGAACCCGCAGCTGATCACGTGAAAAGGTGACCTTCTTCCCTCTTGTGTTTCCCATATATGTGGCGGGTTTGTTTGGATAATATAGTTCAATGGGTTGCATCTGCACATCTGTTTGGCAATCAAGGCTTGTTAGAAAACGTCTGAGTCCTAATGTTTCGTTGGCCCCCTTTACCATAGCCCAGTATTCGTAGCGCCTATCAGCGTTGCGACATATATCACAAATCATGGGTTGGCTGGCAATCTGTTTCATAAGCTCTATGACATCCTCAGACCCATTAGTAGTTACGAAACCAGACACCATTTCAGCACCAAGGGTTTCAAAGCTCACACAAATACCGAACTTCTTAATCACTCCTTGTTCGCGAAGTCTGTTGATTCGGTTCTTGACAGTATTTGTAGAGATATCAAACTTCTTTGCTAGTGCCGAATATGGCGTCCTTGCACTTCCAGACAATTCGCATATCAAGGCCCAGTCAAGGGGATCCAATCTACTCACCACGACTCTGTTGACCTGGGAAACGATTCTTGGTTGTCAGTCTGGTTTTGTTGTTCTATGGGCTACCTCTTTCCCTACAGCCACTGCAACTATATTCAACAGTTTGTTAATAAAACTGGTTCCTGAATGATTAATTTGAAGAAGACATTGAAATATGATGCTAATGAACCCTGTTTCATTCAGAGTTTAGTTTTCTCCTATCGATGAGAGTGGGACTTATTCTAATTATGTCAGACTCGGTCAGCAAGCCAGCCTCAGTCAGTATCTCCTCTAGTTTTCGACGAAGAGGGGATATATTAGAAACAACTTTGGGATAAGAAACAAAATCCTCAATCGACCTGATGAAAGAAGTTTCTTTAAGATCTTCCATAATGGGCATCCCTTTACCCGGGCGGTCAATTAGCAGACCCACATCAACGATTGGTTCATTGGTTGTTATGCTAGCCCACCAAAAGTTTACAGGATATTTCTCATACAACCCCATTATGATGTCCTGACCTGTCGTCTGAGCTTCGTCATAGTAGATCTTCATCCTATATTCCAGATCTCCAAATGCAAAAGCATCGTAGCCAACAGAGAAGTGGATACCACCGCCTTCTTCTAACTCGTGTAAGATTTTCCGAACCCGTCTTGGGGTTAAGCCTGTTCTTTGTGCAATTTGGGAAACCGGTATTCGAGCATCTTCGTATAAACTCCTCAGCACTAATAGCTGATGCTGAGTAAAGGTCACCTTCTTTCCTCTCGTATTGAAAAAGTAGTTAGGAGGCATATTGGGACAAAGAAAAACAACAGGCCTCATTTCTACATCGGTCACTCCATCAAGTTCTGTAAGATACATTCTAAGACCCAATGTTTCAGAGGCTCCTGACACTCTGGCCCAATACTCATAGCGTCTGTCACTGGTACGATAGATCTCGCATAATTTAGGCCATCTAACAACAATTTGCTTCATGAACTCTAGCACTTTCTCAGTCCCATCTGTTGAAATCCTACCAAAAATATACTCGTCACCGAGCATTTCCATGCTCACCGTGACTCCAAAGCCAATAATCACTTTCTGTTTGCGAAGTTTATTGATACGATTCTTGACCGTATTTGGTGAAACACTGAGTTTTCGCGCTAGTGCTTGGTAACTCATCCTCCCGTTGCCCGATAGCTGACATAACAATGCCCAATCCAGTGGATCCAATCTACTCACCGCGACTCTGTTGACTTGGGAAACGATTCTTGGTTGTCAGTCTGGTTTGGAGATTCTATGGGCTACCTCTTTCCCTACAGCCACTGCAACAATATGCAACGCTTTGCTAATAAAACTGGCTTTCAGGTGAACATTTTACAAAGGACAGAATCGAATCAGGTCAATAATCTGCAGATTCTGCATGTTTTAGTGTCAACTCTCTCCCACCAATTGATATTCTATGAAGCCTCAACACTACTTGCAGTATACTCTGTTGCGTCGAGTAGCAAAGTCTGTTGCACAACTGCGAAACATCAGTTTTCGTCTTAGTTGGTATTAGAAGGCTAATTAGGAGGTGAAAAAGCTGAGAGAGATAAATTTGGTAAAACGCTTAGGTGTTGTTTTCGTGGCACTGACGTTTATCGTAGCCTTAGTGCCCCCTGTCGATGCTGCTCAGTATCGAAGCGAGATGTATGTATCATTCAATCCTGATGTCTTTGTGGATCCTGCTAATCCCATTTGGGTTGGAACTATTAGTGGAGACATTGATGGAACGATGGTGTTCTGGGCTACCGGACCCATTCCACCTAAGGACCTAGGGAATCCTCCTGACTTCCCCTGGCGAGTGCATTTCTTCACTGAGTACTGGGAAATCACGGATGAGGATGGTGACATGATAGCAGGAATTGACAAAGGCAATACTGTTTCTTCGAACTGGAAATTCCGGATGAATGGTGAAGTTACTATGGCAACTGGAAAGTACTCTGATCTGGTTGGTCACAAAGTGCACATGCACGGTCAAATAGAATGGTCAGAAGTGTTTGTCAGTGGTATTGCTATAGGCCCAGTCATAATAAACTGAAGTGGCAACATCAAAAAAGGGAGGCTCTTGATTCCATTCAGGAACCTCCCCATCTTTCTTTCATCAAGAGAGTTGGATAATTAAAATCAAGACTCGAAAATTATGGCGGTGAGATTATGACAGTCGTGTCCATTGTACAGGATTATAACATCAGAACTGCAGTCGTGGAGTCAATTCGATTACTGGGTGGGATTAAGAGTTTTATACAGCCAGAAGACAAAGTTGTAATCAAACCAAACCTGGTCTTTGGCTTGCCTCCTTTTACAGGCTTTACAACAGACCCACCGATTATCCAAGCCATTGTAGAAATGTGTCAGAGTGTTGGTCCAGTGGATTTGACTATAGCTGAAGGGTCAGGTGGTATTGATACAAAGCTCGCCTATCGGATTAGCGGGTACACAGAGCTGGCAGAAAAATATAGCATGAAATTAGTAGATTTGAATAAAAGCCCGACTACTAATGTGAGAGTCCCAGGTGGTCTACTATTCAAGGAGTTAAGCGTTCCGAGAGTCATTCTTGATTGTGACGTGTTGATCAATGTGCCGAAGTTGAAGCTTTATAGAAAGGTCCCAGGACGCAGTGAATGGGCAAGCTTGGCAGTCAAGAATCTTGTAGGGGTACTCCCTGGAAAAGGAGAATACTCGCATGAGAAACCTCCTGGATTCTCAGTTCCGCTTTCTTCCGAGTTCTTGAACACCGAAGGAAAGTACTTTCATCCGGACTATAAACATTGGTGGAGCCCTAGAGGTGAGAAGAAGCGAATTCACGAGAATCTATCCCAAGGTCTCGCAGATGTCAACATGGTGATCAAACCATCACTCAATGTTATTGATGCCATACTTGTGAGCGATGACATCAATATGTCAAATACAACAGGAATGGAACCCATAGAACTCAACACAATTCTCGCGAGTCAGGATCCCCTTGCCCTAGACTGTATCGCAGCAAAAATCGGTGGACTTGACCCTTTCAATATACCATATCTTAAACATGCGATAGAAAGAGAATTGGGCGAGTCAGAATACAATAAAATTCAGATACATGGAACTCCACTGGATGAAATAATCAATACATGGGAAACAGAACTAGCTGTTCGCCATCCGAAATCATCATAATCAAAAATAGTGTTAGGGGGTATTTCACCCCCTAATCAGAGATTGTCTAAGATGTTCACTCTTTCTCATACTTGAAACTCAATGCGACTCGTGCTCGGTAGGCAGCAATTTTGCCGTCTTCGATTTTCACATCGAGTTCTTTGACCTCAGCGATTCTAAGATCACGAAGGCTTTGAGAAGCTTTAACAATCACGCTGTTGACTGCGTCTTCCCAGCTCTTCTTGCTGGTTCCGACTAAATCGATTATCTTGTAGACACTTTCATCCATTAGAGAACGTCCTCCTTCATTATAGAAGTAATAGCAAAGAGGATTCCTAGGACAAAAGGGTTGCCTTCTTTCTTCATTTCTTCGTTCCAATGAAGTACATCAATGACGCTGCAGATGATCCATCCTCTTTGACTCGTTTCTTTAGGAATTCGGCTTCTTCTCTTAATTCATCATAAGAAGTGTGGCCACTCACCTTGGCCAATGAATCATCGATTTGTTTGATGACGAATTCAATACTGTTCGCTCTCGTTGGGTTCTGACATTCCGGTGCATCATCACAAAACAGACATTTCACTGACCATGAAGACTCAAAGGCCTGTAAATCACTCAAACCAATTTTGTCGACTAGATTTCTCAGACTCTTACGAGTTAGAGATTCGAAATGGGGGACACCTATGAGTGTATCAGCCTTAACATCCAGATTATGCACAGCTATATCCACCAG
>JASFEF010000108.1:0-9173 GCA_050124975.1 Candidatus Thorarchaeota archaeon | reverse complement strand
AGCTTTGACTTCAACCCTACACGGTGACTGTTTCTATGTCGGAGCTAGTGATGGGAGACTGGTTTCTATCCAAAAGGATACACACGAAACCTCAAGTTGGCAGCTTCACAAATCGGACCTCACGAGTCTCTGGTCTGATGACAAAATCATATGCACAAGCACAAAAAAAGAAGAACCTCGAGTCTGGTTGAAAGACACTGATACTGCGCCTTCTGAACTAGCACGGTTGGACAAGAAAGGAAAAGGTGGAGTTCTCTCAGGAAATGCTGAGTTTGTCTTGGTTGGGAATTCAACTGGTGAGGTTGCTGTTTACGATCGAGTTGAATGGGAGCTGGTTCGGACACTAAAATCAAAAAACTCCAGCCCTGTTTCTTCTATGTGGGCTAGTAGTTATTACTTAGTTGTGGCGATGACCAATGGAACTTTGACCGTTTGGGATCTGAAGCATGGGGAAGAGATAGGGGATGTGTCCCTGAATGGTCAGAAGATTGTATGGGTTGATGCTGACCATGACCTTCTCTATATCGCAACCCAGGATGGAATTACTGTTATTAAATTGACAGCATCAGGAAGACCACTTGATGTCTGTTCTGATTCCCCTCCAATACTGTCAGACAGTCTTCTGAAGACCTCTCCTTACGATGTTCTGGAAGGAGCTCTTGAACTCGAGAAGAAGGCTGACAAGCATTATGAAGAAGGCATGTTTCATGAGTCAGTTCTTGAATATGAGAATGCTTTGCAACTATTGATTGACAACACACATGCTCTGTTAGAAGTACCTGAAGAAAGGCAACTTCTCACCGATGAATTAAATATTAGACTTGGAAAAGCTCTTCTGAAGGCAAAGATTCAAGAACTACAAGCAATTGGTCATGAGATTCGACAGTTGTCTGAAGAACTTGATGTCCGGAAGAGGACCGATAGAAACCCTGAGGATATCGAACGTTTATGGAGTTCTGCTGGTAGAACAATTAAGGAAAGTCGTGTTCTAGCTGAAGCTCAAGCTAGTGACATGCTAAGCTATCAACTCACTCATGTTGTTGAAACGCTCGAAAAGGATCTGAATGAAGCAATGTCCAAGTTCGATGGGTTTCGAGAAACCATCAATCAAGCCCTTGCTCTTACCCGTCAGATATCAAATGAATGGAGATGGATGGAGCGTAGACGCACGAAACTTCCAGAACGAAAGCAGTTTCTTGAGGGGGCTATGGAGAAACTAGGTGATGCTCTTGAAGGTGCAGATCCTGAAGGTGAAGTCAGACAGATTCTTTCTGGAGCTCTAGATGAGTATCGACGATTGTATAGTCAGATAGACAGGATCGTAGTGTCCTATGATACAGAACATATCAAATCATTCGCCTCAAAAGAAGAAGCTCAGGACGCAATCGAAGGACTACTCAGTGTGATGCCGAAGAAGATTGATGCTCTAGATCAAATTGAAGATTCAACTGAGAAAGACCTTGAGAGAAAACGCATTATCGAGGCACTTGAACAGGCTCTTGAAACTACAAAGGCTTTCAAAATGAATAAGGCTTCAAAGGCTATTAAGGCAGAACTCGAAAAGGTCCGACCTCAAGAATCAACAACCTGACGCAATATGGGCTAAATCTCTATTCTAGGAGCCAGCAATTCCATCGATTGATGGATAATCTAACTCGATGAAATCATCATCAATCAAACTCATCCATCCTTCAGCAAGTTCTCCGAGGGATGGATCGATTGAAAGTGCGTACTCGGCGGCTTGCAGTGCTGATACAAAATCTTCAAAGTATAGATAGCAAATCGCGAGATTGTACCAAGCGATTGCAGAGGTCGGATCCAAGTCAATTGATTTCTCTAGGGCATCAATAGCCTCTTCCCATTGGTCCTCTGAGATGAGTGCTGTAGCCAGTAACTCCCACTTACGCACGTCTCGCGGTTGGAGCTTCAGACTCTTTCGTAGCGCCCCTATTCCTTCAGAGTTCTCATTCAACAGGAGATGAATGAATCCCTTGTCACCCCACCTGACTGAGGAGGTTGGTTCTATCTGCAGCAAACTGTTCAATGCCTGAATGGCCATCTTTGGCTTTCCCAACTCCAGATTACAGATAACCAGATTCTCCAGTGCCCGGATATTTGTTGGATCAACCGAGAGCCCTCTATGAAGCTTAATCATTGCTTCACTAAAGCGTTGTTTCTCAATGAGTGAAGAAGCCTGGTCAACAAGAGACTCGACCTCTCCGTTATCAGTGTAGGTTGACTCCAACACTCAGTACTCCATGGTTTTCTAGAATCTGCGCACCAATGAATAGGTAAAAAGCTTGCTCTGACCGCATAATTGCATTTCAACCAATGAATCACTTGAAATCGCTCCGCTGTTATTTTCCTGAGCTAAGCTTGACAATGGTACTTCCGTAATTGTGAAACTTACCACTTGTCTGACCCACCTATATCCATCTGTTAGATTTCCATCTTCGTTGATGAATACAATGCGTAGTGGTCCATCCTCGTCGGCAATTGGGTTTCCATCCTCTTCATAGGCAATCAACATTGTACTCTGAATCTCTTCTAGAGGGTCTCCAGTTGGAGTGTATCCATTGACGGTTCCCTCAACGACTGTTTTTGTGTACTCACTACTCCAACCATCAATTGCTGTAGCAGTCAAAGTGTAATTCGATGGAAGTGTTGCTATCCCTGAGATAAGATCGAAAACACTGACACCTGTGAAGTTGTATGGTCCACTGATAGATCCACTACTCTTCCTATATCCTCCTTCTCCGGAGATTGATGTCATATCTGCTAACTCTCTCAATTTAAACGATTCAACTGTGCCAGCCACATCAACAACTAATCCAGGGAGAATCTTGATCTCTGCCACATTACTTACACACTGAGGTCCTGCAGCACGTGGGTTTGGATCACTAGTCGCATTTGCATCTGCATTGGAGTAGTATCCATCTTCAGGGAGGAAGATGAGCTGAAATCCCTTTTCATAGTCCGGTACAATTGTTTGGTTTAACCCATAGGCTAGGACCATATCTCCTTGAATGTCCCAATCTGTTGGATTAGGATACACCTTGCTATAATCAAATGTCTGCGAATAACCGTCAGATGCAATTATCCTGACTGAATCATGTTCAAGCAATCCACCTACGAGCTCTACAAGGTCTGATATCAATACCCCAGTGTATGTTCCTATTCCCCTCACATTGCCGTAAGTGTTTTGGTAGGAACCCTCTCGAGTTATGGTCGTCATCGCAGTCATCTCTGTAAGCGTGACGTTGACTGCTGTTCCATCTGTTCCAGTAACTGTAATCTCTGGTGTTTCTTCTTGAGGTGGTGTATTTTGCATCACTACAAGATATACACCTACACCAGCAGCAATCAATACTACGATAGCTAATACTGCATAGAGTCTTGTTTGTCCTACACTCATGTGTTTCACCAATATCGATATGCATCATGGTGCCTATCGAACCGAGATATAAGAGTTAGGTATGCGACTAAGTGTGATGACGCCGCGGCGCTTACCCATCAACTCCCCAGTGAATGGCGTCAGTAGATACTTACAATCCCAAGTTACCCATTTCTGACTTTTATTAACCTACATTATTGAGCTAGAGGAGTGCGATCGCTTCGATCTCAATGTCAACATCCTTTGGCAATCGTGCTACTTCAACCGCAGCTCGAGCAGGCGGGGGGTCGCTGAACCATTTGGAATACTCTTCATTCATCTCTGAGAAGTCATCCATATTCTTGAGGAACACAGTACATTTCACAACTCTATCCATTGAGGAGCCTGCTGCTTCAATCACTCCTTTTACGTTGGAGAGTGATTGCTTGGTCTGTTCTGTTATAGACCCGGTCACCAGTTCACCAGTAGATGGATTTGCTGGGATTTGACCTGAGCAGAAGACAAAGCCATTTGCCTTGATACCTTGAGAGTAGGGTCCAATTGCCTTTGGTGCATTATCTGTGGAAATTTTTACAAGCTTCATGTTTCATCAAGATTCGCGAATGCATTGGTCCACGATTAATTTAGCGGTCTAGCGCCTCTCTGGTGGAGGTGGAACCGCAAATCCCGCAACAATTCTAGTTCCAGTCTCTCCCTTCAAGGCTCTTGTGATGTTGGGCGGATCAGTGATGATGGCCATTTCTCCACCATTCTTGATAAACTGAATGCATGCCTCTACTTTGGGCAACATAGATCCGGGTGTGAAATGCCCTTCGTCAATGTATCGTTGAGCTTCTATATGGTCCATCTTGTCGATTGCCTCTTGGTTCTCTTTACCAAAGTTGAGGTAGACCTGTTCGACAGCAGTGGAGATGAGTAGGACATCTGCATTCAAATCAGTAGCCAAAAGGCTCGATGCTCTATCCTTGTCAATAACTGCAGCTATACCCTCAAGCTCTCCTGCCTCGTTTGCAACAACTGGAATGCCACCGCCTCCCACCGCATAGACAATGATGTCATCATTAAGTAGAGCTTTGATCCCTGGAAGTTCTACAATCTCTTCTGGAATTGGAGATGGAACAACTCTTCTCCAACCCCTTCCGGAGTCTTCCTTCATCTGCCAGCCCTCTTCCTTCATCCTTTTCTTTGCTTCTTTCTCCTCCATGAACGAACCAATGGGCTTGGCTGGGTCTTGAAAGGCAGGATCGTCTTTTGAAACTCTGACTTGCGTCACAAGGGATGCAACATGCCTGTTCAAACCTCGCTTGTGGAACTCATTGTAAAGAGCTCTCTGAATCATATATCCAATTGCACCTTGAGTATCGGCTCCGCAGTAATCAAGCGGTACTGGATGCAGCTCATGTTCTGCAAGCTCGGACCTTCTCAAAATGAAACCAACTTGTGGTCCATTTCCTGATGTGATAACCACATTCCAACCTTGTTGGATCATATCCGCAATGTGTTTGCATGTTTCTGCTGTTGCAGCATACTGATCTGGAACAGTCTTGTGCGCTTTATCTTTGATTAGGGAGTTTCCGCCTATTGCTACTACGGCTGTCTTTGCCATTGAAATCATCTCTCTTGAGTAGAGGTCAATTGTGGGACACGCTTCCTAATTAAGGATGACGACTATCCTCATTTCATGTGCTCATAAACTTCGGAAACCTTATGTCAAAGGCTATGCTAAACACTTTGTAGGAGGATTCACTTATGACAACCAAGATTAATCGTCAATGGCGTCTGGCTTCGCGTCCAGTAGGAATCATTGAACCCTCGAATTTTACGTGGAAGAAAGTACCGGTTTCAAAACCCGCTGATGGAGAAGTGCTTGTTCGCAATGTCTACCTCTCTCTCGACCCGGCGGCATGGGGGTGGATGCAAGAATGGGTCACTTATGTGCCAGCATTGGCAATTGGCGATGTCATGCATGGGATAACTCTGGGGGTCGTTGAAGAATCTAATAATGCAAGATTCAATCCAGGAGATCTTGTGTATGGCTTGCTGGGTTGGGAGGATTTTACAGTTACTGATGGGAAGGGTCTAATGAAATTTCCAAAAGATCCCTCTATCCCCCTTCCCGCTTATTTGAGTGTCTTTGGACTTACAGGATTGACTGCCTATTTCGGACTACTTGATATTGGAAAACCAAAAGCGGGAGAAACATTGGTTGTGTCAGCTGCAGCTGGAGCTGTGGGGTCAATTGTTGGACAAATTGGGAAAATAAAGGGATGCCGTGTAGTTGGTACTGCTGGGACTGATGAGAAATGTCTGTGGCTAACTGAAGAGATTGGATTTGATGCAGCCTTCAATTACAAGACTGAAAAACTTCGTAGAAGTCTGAGGAAGCATTGTCCCGATGGAATTGATATTTACTTCGAGAATGTGGGTGGACCACTTCTCGATGCAGTCCTGACTCTCATCAACCTCCGTGGACGAATAGTCCTATGTGGGATGATCTCCCAGTATAGTACCAGTGGTATAAGCTCGGGTCCAAGTCTAGCTAGCATTATCCCGAAACGAGTGCGTATAGAAGGATTCATTGTAACCGATTATTTCAATCGAGCAAGAGAAGCCATCGTGGACCTTCAGAAATGGATTGCAGAGGATCGATTACAATACAAGGTTGACATCGTGGAGGGCTTAGAAAACGCTCCCACAGCGATTGGAAAACTCTTTGATGGTTCAAACAAGGGGAAACTCATGGTCAAAGTTTCGGACGAACCCTAGTAGTATCATTCTGTCGATGATTCTTCTCTCTCTCGAAGCCACTCATCGAGATATGCTGTTTCAAGCTCATCGGCTTCGGCGATGTCTTTTCCAGTCATACCATCAACCAATGTCTTTGTTCGAACAAGAATTGTTGGATCTTTGTTCAGTATCTGTTCAACAAACTCCATTGTCCTTTCCATCAGTTCATCCTGATTTACAAGCATATCTGCAAGACCTATCTGAAGTGCCTCTTTAGCTGAAACTGTCCTCGTAGTGAAGAGGATATCTTTGGCACGAGACGGACCGACAAGATGCAGCAAGTTAGATGCAGCACCAGCTCCAGGAAAGACACCCAACTCAACCTCCGGAAGTCTGAAAGATGCAGTGTCAGCAAAGAACCGAAAGTCACAAGCAAGAACAGCCATTGCTCCAAAACCAATTGCATGTCCTTTTACTGCAGCTATTGTGACACAAGTGCGATTCTCCCTAATAATACGCATAGTCCGTTCCAGTAATTTGAAGAATTCTGTTACTTCCGCGCCTTTGAGGCCCATTATCGTATCCATGTCAAATCCAGCACTGAATGCCCGATCTCCCTCTCCTGTAAAGATGACAGCTCGGATACTCGGGTTGTTGAGAATCTGTGAAACCTGCTCACTGAAATCAACAAGCATTGGCTTAGTGATTGAATTTAGTTTCTCAGGTCGTGATATTGTAAGTATTGCATGAGAGTCCTCGATTCTTACTTTGATTTCTCCTGTCAATAGCAAACACCCTACTTAGGAGTTTCAAGTGTACATCAAACACGGATAAAACCTTCTGCTGGAGAAACGAACTACTTTGCATCGCATTATTTGGTAGTACAAGCATCACATGGGTCATTAACATGAGCACAAAACTCACGGTGGATATCACACATGACTCCCTCATCTCTCATGACTCTGATGATGCGGTTGATTTCGCGAGTCATTTCTTCGAAGATGTCTTCCTGGCCGCTCTTCCTAGCTTTCTCATACTCCTCAATCATTATGTCCGCTGACTTATCAATCTCTTTCAATATTTGACTAGGGAGGACTACTTGGTCTCCTCTTGACCTGCGACCTTTTTTCTTCAGTAAGTATTGCGTTATTGCTGGTTCCGTAACACCAAGCATCCGTGCAATCTCTTTCTGAGTTATCTTGTGATCAACAGTTGCTCCGTCCTCATTCTTTCGAGGAACAACCTTAGTCTTCATGACCTTGGCAAGCTCTCTTCTGATTGCTGGTAACACGTACCAAACCTCAACCTCTTGAGGCATCATCCAGGTTCTTCTTTTGACCTGTTTTACCTTCCTGGCATCACTAGCAGACATATTCTATCCCCAAAATGTTCACAATAGTGAATCCTCTTCTGTCGTCTCACCTAATAAGCGTAATGGCATAGCCGAGGATTTGGGATTTGGGAAGGAGTCAGGCTTAAGAAAGAGAAATATATACTGGTTCTAGGGTTTCAAAATGAATGAGGTCCTTCTCAAGAAAGCTGCTGATTCAATCAGAACTGCAGATTACTTTGTTGCACTCACTGGTGCTGGAATTTCCAAGGAGTCGAATATCCCTACCTTTCGTGGCAAGGATGGACTGTGGCGTAACTATGATGCAATGGAGTTAGCCACACCATCCGCTTTTGCTCGAAATCCTACTCTTGTCTGGGAGTGGTACTCATGGAGACAAGGACTGAT
Organism: Candidatus Thorarchaeota archaeon; assembly: GCA_050124975.1. GTDB lineage: Archaea > Asgardarchaeota > Thorarchaeia > Thorarchaeales > Thorarchaeaceae > SMTZ1-45. The sequence goes on along the minus strand of JASFEF010000108.1, from coordinate 1,314 downwards.
TGCTGAATGTGATCCCAACCCAGCTCATAACACACTGGTTAGCTGGGAAAGGAAGGGCATCCTCAAGACGTTAATCACGCAAAACGTGGATGGTCTTCACTTTCGAGCCGGTTCGGTCAATGTTCTCGAAGTTCATGGTGATCTCTGGGCTTTGAAATGTTCATCATGTGAGTATCAAGGAAGACTGGATCGACCAGCATCTGATATACCATCATGTCCAGAATGCAATAACCACTTGCGTCCAGATGTTGTCTGGTTTGGTGAGTCACTCAGCCCGGTTATCATGAGAAAGGTCTATGCTGAGCTAGAGCTGGCTGATGCTTGTATTGTCATAGGGACATCTGCGCTCGTGCAACCTGCTGCATCCTTTCCGTACATTGTGAAACAAAGCGGTGGAACGATCATTGAGGTCAATATTGAGCAAACCATGCTAACTGGTGCAGCAGACATCCATATCACTGGCAACGCTGGAGAAGTTCTACCAGCTTTAGATGAATTCCTAGGAAAATTGGATACAGATAAATGAGGGTATTCGCGAGGAAGGGTCCGAGGAGAATCCTAGTGAAGGTTCTTGTCACAGGTGCAACTGGTTTTCTAGGTGGAAGAGTTGTTTTAGCGGCTTTGGAGGCAGGTCATGAAGTTGTGGCTCTTGTAAGAAAGACTAGCAACACTGAGGGACTCCCAAAGAATGTTGAAATCAGAGAGGCAGACTTGTTTGATATCTCGAGTCTCGAGAAAGCAGTCCAGGATGTGAATGTAGTAATTCATTTCGCAGCGTACTTTGATTTTTACCCAAGTGATGAGGATCTTATGTTTAGGGTCAATATCGAGGGCACTTCAAATCTGATGAATGCGTGTGTTGGAACTGATGTTGAGAGATTCATCTATTGCTCAACGGCCGAAACAATGGGCGCAATCAGATTCCCTCCTGGCACAGAAGATACGGAACTTAAACCTGATTTCAGCTATGGAGAAAGCAAGGTTTTAGCTGAAAGAGCAATCCGAGAGATAACAGCTGATACTGGTTTGGCTCACATCATTCTACGGCCCACAGGTGTGATGGGAGAAGGCGACCTCTATGTTATGTACGAAGTTGCTCATGAACTGTATCATGGAAAGGTCTTCGCCATTCCTCGCGACCTGAGTGCACGGTTCATGTATACGCATGTTGATGATGTTGTATCTGGATTTGTCGCTGCATTGACTCCAATGGCTGCTCTCAACAACACATTCATTCTCAGTCCGGATGACTCCATGAGCTGGGGGGAGTTAGTAGAGGTAATGACCGAACGTGTTGGTGTCAAACCTCCGCGT
>JASFEF010000107.1:0-9177 GCA_050124975.1 Candidatus Thorarchaeota archaeon | reverse complement strand
CAGTGAAGAGATTGCGGCTTTTCTCAAAGCTAATGGTATGGTTAAGTTCACTCCGATTCAGGAGAAAGCAGTACCACTTCTTTTCAGGGATCAAAAGAACGCGCTTCTTCTGTCACCCACTGGGAGCGGTAAGACTGAGGCGGCATTACTACCACTTCTTCATCGCTTACAGAAGATGAAAGAGAACAAGGAACTCTTTGGATTCTACATCTTGTACATCACACCACTCAGGGCATTGAACAGAGATGTGTTCAAGAGAATCGAAGAGTTGTGCAAGTATTTGGGGCTGAGTGTTGCAGTACGTCACGGTGACACGACTCAGTATGCTAGAAGAAAACAAGCAATCAAACCTCCAAACCTGCTCATTACCACACCCGAGTCTCTTCAAGCAATTCTACCAGGGAAGAGGCTACGTTATCATCTTAGAACAGTATTTGCCGTCATCATTGACGAGGTGCATGATTTAGCAGACAGTAAGAGAGGAATACAACTTAGTTTGGGTCTCGAACGGCTTGACAAACTAGTAGGAGCCCCAGTGCAGCGTATTGGTCTGTCTGCCACGGTTGGAAACCCGAAAGAGGTCGCATCTCTCGTGGGAGGAAACCGAACCACCAGAACAATCTGGGCGGGATATTCTGAAAGGAAGATGGACCTTAGTGTTGAGGTGCCAGTTCCATCAGATAACCACCGAGCTTTGGCTAAGAGATTATCATACCCACCACATTCTGTCGCGCGTCTTCTCTCAATTGTGGACCTCATCAACAGTCACAAATCAGTACTTGTATTCACGAATACTCGTTCTTTTTCAGAGGTGCTGGGAGCTAAAATGCGAGCAGTTGCACCTTCCTACGAGTTTGATGTCCATCATGGGTCATTGTCCAAGACTGCACGACTTCATGCTGAAGACAGGCTCAAGACTGGAAATTCAAAGGCCATAATTGCAACTTCTAGTTTGGAGCTTGGAATTGATATTGGATTGGCAGACTTGGTGGTGCAATATTCCTCCCCAAGGGAGGTCGCTAGACTGCTCCAACGAGTTGGGAGATCAGGTCATGGGGTTGGTAGGTCTTCAAAGGGTGTAGTCATAGCCACTGTCAATCTGGATGATATCACCGAGTCAGGAGTGATTCTCAGACGTGCTCGCCAGAACAAAGTAGAAGATGCTAAAATTCCAATGACATCATGGGATGTACTCAGTCATCAAATTGCAGGTTTGCTTCTTGATGTTGATGAAATTGGAAAGGACGAGCTCATGATTCTCATTAGTTCAGCATATCCCTTTTCACAGGTTAATTCAGAAGAGCTGGATGCACTTCTAGATTTCATGCAGGGAAGAAAGATTGTTGAACTTGATGGTCTATTGGTGAAGAGGGGGTCTAGAACCAGAGTCTTCTACTATGATCATCTGAGTACCATTCCAGATGTGCGCCAGGTCAACGCAGTGGATATGACGACTCGCACATCGATAGGCGTACTTGATGAAGACTTTGTGTCATCCCATGTTGAAGCCGGTTCAGTATTTGTGATACGAGGACGACCTTGGAATGTGGTTAGTATAGACGATGAAACAGGGGAAGTGTTGTGTGTTCCAGCAGGGGGAACAGACACTGAAGCTCCCCGCTGGGTTGGAGAGATGATTCCTGTTCCGTTCGAAGTTGCCTCTGAAGTTGCAAAAGTTTGGTCCTCTGTTCTGGATAAGGATCCCAAAAATGCTAGTAAGTGGTTGACAAGTGAGTATGGAATATCTCACGATTCGCATGAGTATATTCTGGATGTTCTGAGAAACAGCAAAAGTGTCCTCGAGCAGCTTCCTACAGAGAATCTCTTTGTAATTGAAAGCTTTGATTCTGGATTAGTACTGCATGCTCCACTAGGGACTAAGGCTAATGAAACTCTAGGCATTGTGGTTGCATCACTTCTGACAACTCGTTTTGGTGTAGAGGTTGCAGTAGAGAGAGATCCCTACCGCATTCTTTTCACAGCTAGTAAGAGAATTGATCCAAGTTGGGTTATTGACGTTCTTCAAGAATATTCTGGAGAGCAGGTATCAGTCATTCTTCGATTGGCAATGAAGCATACGCAGAACTTTGCTTCGCGTTTCATTCATGTTGCAAGGAGAATGGATGTTGTTAAGAGAGAGGCTAAATACAGGGAAGTGCCCGTGAAATATCTCATCAAGTCATTAGAGGTGTCGCCAGTCTTCGAAGAGGCGATGAGAGAGGTCTTGGTTGATAAAATGGATGAGAAGAGGGTCATGGATGTTTTTGATAGATACTCCAAAGGAAACCTCAGAGTCCATATAGCAAACACTGACAATCCCTCTCCTCTTGCACGACTAATCATTGAAGAAAAAACTAGATTCGAGGTCATGGGAGAAATCACTGACGAGGATGAGGTGCTTCGTATGATGGAGGAACGGTTGCTCTCTAAGAAGTTCAGATTGGTTTGCATGGCTGCAGACCACTGGAACTCTGTTAGGACACTATCTACGCTTGACGATGAAGTGAGGTGTCCTATTTGTGATTCGAAAATGATTGCTGCTGTATCACCAACTTCCAAGGACCTTCAAAAGATAGTAGCAAAAAGAGTGCGTGGCGAAAAACTCACAAGAAGTGAAGAAAAGGAGTTCAAAGCAGCATCCCTTACTGCGGAACTAATCTCACGATATGGGAAAACTGCTTTGTTGGTCTTGGCTGGAAGAGGAATTGGAGCAACCACTGCATCGAGGATTCTCAAACCAGGATTGAAAGACAGACTTGAGATTCTCAGAGCTATAGCAAAAGGAGAGTTGCAATATGAAAGAACCAGGCCATACTGGTAGCCAAAAAAAGCCAATGATTGTGTTTGCAGGTAGAAGTAATGTTGGCAAGAGCAGTACGATTCGTGCCCTCACTGGTAAGAAAGTTCGAATTGGTAAGAAACCTGGGAGCACTCGTTGGGAGCTGATGATTGATTTCGGTCCAGTCACAATTGTTGACATACCAGGGTTCGGGTACATGGCAGGGCAGAGTAAGACTACAATAGAAGAAACAAAGACGAACGTTGTTCAGAAATTGGAGTCTTGGAAAGAAAACCTGGTACTTACGGTTCTAATCATTGATATCTCTCTCTTTAGAGAATTATATGAGAGATGGTCATCTCGCGGAGAGATCCCTATTGATGTAGAGTTCTATGGCTTCCTATCTGAGATCTCTCCACATGTGGTAGTGGTCGCAAATAAAATGGACAAAGTCAAGAAGCGTGCTCTTGTAGGAGAAGTCGATTTCTTAACGTCTAGACTCAAGGAAGTGGCACCAACCAAAGAACCAATTGTGATTCTCATGTCAGCCCAGAAGAGACAAGGACTAGCAGACCTTGTTTCAGTCCTGGATGATTTGTTGATGAAGCAGGACTTGGACAGACCTGAATGGGCTTTTACCTCAACTTCTTGAATAAGTAAAATACTACACCTACTACCATCACTACAGAAGAAATGATTAGCATTGGGACTATTGCGCTTGGTGCTTCAATGAAGTCCATGGATAGCCAGTTCAAGATGTTCATGAACAGTCGAGCATTGTCACCAGAGTAGAACCATTTCAAGTCTGTATCTGGATGAGGAAGTTCGAGGTCAGTGAACATGAGGGTAGAACCCATCACAACTATTCTGCTAGAATCGTATTCGAACGCAGACATCCAAGGTGGAAAAGTTCCATTGATTGCAGAATAGGAGTGCGGTGCTTGTTCAAAATCTTCAATGGTCATGTTTGGATAGGAGTAGTTCCCCCATGAGATGGGGCCTTCTCTGTACTGCGCAAAGGAGGTTTCATAACCTGTAGCGATTCCACTGGCCAGGTCAACTGGTTTCAGAGTAGCAGTCATAGTATAGAGTTCATTGATGTTTCTGAAGATTGGATGATTTGATTCCCAAGTTGATGGGTCAAGTCGTTGTACATAGGGGTAGCTTTCATTGAAGACTGTGTGATCATAGTCAAACATTGTATCTCCCCAAAGTGGCCCTACACCGGTGTCATTTACACTGAACCGGACGCCGGTCACATTGATACTGTCTAGAAGATTATTGATTGCATAGTTGTCACCCATACCTTGCATTGGCAGCTCAGCCCAGTATGTTACGTTCTGGTCTATAGTGGGGTCACCAGACAGGAATAATGAGCTTCCATTTGCAAGCATCTCTGAAATCCCATCAATTTCCGCACCTGAGAACTCAAAACTAGAATCCGGACTGGCTATAATTAGAATATCAACATCATTGAGGATTGTGTCGGTCAAGTCCTCTTCGGTGACGTATACAACATACTTTGTTGATGCATTAACTGCATCAAGCATGAGATTAAGACCATCTTCTAAGTTATAGGCGTCGTATTGTTGACGATGGCCTGCATCATAGAGCACCACAATGGGATCTAGTGGGGTTTGGGCCATGACACCAGTCTGAAGGCTGGAGAAGAGTACCATCATGGTAACTACTAATGCGATTACTCTGGGGGCATTCCTGAGCTGATTCATTTTGACATTCCGACCTTGTTGCTCAGTCAGCGTGCTTGACCTTAGGCCGTGTTTTAAAGTTATCCTCACAGGCGGCGATTAATCAATCAGTTCTGCGCCATTCAACATACAGCTTTCTTCGCTCAGTGTCAGTGGATTCCTGAGTTTGATATTCCTCACGAATCTCCCCAATTCGTTGTGCCAGAAGATGATAACACATGTTTGTTTCACGTGCAATTACTGCTTCTTGGTAGAAACTCCTGCATGTACAATACAGCTCGGGAATTACAAGATAGTGACGACTTCGACCCTTCACTATCCATGTCACAGAATCACTTGGGTTGAAGTGATATTTGACGATCTTCCCTTCCTCCACTGTTCTTAATGCCTTTACAAACTTCTTACCATACTTGTCTTTGAAGTACTCTATGTCTTCTTGTGTGAGGTCTTTTTTTGAGAGTCTTTTCACCTCAGGTTGTGGAAGGGACATGGTTCTCACTCTGTTTTCTGGTATAACGAGGTTAAAATGTTGTATATTAGTAAGCAACCCTACGATGAAGACGATATTTGACGATAGAGGGATGATAATCACACATGATGATGTATCAGTCCTTCTAATATCGGACCTTCATCTTGGTTTTGAAGAGGAACTTGCGGACAAGAAGGGCGTACAGTTCCCCCCACAACATCCTGTAATTATAGAAAGAATAGAGAATTTGATAAAGACACACAACATCTCGCAGCTCTTCATCATCGGTGATGTGAAGCACACTATTCTCACTGACAGTTACTACAACTGGGAAATCATTCCTGAGTTCATGGAGACTTTGGTAAGACAGGTGGATATCGTTGTAATCCCAGGCAATCACGACGGGGACTTGCAAGCACTCCTCCCCCGAGATGTCAATGTCACAGATGTTCGTGGTGTATTGATAGGTCCGAAGAACGAACAGGTAGGACTTCTTCATGGCCATTCCTGGCCATCTGTAGATGTTCTGGATGCCAAAATGATTGTCATCGGTCATAATCATCCCACAATTCGTAGGTTCCGAGATGCTTCAGTTCCTGAGATTGGTCGTTCCTCAAGACGAAGATTTGCAGGAACAGTACCAGTAATTCTAAAATCTGAGCTCAACAAGAACTGCACAAGGAATGCCATGGGAGTGCTTGAGGACTACGATGATGAACCATGCACTTTGGTGACCCTTCCAAGCTTCAATGAGCTCCTATCCGGTATTTCTGTAAACTATCCAACGTCTGAGTTCCATGGACCATTCTTCGAGAATCAGTGCGCACACCTAGAAAAGTCTGAGGTGCACAGTATTGATGGGATATATCTTGGCTCGGTAGAATGGCTCCGGGAACGTTTCAACGAAACTTAATTACTGACATTTCTCAGTGCCTGTCGGTTTGGATTTAATCCTGACCTAATACTCACACTATACTGATTGAAGCACAAATGTAAGAGATTTCTGTGTTCCACCCTTCTCCTGCCAGTGTCGCCACCATCCAGTATTTTCGAGAAAATACTAGACTTAGCAAGAGCATTGTCAACGTTCATCGGGATGGGATCCCTCCTGAAGACCTGGCTTCTTTCTCCTGTATTGATATCGGGTCATCACTCCCAATGACAGAGAGAGTTTCCACAGTTCTTACCACGGCGGGGTCATTATCACTCTCGCCAGCATCATCACTGAAACTGACAAGGTCCGATTGGACAAAGTGAACAGCCGCGGACTCTCCAGAACCTGATGCTGGTCCCTCTTCGGAGAGTAAGGACTTCCCTCTGGACTTCTTCCTTTGGGCTTTCAGTCGTGCACGTTGGACCTTGTCCAAGGTCTTAGTCCACAAACCTAGTCCTATCATACCTTTTCATACCGATGTTTGTATTTGAGCTCATACAATTTACATTGAATGAACTATACCTTTATCAATCTCACACAAGAAATTGACAAAACAAGGGTCGGTGGTCTAGCTTGGTATGATTCTTGGTTCGGATCCAAGGGATCACGAGTTCGAATCTCGTCCGGCCCACCATTCCTAACTCTAATCTTTATGACTGGCTTCTAAATAACCACCGCCACGAACAGCTCGATAAGTGGGATACAGAGTAACTAATAGGACAAACGCACCTCCGATTGGATAGATACTGCTTCCACTAAGATATAGAAAGAGAATCTGTATAATGAGAGCTAATTGTAGAGCAATGAGTAAAAGGGCTGAAGACTTTCTTTGTTTTCTCGGAACTATACTCTTTCTTTCAATTAGAGTGAGTACGCCAACAAGAACTACCACCACTAGAAGAAGTAATAGTCCAATGCTTAAACCGGAGAAATAATGTTGCGCATGAATGAAATGGGATTGATCTTCTTGTAGAGCAAACTGTAGTAGGGGAATTCCTTCTGGCCAGCCAAAACTCACAGTGTAACTGAAAAGATTTGCATCATAATTGCGGTATTGCTGAATACAAAATGGGTACGCTGCTGGTGAAAAGACTCGTAAAGCTTCATCCCCACTTAATGGGATTTCTGTAATAGGTGATAGACTAGCCATCACTGCAACAATATAGGATGTGACAAGTCCAACAGAGAGGGAAACGACTATCCTCTCCGTGTTTGATTCACTGGCCAGTAACCATGCAACGACAACGATGACAATCACTATGAGCAATCGGACACTCTCATCTAATTCCCTTTAGAACAATATAGTACTCTGAGAACATATGATTTCCGTCAAGTTGTGTTACTGTACCAGCGCATAGAGGACAATGGCTGCAGTACCAGAGGGCCCTATATCGACCTGAGCATCTAGACTGCGACACTCACCCAAGTCCATCTCCTTTCGGGAGAAAGAACTGTTGCTCCCAGAGAGGAAGATAGCTATCCGCTCTCCGGACTTAGTCCGTTCAGAGAGTTGTTTTAGGTCAAGACGCTCTTTCGTGAGCATTGGAGAAGTAATCAGTAGTGGGTTTTCTATAGAAAGAAGTTCCAATACATCCTTGATATCGGGTAAGACCATGAAGTTCTTCTTCATCTTCATGGCTAGCCGGTTTGCATCAGGGACTCCTGCTTGTGCTGCTGAACCCTCAGCTTTTGAAACTACGTAGTTCGAGAACCCAAGACCGTATACGACTTGGGCTGTTTCTATCGTCTTTGATGCGGAGTGGACATTGTGTAAAACGACATAGATGTTCTTGAGCGAGTCAGACAATGTTGGCAAAGACCTCCTGTGCTATTAGCTGAGATACTAGTGGAGGGACACTTTCTCCCACTTGATTGTATTGGCTGTCGGAAAAGCCAGTGAAGACAAAGGAGTCGGGATAACTCATCAACCGTGCATGTTCCCGGACTGTAAGGAGCCTGTTCTCATAGGGATGGATGTATCGGGAGAGGCCATTAATTGACGTAGAAATGCGGTCTGGAAACAGACGGACCCAGTTTGGTAGACTCCGGTTCTTTGAAACACGGAATCTCCTGACTCCCTGACCCCATCGTGTCTTAGAGATGGCCTTCGTCTTGTCTTCAGAAACTGGATAGTCAACATGATTTGGAACGTCTATCTCAGGTTGGAATATTTGGTTAAGTCCAAGACCGGGAAGGTCACCAATTGCTTCCATGACCGTGGGAGATGATTTCCTAGGCGGCTTTAGTTTGATATTACTGATGAAGACACGGAGTCGTTTTGAGGGATTACCATGTTGGTGCGCTCTAATCATGTTGATGTGAACATCTTCAATACCAACACGCTTGAACTCCTTTTGGATTATCTCCTTGCCTCCAGCCTGTAGTAGTGCAGCCACATTCTCAATGACAAATACCTGTGGAGATAGATCGCCTATGATGCGGATTGTGTCTAGTAGCAGCTTTGCAGTTCCCTCACCGTAGACCCTCTCTGCAGCTGGCCTTTTACTGTCAGGATTGGCCCTGCTGAACTCCTCGCATGGGGGTGATGCAATAATGACATCTGGAGTCCCACCCAGAGCTTTTTCGATTTGGATGGAGTGAAGTTTATGTATATCAGTCTGCCAGACTGTGGATTCTGGGAAGTTGAGTTTGTAGGTTTCAAGAGCTGAAGAATCAATATCTATGGCGAGATGTGTATCATCAATAAGGGGTCTAAACCCTAGAGAGAAACCTCCCGCGCCGCAGAATAAGTCAAGAATCTTCATACGCATTGTCACAATCCGTCTGATTGTCTTGCACATACCTCTGATTATAACAATGTCGAAGGAAGACTTCAAAAGTACCGATAATCTAGGACGGCTTCAATCTGCTATCGTGAGTGAGTGAGAATGTCGACTGGCTCTGGAAAAGGCAAGGCAATTCTGTTTGGGGAACACTTTGTTGTCTATGGACTCCCAGCTCTTGCAGCAGGAATTGCAGCAGAAACGAAGGCAAAAATCACAAGGGTTCGTTCATTTGGATGGAAACTTGTTGATGATCGACCTGCTATGCCTGGGTACAAGGAGAAGAAGTATGAGGAGCAGAAGGTGTCGATTGACAACATGCTAAAACATCTCAAAATCGACACTACCAAGACTGGATTTCAGATTGATCTGGGAGGTGACTTGGTCTGCGCTTCTGGTATTGGTGCAAGTGCAGCGAGTTGTGTTGCTATTGCCAGAGCTTTGAGTGAAGAATACTCACTTGGTCTGGACGACGATCAGGTTAACGAAACTGCCTATATTGG
>JASFEF010000106.1:0-9181 GCA_050124975.1 Candidatus Thorarchaeota archaeon | reverse complement strand
GGATGAAGCACTCTAGTAGCGTCATTATTGAGATATCTGTTGAAAACGGTGTACGAGAGGCGATCATCATTAAGCCATAAAATCGCATCAATGTATGTCAATCGTACATCACCCTCTATTGGAGAATCGGTGCGAAAATTGAAAGTCAATGATATGGCAGGATAGATTGATGAATTTCCTGGGTCTATGTCACGAACAACCAATTCTTCTAGGGCAACTTCCATTCTCCCAGCCAGAATGTAGCTTCCGCTATAGTATTGCCCGTTTCCGACAAGTAAGACTGAACTCACTACCGCAGCTATGATAACAAACGTAACAATGACGTTCTGGCCACGTTCGCTAGATATCATCTCTGTTCACATTCGAAAGTGTCAAGCTTCCCAATAAGTTCCTTTTGCTTCACGCAGCACTCGTGTCAGACGAATAATGGCAATGACACCAAATGAATAACCCAAGGAAATAGTGCTAGTAATGCAGGTAAGGGTATTCCTGGTAGGATTTTGTCTTCTCGAGCAATTATCGTCATGTTAATCGTGATTCCGACAATTGCCAAAAGAACAGACATCACCCATACATGCTTTGGAAAAAACATCAAAGAATGTGCAGAAATCAGAGAGAATGCTATGTAGTCTCCGACCCCTATCGCAGCTGATTTTGACTCTATCCTTGTGTAATCAAAGGGGTCTGTTCCAGGTGTATCAATAAGATGAGCAGATTCAGCTACTGGAGAGTACCTCGTGAGGAAATAATCCTCTGCGACAACTGAGATGACGAGTACAAACATACTCGTAGTGATGAAAATTGTCCCCAGAAATGTCCCGAAAACGCTTCCATAGAAAGCAACAAAAAAGTTACGGAGATATGAAGGAATTGAGTCCATCATAATAAATGCAAACGACATCAGAAGAATCCCAAGAGTGGCTATAGAAAGAAGACTCGGCCAAATAGACTGAGTAGCCCCTTTTGTGATTATGAGAAGCAAAGACTGACCGAAGATAAAGAAGGACACGGTCAGTAGTGGAGAAACGATGAAGGCAATAATTGTTCTTCTCGCTCTAGGTCCACGTTTCTGAATTACATAGAAAAGAGAGACCACAACAAGTGTTCCCAATCCTGTTGATACAATGATTTGAATTGCTAAGTCTGTCAGTGAAAATGGTTGGGAATTAGTGATTACAATATCACCGAATCCACTTGAAGTGGTAATAATAGAAGCAAGTCCAGCACTAATAAGAAGCGGAGCAATGGAGAGAAGAATCAGATCAAGTCGCTGTCTGTCAATCTTCATCTTGAAAACCTTCTATTGTCTAGCAGTGATTAATATTAAAGGAACTCTCTTTCACGCAATTTGTGATTTCCCAAGAAGACAAGGCATCGTCTGATTGATTGATTTTTAAAAATAAGGAAGGAGGGGACGAATTGTCCCCTATATTGTAAACTACTTCTGCCTTAGCAGCACGAATCCACCAACAAGAATCACAACTGCAGCACCAACTGCACCTGCAACAATAGCCAGTGTGGCATCGAATGGAGGTGGAGCTGTACCTGTTGGTCCAGTTGTCGGTTCAGTGGTTTCTATTCGATCCTCTGGGTAGAAGGCCCATAGTGGATTGTGTGTGAACTCGTAGAACTCACCAGCCTCGAAGTCAGTGAACGTGAATGGACCACATACAATATTTGGATCCTCTACGTTGAATCCTGGGTTCCAGCTGTTCCAGCCGTCATAACCAATCTCCTCAAAGATGTGCTGTGGTATGATGGCTCCAGCCGCAGCTGAGTAGAAGTTCCAGATGTTGGTGTCACTGTACTCAATGACAACACGGTAGTCTGTTGGGGCTGTGGCTGACACAAGGTTACCAAGGTCTATACCAGCAGGATTACCCAAGAGACCCGAATTGTACGCATACGTGAATGTATACGCCACATCGTGAGCCGTCACTGGGGTGCCATCGCTCCAAGTCGCGTTCTGAACAATATCAAAAGTAAACTTCTGGTGACCGTTGGGTAGGGTTTCCTCTGTATACCCGGTAGCCAACTGTGGGTATGCATACAGGTCAGGACCCCAGTCATACAGTCCAGGCCATTGCAAATCTAGACACGCCTGCACATAGGAAGATGTGGATGTGTAGATGTTGAATGTGGATGGCTCTTGACCGATGGCAATATTGAGTGTTCCACCATAGGTATCGTCATTCTGTCTGATATTGAGAACGCTCCAGAGACCATTCATATATCTAGAGTTATCAAATGTTAGGTGATCTTTGAACTTATCAGTCCTGTAGGCTTGGAGGTAATAGTTCTCGTAGCAAATCACTTGGGGAGCCTCATAGTGGATCATTCTCTGCATCCAGGCGCTGGCATTATATGCCTCTTCAAATGTCTGAGCATATCTCAGGTCATTGAGTACTTCATCGATAGTTTCGTTTCTGAAGTTTGTCGGGTTCTGTTGATACACATCAGCGTATTCTGATCCATATGAGTACAAGAAGAAACCAACACTTGCAGTTGTCAGAAAGTTTGTGGCATAGAAGATCATGTCATAATCCCCGTGATTGTACAGATTCCCAAGGTATGTGTTGAAGTCTTCCGAGTTTGTCGAGGCTCTGAAACCCAAAGCTTCGAGAGCATCAACACCAACCTGAGCACAGCCACCACCAATGTATTGAACGTCTGAATCGTATCCAATCTCCATTTCTGGAACTGGATTACCATTCGGATCATTGCGATAGCCAGTCACAGGGTCATAATCCCAACCAGTATCGTTCAATAGTTGGTTCGCCCGTATGATTTCTGGGTTGTAATAGTGATCAGGCAACTCATCCTCAATGTTCCAATCGCTGTGTGTGAGAGGAATTGGGGAATCGAGCATTTCACATAGTCCTTGCCAGATTACGTCCTTGACATACGTTTTGTCATATGCAAAGTTGAACGCTCTGCGGAAGGATGTCCAATTCATTGGAGCCTTTGCAGTGTTCATTTTTATGTGGCCGTACCCGCTACGGAGTAAGCCTTCATTGATTTCGATGTCCGGATCCGCCGCCAAAACGGGAATGCTAGGTGGTTCGAGGAACCCATCATGCATGTCAATTACACCATTTTGGAGTGCGAGAACCCTCTGATCCTCCTGAGCTATTACCTTATACACAACTTTGTCTAAATGTGGTCCATGTGTAAGACCTGGCCCGTATTCGGATTCATATACGACTTCTTGAGCAAATGCTGGAGAAACCGCCATAAATAGAAAAGCTGTGATTAAAGCCATAGCTAGGAGACGACGTCTTTTATTAATACGCATATTCTCTCTATCTCCTTTCCAATCCGAGTCGAATTCGGATGCGCAGGTATCAAAATAGGTCGATAAAAGGGTTCCGCCTCTAGCAACCGATGTCTCTTTCGTGATATCCAGAGATAGATATTGGAAATAAGCTGGGTTCCAAGGCTCTGCATATGATGATTGATGTCATCCATATTTGATTCGCGGGTCAAGCACTCCATAGAGCAAGTCTGCCACAAAGTTAGCTAAAATGGCAGTAATTGCAATAATCAAAAAGATCGCCTGAACTACAGGATAATCCAAGGAAATCAAACTCTCGAATATGTACCGACCCATCCCTCGCCATGTGAAGACAGTTTCAGTAAGTGTTGCACCGTCTATCATAAACCCAAAGGTCATTGCTATAATGGTAACCATTGGTAGCATAGCGTTCTTCATACCATGTTTGTAGAGGACTTGGTTCTCATCCAGACCCTTGGCGCGTGCAGTCAGGATATAGTCTTCAGTCATGACATCTATGAGATTGTTCCGCATATAGAGGAAATACCCACCATAACCACCTACACCTAGTGTGATCATGGGTAATATCAGATGACGAACCACATCACCAGCCACTATCAGGGCACCGAAAGGACTTGATCTTGCAACCTCCCAGACTTCGTAGCTGATGGTCCCAAACTGTGGGAGTCCGATTTCAAAACCAAATGTTGCTTCTGTCCAAGATGGAAGCATGTAACCAAAAAACATGAGAAGCACCATTCCTAGCCAAAAGACTGGTAGGGCATAGATGAACAATGCTAGAGAAACAGCACCAATGTCTTTCTTTGAACCAGGGTCTGATGCTACCTTGACACCAGTCCAGATACCTAGAAGGATTGCGACCATTGAGGAAGTACCCATCAACAGGAGGGTATTGGGGAGGCGCTCAACGATTGTGTCGATTACTGGTCGCTGACTTATAAATGAAACTCCAAAATTACCAGTGAACATGTTGACAAGATAGCGCCAGAACATGTAGATCCAATCGAAGATGTCAGGGTTCATCACAAGCCCGAAGCTGGAATATATTCGCTCCAGAAATTCCTGAGTCATTCTTGAACGAAGGTCGTCGCTGATCATCATGCTGATCGGGTCAACCCCAAACAAAAAGGTCGGTAGTCTGAACAGAAAGAAGTTGAAACATACCACAACCACTACGAGGAGAAACATGTAGATGCTGCGTCTTATCACATACTCACGAAGACCCATTTCCTGACACTCCGATACTCGAAGTACATAGTGATACTACGTACTGCGAGGAATGTCAAATATTCTCAATCTTATAAAAGTAATGTTCAAGGCCGAGAGGTGGAACATAAGAATAGAGGGAGGAGAGAGGCGTGTCTACACGCCATCTCTTCAGCAATCAAATTGACTATCTCTCTCGCAACCTTGGGTTTAAAACTTGGTCCAGTGTATGACCAACAAAGGTGAACGACAGGGAGAGAAGTGTTATCATAAGACCTGGGAATAAAACTACCCACCATGCACCCCTGATGAAGGCAGCTCCATTTTGGGCATCTGCAAGCATCCTACCCCAACTAGGCTCTTCAATGTCAGTCAGTCCGAGGAAAGATAAACCAGCTTCAGACAATATCGCTCCAACCACTCCAAGTGTGATGTTTGCAAAGAGGATAGGTGTGACATTGGGCAATATGTGTCTGAACATTATGTAACTGTCAGTTGCACCAATTGCTCGGGCAGATTCAACATAGGCTTTGTTCTTCTCAGCAAGAACCTGAGATCGTATCAGCCGTGCAGTCCCGGTCCACCCCAGGATAGCTATCACTATGATGATGTTTTGCGTTGACTCTCCAAGGAAAATAGCTAAGACCATCATAAGCGGCAATCCGGGAATAACCAGTAGAAAGTCAACAGCTCGCATGAGAACCTCGTCAACTCGCCCGCCAAAATAACCCGCTGTCAACCCTACTATCACACCTACAACCGTTGAAAGCGCTGTCGCAAGAATTCCGATTATCAACGAAATTCTGCTTCCATAGATGAGTTGTGAGTAGGCATCAGCACCATAGGTGGTGGATCCGAGAATTCCATAATACCCGCCAAAGGCAAGTAATTTGATATCCGTGACTGTGAATGTGACGGTACCGGTGTAGTTCTGCCATGGCATAATCCCTCTCCAGCTTTCAAATTTCGTAATCGGTGCTAGACCAACCCGGACTTTGAGTGTGTCGTTCAGGTTTGTTTGAGTACCATTGACAGTAACCACCCCTTCGAAAATGTCCCTTAGAGTGAGGTATGACAATGAGATACGACGCTGTTGCACATAATCGGAATATGTTGCGTCAGCGGTTTCATAGACTCTGAACCAATTATCATTGGAGTCAACAAACCAGACATAAAGTCGAAACATCAGATTATTATCTACCTGAGCGCCAGGAGCGAAATCTCCTGTGAGGAACGTGGCGAGTGAAATAGACATATTGATTCCACTGGGTAGTCCATTCCATGGCCACTCAAATGCTTGTTCAAAGTATACAAAATCACCATAGTCAGGCATGATCCCCTCTGGATCTTCACCGTAGAAATCAAGCTGCGTCCCAGCCGTATGCGACCAGGTCAAGTTCACATGGCTTGTAGTATTATCCCCGAAATTTTGCCCATATTCGGCACTAAACTCGCCACTTGTGCCATTTGCATATGTTCGTGGTGGCGTGTCCATGTTTTCTTCTGACAGATAGTAATCTGTTATAACACCCTGAGTATCAAAAACACTCATGAAAGATGGAGCTAAGTAGGGGGGAGCGACCGCTTTCAGAGGGTTAGGATCTGATGTTCCCAAATATGGGGCAAAGATAGCCATCCCAAAAAACGAAAGCATGATGACAAGTCCCACAAGTCCGATTTTATGCTTACGGTATTCTCTCACGAAACCTGACAGACTTACATACCAGTTGCTGTCCTTCCAGCCTTTGTCTGATGTGGCCAAAGTTAATCCTCCAATGAGTCACCAGTTCATTCAACTCAAAGAGATTTTCATGAGTTTGAAATGAACATGTCATATACTGTCTAGCAAACCAAAAGCCCCCAAGTTGCCCTAAAAAAGCAATTGGTTCGGGTAGATAAAATTAGTTCGGGTATGTCAAATGGTCTTTCAATCTTCATCAAGAGCTTCCATGAATGGATCTTCCACTAGGTCCTCATCACGCTTACTTGAGAGGCCTCTTTCCTCTCGGGCTGTAATTATGTCCTTGGTCCTTTTATGAGACGCCCAGAGATCAGCAAAGACCATCCCTACCAGGAAAAGCGTTAGTGCTCCAGTCAGAGAAAGAATAGCTCCTAGAAATTGCAAAGGTAAAATCCCGAAGATCCACCACTCTGTCAACATGAGATATCCTATGACAAGCAAAAAGATGGGAACCAAGAGAATACGTTTTCGTGGTTCACTTCGTGTTCTTGGAAATGACCGGATCTCAGGCAATTCAATCAACATTCTTGTTGGGTAGAGGGAACCCTTTTACCTTTTCTACTCGAGTAAGTCAAGTTTCGAAGATGGAGTTCTCTAACCTCTGCAAGATTTGGTTGCTCAATCCACTCATGAATGTCTTTGAAAGCAACATATTTAAGCCAACCATCGGGCAACGGTACCCCACAAGGGTGAGGTGATTCCACCCCCAGAGCCGCCGATGGCTCGATGGAGTGTACAAACATGCCCCTGCTTGATATCAGGAATCTTAGAATGTACTACAAGACTCAGAAAGGCTTAGTGAAAGCCGTCGATGACGTGTCTTTAACACTTGAACCAGGAGAATCGATAGGACTTGCGGGTGAATCAGGGTGTGGGAAAAGTAGCCTTGCCTATTCAATCATGCAGCTTCTACCACCCGCTGCAAACATTCTTGGTGGTAATGTATTCTTCAAGGGTGATGACCTGATTCAGAAGACAGCTAAGGAAATGCGAGATATCCGCTGGAAAAATGTAGCCATTGTCTTTCAAGGTGCAATGAATGCATTGAACCCAGTATTTGAGATTGGAGAACAGATTGCTGAGGCAATCCTGATGCATGAAAACGTGAGTGAGGAAGAAGCCCTTGACCGTTGTGCTAAGCTGTTTGAAATGGTTGGTCTTGATCCAAGCCGTATTCACAACTATCCCCACGAGTTCTCTGGTGGAATGCGCCAGAGGGCCATGATAGCAATGGCGCTTGCTTGCAATCCAGACTTAGTAATTGCAGACGAGCCAACAACAGCGCTGGATGTCACGATTCAAGCACAAATTCTAAAGCTCATGCAGCGACTGCAGAAGGATCTTGGGCTATCACTCATTTTGATCACACATGACTTGAGTGTTATCGCAGAAACATGTGACAAGACAGCTATAATGTACGCAGGAAAAATCGCAGAGCTTGCAGATGTTGTATCAGTCTTCAAGGATCCAATCCACCCATATGCTACTGGTCTAGTAGGCGCTATTCCAAGCATGCTTAAGGCTGAAAAGAAAACACTCACATCAATTCCAGGTTCACCACCTGACCTTATTGAACCTCCATCAGGTTGTCGCTTCCATCCAAGATGTCCTTATGCTCAGGATATCTGCAAAAAGGAAGATGCACCTTTTGATGAAATTGAACCTGACAGATTTGTGGCATGTCACTTTGCAGAACAACTCAAAGGAGAGATTACGGTAGATTTGGAGTGATGGATGATGACAGTTGACGAATCTAAAGTCTTGCTAGGATCCGCGGACATTAAGGAAGGCGAACCACTGATTTCTGTGAAGAACATGCGTAAATGGTTCCCTGTCAATACTGGTTTTCTTTCCTCTTTGCTTTACAAACAGGAATTATACGTGAAAGCAGTGGATGGTGTCACATTTGATATCATCAAGGGAGAAGTACTCGTCCTTGCAGGGGAGAGTGGGTGTGGTAAAACAACAACAGGCAGGTGTATACTCCATCTTGAGGTTCCAACCGATGGTGACGTGGTCTATGCGAATCAGAACCTATCCACTCTGGATCGCAATGAAATCAAGGATCTGCGAAAACGAATGCAAATCACATTCCAAGACCCATACGAGTCTCTCAATCCTAAGCAGAGTATTTTCAGTATTGTAGAAGAACCAGTACTAGTTCATAAGATTCCACTTACACCTAGTCAGAGACGTCAGAGGGTTCTTGAAGCACTTGAGAGTGTTGCACTCATACCAGCAGAGGACTATATCGATAGATTCCCACACGAGCTGTCAGGTGGTCAGAGACAGAGGATTTCAGTTGCACGTGCGCTTATTCTTCATCCAGAGTTCATGGTGGCTGACGAGCCAGTGTCAATGCTTGATGTATCAATCCGAGCAGAGATCTTGAACCTGCTTCTCACACTGAGGGAAGAACTTGGTCTTACTTATCTGTTCATCACACACGACCTAGCTGTAGCAACTTACATTGCAGACAGGATTGGAATCATGTACTTGGGGAAGATAATGGAGATTGGCCCAGCGCATGAAGTCGCCTTCAACCCACATCATCCGTATACCCGAGCACTCATCTCGGCGGTTCCATCAGGAGACCCCACAGTAAAACGAAGAGTTGAGTCACTGAAAGGAGAGCCACCTAGTCCAATCAACGTTCCATCAGGCTGTCGTTTTCATCCACGGTGTCCATATGCGCAGGAAATTTGCGTGAGAGAAATTCCTGAGGACCGGGATATGGGTGATGGTCACTTCGTCGCATGTCACTTTGCAGGTGAGCTGCCGGAAGCACAGCTGTGATCACTATGATATTGGACCACGGGTACAGCCTTTGGCTACCCGTGTTCGTTTCTTCTTTTCAGATCTATGAGGTGAAGTGTTGAGTGAGGATGAAGATAGACCAAGGGTTCTCAGAGCCATCAGGAAATGCCTGGTAAATGGCG
>JASFEF010000105.1:0-9211 GCA_050124975.1 Candidatus Thorarchaeota archaeon | reverse complement strand
CAAGGAACACTGTGGGGACTTTGCACAAGATCGACTTGGTAATGTTGTAGGAACCCTAGAAGGAGGAATCGACAAGCATTATGCAGTCGTAGCTCACGCAGATGAGGTTGGGTTCCTTGTAAGTAGTATCGATGAGATGGGTTTCTTGCGTGTGAAATGGAACACACAAGGACACATGCCTGACCTTCGGCTTCTACCTGGTCAATGGGTCCTGATCATGACAGAGAAAGGTCTGATACCCGGAGTATTCTGTGTGAAGACTGCACATCTTGCAGGACCAGAAGGGAAAGGTAGAATCCCAACATACGAGGAGGTCTTTCTTGATATAGGAGCAAAGAGCGTCGAGGATATTCAAGAGTTAGGCATCAACATTGGAAACCCCGTTATCTATGCAGCTCCCGTCGAGAAACTACTGAATCACCATGTTTCTGGAAAATCAATGGATGACAGAGTAGGACTGGTTGTACTGCTGAGGGTGTTAGCACAGTTTGCCAAGGTTCCAAAGAGCAAACGACCAACAATCACCTTTGTTTCTACAGTGATGGAGGAAATGGGTGCAAAAGGGGCCGCTGTTGTAGCAAAAGACCTTGATTTGAACGCGGTTTTTGTGCTGGATATAGGCCTTGCAGATGATCATCCTGGAACGAAAAATGATACAGGCATAGCCCTAGGAAAAGGTCCAGTCGTTGTGATTAAGGACAATGCGCTTCACTACTCGCATGACTTAGTCCAGAGCATAATCAAGACTGCTGAGAAGGAGAAGATCCCAATCCAACGGGCGGTCTTCCACTCCTATATGACCGATGGCGTACAGTTTGCAGCCCAAGGTCAGATTGTTGCGGTCCTTGCTATACCTTGTAGATATTCGCACTCGAGTTTCGAAACTGTGAACCTCTTGGATGTAGATATGACAATACATCTCTTGATGAAACTACTTGCATCTAGTTTCCAGCTGTAGTGTGGGAAAAGGGTTCCACTCGGACCCTCATGCTGTCACGGGATACCACAACGACCTCTGTACCTGATTTGATTTCTCCTACATCACATCGAGCGTCCCAGATCTCAGCTCCAACCCGTATCTTGCCAGCAGTCTGGGTCACGTCATTGATCACGATGCCCTTCATTCCTTTCAACTCATAGAATGGACTGGCCTCATCCACAAGAGAGGGGTACACAAGATAGTACTTCCCAGCAACGAAAATCGCGGCACCTATGATGAGGAGGATTGTTGCTGGCACAAACCAGTCAGGTCTGAAAGTATATACAATCCACATCGCAATTGGTACGAGAATCAGCTCATCCACTGTTATGGCAATGAACTTGGCTCGAGGGGAGAAGTCTACCACTTTTCACATCCAACCTTCATTTGGGCTTACTTTCGTTTGACAGGAGAAAAAGGTTTGCAAAACCGACTATACTGGTTTCTAATATTGAATAGATAGTACCATTGAAAAGGAGAACAGGATGCCGCCACAACAGTGACCACTTCTTGAAGACCGAAACAATTCAGATTATGTCAGGAGCGGCAATGCTCTCTGCCTTCACTTTTGTTCCAATCCTAGCGAGAGAAAGTTTAGGCATCTCAGAGATTCTTGTCACAGTTATTGTTGGGGGATATGCCTCTGCCTCTTTCTTCGCGTCGTACATTTTCGGTCGAGCTGGAGATGTCTACGGTCGAAGGATAGTCATAAGATTAGGACTCTTGCTAAGTATGGTCACATTTGGACTGCTTCTACTCTCATCAAGTTTTGAAACCCTCTTCGTCGTTCGTGTGATGAATGGCTTCTGTGTTGGGATGTATCCAGGAGCTCTTGCAGCCTATGCGTATGAGTCTGAGATGACGATGGGACGATTTGCCACTTGGGGTGCCGCAGGGTGGGGTGTTGGAACACTTCTTGCAGGTTATGCAGCCGGTTTCAACATCTACTACGCTTTTCTCATGGCCACGCTCTTTTTGGCCATTGCTTTCGGTTCAGCCCTCACTTTGCCCGAGGTCCAAGTAGATCTGGTGAAGGTTCCTTGGTTCCCAGTCGAAACGTTCAAGCGAAATGCTTCCATCTACTTAGCAGTCTTCCTACGTCATAGCAGTGCTTTTGCAATCTGGACCCTATGGCCATTATTCCTCTTTGATCTTGGCGGTGATCCCTTCTCAATTGCGGTGGTTCAAACCACTAATGCTATTGCTCAGGTCCTGTTCATGGTGACTCTTACAGATCGGATTGATAGCAGAAGGCTGTTTTCCATTGGTTTGATATCATCGGCAATAGTTTTCGCTTGGTTCCCATTCGCCAGAAACATCATAGAGATACTACCCACACAAGTGTTACTGGGATTCACCTGGGCGACACTCTATGTTGGTGCGTTGAAGTTTGTCACTGAGAACAACAAGGAACGCTCCACTGCTTCAGGGCTTCTTTCGTCGATGTTGTCTCTCTCTGGAGCTGTAGGGCCTATAATTGCTGCAGTGATTTACTCAATCTGGCCCGGATATGCCCCAATCATGATATACGCTTCAATCATGTCAATCATTGCTTTTGGTCTGTTCTGGTTGAACGGTCGATATCGGAGAGGTAGGTCCATTGATGAGTCAGTTATTGAGTTAGCTTAGCCCGACGTTTCTTCAATTCTTCGAGTTTTCGTCCGAAATCTACCTCTGCGAGTCTGTCAGCGATGATGGGGGAAACGAATAGGAGAACCACAGCAAATATACCAATCACAGTCAAATCAACAATGAGAGATATATAGGCACCTTCAACATACATTCTGATTAATGATCTATACACATTGGACACTGGTAGATATTCGTCGAATGCCCCAAATGTAGCACCAACAAGACTCAATGGGGCAATTCCACCTCCGACAATCCAATAGAATACTCCTCCAAGGGCTGCAACAGGCACAACGAAGACCGA
Organism: Candidatus Thorarchaeota archaeon; assembly: GCA_050124975.1. Lineage (GTDB taxonomy): Archaea > Asgardarchaeota > Thorarchaeia > Thorarchaeales > Thorarchaeaceae > SMTZ1-45. The sequence goes on along the minus strand of JASFEF010000105.1, from coordinate 6,299 downwards.
GTTTCTGAAGATAGCCCCTGCGACAATACCAATGCCTGAACTGAAGAGAGCTAGTAGAAATGTTAGTGAGAAGAATATCAAGACATCCCCATTAGGCCAGACTCCAAACAAGATGAAACTGAGAATGAATATGACTGGGACTGCGGCGAAGCTAATCACGACGCCACTGAACATCTTCCCGATATAGATTGCGTGAGGTGATTGATTGGATAGGATGAGTTCATCCATTGTTTTTTGTTCAAACTCTTGTGTCATTGCAGACCCTGCTGCAAAGATGGCTCCAAACATCACCGCATATATCGAGATTGTCCAGGCCATGTAGGCTAATCGTGGTGGAGTGAATGGTCTAAGATTTACAATCTCGAAATCGACAAGAGAGTCATTCAGAAGATAGGTCTGATAGAATATGTCCAGCTTTCTTATGACAGGCATTCGTAGGTTCTTTGTAAGATCCTCGTGGATGTTAGCCACTTGGACTTGAATGGAAACTGAAACATTATCCGTTATTGCTTGCTCAAACCCATCAGGTATAGTAATCACAAGGAGGAGTTCACCATTCTGAAAGAGTCTATCCGCTGTTTCAATATCCATCATGATCGGGTCAAGTCTTGGAGGGACAGGGTCGTTTTCACCTAGGATCTCAAGCAGTCCTTCTGTGTAGACTCCTGGATTCTGCTCATTCAACACAACCCCGGTTTCAACTCCACTTCCAAAATACACCCCACCCATCAACATACTGAACCCCACAAAGAACATGAGAGGGACAAGTATCACTAATACCAGCTTCTGGGGGTTTCGTTTCCAAACCCTGAGTTCTTTGACGAAGCTTGCCTTAACGACCCTGAATGAGAAGTTCATGATCTTTCAACCTCCTTCTTCATCAGGTAAATGACTACAGCAGACATCACTAACCAGGTCCCTACAAGGTATAGCGCACTGGTTGTTAGACCTAGCATTGTGTCAAGAAAGAAGACACGAGGCCATAGGGCAAATGAGTGAGTTGTGGGTAGAATCAGCATAATCATCCGCATTGAGAACGGAGAGAGCCCGATGGGAGCCAATCCACCTCCTAGTATGAAGCTAGCCACCGTTATTAGAACGGCTGCCAACAAGGATTGCTCTCGATTGCGAATCTTCATTCCAATAAGCTCACCAATTGGAACTAGTGCAAGAATCGTCAGTAAGAGAATACCTAGCAGGATGATGATATTTCCAACTGGAAAGACATTCATACTGATACAGATGACAGGAGCAGAGATCAAAACCGCGGAAAACGACCTTGGAATTGCAGCAATGGTTCTACCAAGGACTAACGCAAGTCTCGATGTCGGCGAGTTTAGGGTGTCCTGCAAAGCTCCAGTTTCAAATTCAGTGGCTGTTAACATCGCTTGACTCGTAAGTGAACATGCTATGAGTGAGAGGAGGATTGCGACCACAGCCATGTACTTCAGATTTGATGGAGTTGCAACAAGACTGAAGGACTCCTCCATAGCAATAGCAGCATTTGACTGATTGAAGTCAGGATACACTGCACCTTGGTTGAATAGAAGCACAGCGGCTTCAAATCTGTGAACATAGTTTTTGACAATGTCATCATTCACATTGTTGATGAACATTACAGCAGTTGCATTTTGACCTGACGATATGTTAGCCCCAAAACCATCTGGAATCAGAATATAGACAATCAATTCCCCGTTTCTATACAAATCATCTGCTGTTTCAAGATTGTAACGTTCGATGCTAAACCATGTATGATTTGTTGTGGAAACCATATTCTCAAGGATGTCAGCCATATCGTTAGCCTCGGGTGAGAGATCCTCAACCACAAGACCACAGGCAAATGACTCACCCCCACCCACAGAGGTCCACATGATTGTATACACTAGTAGGAAGACAAAAGGAATTATCAGACTTGGACCGAGAAACTTGGGGTCTCGTTTAGCCTGCTTTAGGTCCTTCTTCACAATCGCAGCTATCTCTCGAAGCATCCTAATCCCTCAATGTAGACCCTGTGATTGTTAGAAATACATCACCAAGAGAGGGTTCTCTCATTGACGCCTGTTTCACAACAAGACCACTATCAGATAGACGACCAATCACAAGTGGTAGGTCGGAGTGCCCTTCTTGACTTCGAATCCATGCCGTGCGGGGCCCCCCATCAAGTGGGTCAGAAACCTTCTCTACATCAAGTTTGACCTTCTCAGTCAACCAATCAGACCCCTGGGTTGACTTCATTCCCTCAATCAAGACCTCAATCAAGTAGTTACCAACATGCTCATGCTTCAATTCACCAGGAGTCCCAGAGGCAACAAGGACTCCATTGTCAACCACAATAACTCGGTCAGCAAGTGCCTCTGCCTCATCCATGTAGTTCGTGCAGAAGATTACAGTACGACCCTCAGCCTTCAGCTTGCGAACCTGATTCCAGATCAAGTTTCGACTCTGAACATCTACTCCAAGCGACATCTCGTCTAGGATGAGAAGTTCTGAGTCGTGGAGTATTGACCGAACGAGTGCAAGTCTGCGTTTCATTCCACCTGAGTAAGTCTTCACAAGGTCATTCTTGCGGTGAGTGAGTCCAGCTAGTTCGAGCATCTTTGCAATACGGTCCTTCACCTCTTCCTTTGGAACTCCATACAGTTCTGCATGATATTCCAGAGCCTCATACGCGGTCAAGTCTTGATAGAGCGCGGTTTCTTGTGGCATGAACCCAATGAGCTTGCGTATTTCATCAAGATTGTCTGTCACCTCATACCCTGAAACCTTCACACTACCAGAAGTGGGTTTCAGTATTCCAGTAATCAGTTTGACAGTAGTCGATTTTCCAGCCCCGTTTGGACCTAGGAGACCTATGATTTCCCCCTTCTCAACTGTGAAAGAGAGCCCATCCAGAGCTTTGTGACCACCCTTGTAGACATGAGTGAGATCAGTAACTTCAACCATTGAGGTCAGTTGAATCACCTATGATTCATTAGAACTCCTGGACATATTATGCTAGTGTCACGAGAGGAGTAACATAGCATACTTCTTTATGACCAGATAACTCAATCTAATCATCATGTCACTAGAGTTCCTGACACGTCCTGATGTCCGTGAGGTCCTATTCGAACTGATGTGGGGAGACCGCTTTGAGAAGGATCTCAAGACCAAAACATCATCAGATGCAGAATTCGTAGAGATTAGGGACACACTCCTCGAGGATGAGATTGTCTATCAGTTTCGAGGAGAGAATGATGCACCGTATCTGTCACTGACCGACAAGGGGGTAGCAATCATCAACAGGCTCTACGAGATTGAACGCATTCTCGAAGGCGAGGGAATAGACGAAGACTAGCATCAACCTGTCACTCCTAAAGTGACAAGAGGTTTAAAATTCTCTAACGCATACCAGTAATTAGGGATACGTATGGCTCAAGACACTATAGTCGGAGACCTCACAAGCCTAGGTCTCACCAAGAACGAGGCTAAGGCATACCACTCTCTTGTCAGACTTGGTAAGTCAACAGCAAGGGTCATCGCTGAAGACTCTGGTATTCCAAGGAGTAAGGTGTATGAAACCCTTAACCTTCTTGAAAAACGGGGAATCATCAAGAAGGTCACAGGGAGTGACCCAGCACTCTTTGATCCCGCACCTGTGGATGCTGCCTTGGACCACTTAGAGGAGAAGGTCAAGAGCTCTGCAACAAGTGCAAGAAAGAAGTTGAAAGGACTTCAGTCCTTGAGAGGCACTGAGGCAAAGGAGTTCGCCTGGGCAGTACAGGGTATGGAACAAGTCATTGTCGGTCTACGGACTGCGATTGAAAGCGCACAGGAATTCATCTATATCGCATCAGCATCCCCCAATCTACTGGGACATCTAAGAGGAGCCTTCAGTGCGGCTAAGAGTCGCGATGTTAAGATCGAGCTTTTTACTACAACTCCAGGATCACAAGAAGTCCCAGGTCTTGAGCATTACCTGGAAATATCCATCGCAATGCCTAGTACAGAGCTGCTGCTGGAGAGTTTCAAAGAGGTGTTTCAAGCACCACCCCTTACTCCAGACGAGTGGGAACCAACCCGTATGCTGATTGTGAATGTTGATGGTCGAGAGAGTATTGGGGTGTTCCTTCCTGGGGAAGACACCTCGCAGCCTTGGGCGCTACACATCCGAAGTCGCCTTGTGGTGATGATTCAGTGGCAGGTCGTCAAGACCGTCCTCTCAGGTGTGGAAGCAATAATCCAAGGCAAGATGTTCTAGGGCAACATATCCTACGACTTTCAAAAAACTGTTTCGATTCATATTTTAGTCAATGCAGGAGTCTTTTCGTCGGAGCAGAAAGACAGTGAACGAACCTCATCTTGAAGCCCTCAAATGCCCAAGATGTGGGAAGAAACTCATTCTCAACGGAAGTTTTGAACTGGTTTCAGATGTAAAAGATGGAGAGATAGTGTGCCATAAAGGGCATGTCTGGACAATAAATGATGGCATCCCATCCCTTGTTCATCCCCCCATATCTGAGGAGGATGTCAAGTGGATCAAAGATTATGATGAGATGACTGAGGACTACGATGAACTAGTCAAACAGTATGATGAATGGCTTGGAATTGACATGATGAAGGAGCGGGAGAACTTCCATCACTTCATACCCGTTGAAGGCCCCGTGCAGATTATCGATGTCAGTATAGGTACAGGGGCCAACTTCATGGCGTTGTACAACCAGTTCAAAGACCAGCTGGGTCGTTTCAACCTTCATGGAATGGATCTTTCTACAGGGATGTTGAGTGTCGCGAGTACAAAATTCACCAAGAATAACATGTCTGTCAGTCTGACTCATGGTAGCGTGTTCAATATACCGTATCAGAAGAATTTCTTTGATATTGTACTCCACTCTGGAGGGATTAATACATTCTCAGATATCCCGGGGGCACTTAGCGAAATGCTCAGGATAACCAAAACAGACGGTCTCATCATTGTGGTTGATGAAGGACTGTCTCCTCAGAAACGAGAAACCGACGAGGGGAAGGCAATAATGAAAGCGAACACACTCTTTGCAGCCAAACCCCCTTTGGAACATATCCCTGACAAGGCAAAGGATGTTGAAGTCACATATGTGATGAATGAGACCTTCTACCAAATTGTCTTCAGGAAATAGGGGCAGTTTTGGTGGTTATTCACCACGAGATTATTTCGACTATATCGTCGCAAAAAGAGTAGAAGCGCTCAAGTGGCATCCCACATGAGCACATCTTCAACTGTAATATCACCTTGTTTAGAAGTGCTCACTGAACGGCTCGCCTTCCTCAGGTCAGAACAATTGGTTTCGTCAACTGCTAACATTATGATCTACCTGCGGTAAGTGTATGCATGAGTAAGAGCGTCAGTAGAGAGCTTCTTCTTATGCCTATATGTCTTAGTTGTCTTTTCAAGTGCCATGATTATTTACCTCCTGTATGCGAATGCGTACACGAGAGCATCAGTTGTGTAAACCTTCGCAAACTCGTTGTCCAACTTCTCACGTTTCGTGTTAGTCATCTTTGTACGATACATTGTTTATCACAGGTATGCACACACCAAATTTGTATATAAGGTTTGCCCAACCAACCATTATATTTTTTGTTGTTGCTTAAATATACTATTTATATATAAATGGATGAAAAAATCACCATATACAAACTCTTTTGTATAGAATGGTTCGTCATCACCAGCAAACTTAAATAATTAGTTTGTCCAAAATAATATAGAATTGGGCGTTAAATTGCGCTCCTAGCGGGTTTTAAAATCCAAAATCCGCAAGAAAAATTCAGAACGAACGATTCCAAGGCTATTCCGAGTCGCTTGATGAATCGACGGATCAAGAATGCATTGGTGAACAATAACATGGGTGACGCTAGCGTTACAATAGAAATTACGGACAGCCTTGAAGGAATTGTCTTAACGAAAGAGGGGAAGGAACCCCAAAAAGAGATTGTTTTTGTGACGAACGAAGAACGGGCTGATGTTCTTGATGAAACTGTTCGTTACAACATTTTGCAGACTCTGCGTAAAGGTGTAGAGGACACTCTGACAACAAGAACAGTGGATGAGGAAACTGGCGACACAATTATCCGCCAAAAGGTTGTCAAACGAAATGTGCTATCAGTTGTAGAGATTGTGAAGAATTCGCCAGAGTGTTGTGTTGAGGGTGAAGAGATTACTAAGAATCAAGTGTATCACCACTTGCCAAAACTGATTGAGTATGGATATGTCATCAAGTATGGAACAGTAACCAAAGGGAAACGTAGTACTGACTACTACCGACGAACAGCCAAGGGCTTCATGC
>JASFEF010000104.1:0-9236 GCA_050124975.1 Candidatus Thorarchaeota archaeon | reverse complement strand
AGCCATGCTTATACAGGCGAAGTTTAGATTCAAACAGGGACGCACAGATGAAGCAAAGAAAATATTCAAAAAAGTTCTCAAGACCTCGAAGACCTCTGGCATGAATTATCTCAAAAAGATGGCTGAATCACTTTTACCCGAGTTACTCGTTACCTAGGTTCTCCTTCGGCCGAAGCTGTTAAGTACCTACCAGCGTGGAATGCGACATTATGAGCCCCTCTGTGTGGAGATGCATTTAGATTGAGAGACGTGTTGAGATCAATAATTGACAATAGACCGAGTGGAGTTCACCTAGAAGTCCGATATCACCAAAGGAAGAAATCCAATGTACGAGTGGACAAAGGTGTGCTAAGGACAGCTGATTCAGATGATTACGCGGGTGTAGGAATACGCGCACTTGTAGATGGTGCGTGGGGATTTGCCAGCACAAGCAAACTTGACAAGAAGTCTTTGGACGAAACAGCGAATGATGCCATTTCAGCGGCCAAGAATCTGTCATCTAGTATGAAAGACAAGTATGTACTTGCTCACATCAAGCCAGTTTCAGGCACGTTTTCCAATCTAGGAAAGGATCCGTTTTCAGATCACAGTTTTGAGGAAAGGGTAGAGCTAGCGCTAGAAATAGACCAATTAATGCGGGATTCTGATGACCGAATCAAAGGGTCAATAACTGTGCTCTCAGTTCCTTCCAATCATCGAATAATTCTGAACACAGATGGAACAGATGTTGAACTACACGATACGCGGCCACAATTCTTCTTGAGATCTGTTGCTTCAGAGGGAGGTAAGATGATGCCTCACCTTCTTGCCCGCGGGATTACAGGTGGTTGGGAGGTTTTTGAGAGGGAATCACTTGCCGCTACAGCGTTACGAGCAGCAGACACTGCGATCAAGCTCCTCACCGCCCCTCTTGCAAAAGGTGGAAGACACACAGTTCTGATGGAACCTTCAGTTGTTGGTCTTATATGCCATGAAGCAATAGGCCACACCGTAGAGGCTGATTTAGTTGCAGCTGGCAGTGCGGCAAAAGGAAAGATTGGTGATAAAGTCGCGAGTGAACATGTCACTATGATTGACTCCGGTGAAGAAACCATCGGTGCGGGTTGGATTGCTGTTGATGATGCGGGTGTCCGAACACGTAAGACAACCATCATTGAGAATGGAGTGATGAAATCCTTCCTTCACAGTCGATCTTCTGCACATGACTTTGAGTGTGAACCCACTGGAAACGAACGCGCCTTTGAATATGACAATGAACCATTGATTCGAATGCGAAACACATACCTCTCTCCGGGCGATTTCTCTCGAGAAGAACTGATGGAAGATATCAAATTTGGATATCTCCTTGCATTCCCAGGGGGAGGTCAAGCTGACAGCACAGCTGAGTTCATGTTCTCAGTACCGGAGGCATATGAGATTGTGAATGGATCAATCACAAAATTGGTCAAGAACGTCACAATAACCGGTAATGCATATGAAGTGCTGTCCTCTGTTGACGGTGTTGGCAAGGATTGGGAACTAGATATGGGCGCAGGAGCATGCGGAAAGATGCAAGCTGCTAAGGTTGATGGTGGTGGAGGACTTACCAGGGCTACGGCATTAGTAGCTGGTGAGGTCGGAGGTGCATAGAGTGACCGAAGATGCCCTTTCAGTTATTCAACCCCTCATTCAGACTGCAGAAAAAGAGGGTGCAGACGAAGTAGAACTCTATGCACTGAGTCGCAGTGAAAAGACAGTCAATTTCCAGACTAGTTCGCTTAAGTCTGCATCTGGAAGTAGAGTGCAAGGAGTGGGAATTCGTGTCCTTGTAGACAAGTCCCTCGGTTTTGCATCTGCGAACTCTTTTGATAAGGGCCGAATCATAGAAGCTCTGCAGGATGCAGTTTCAATAGCTAAAACAACTCCTTCCATGGATCATTATTTCCTTTCCAAACCACAGAAAATCAAGAGTGTAAAAGATCTCTATAGTAAGGATACCGCTAATCTGTCGATGACTGGAGCAATAGAATACGGGAAAACTCTGCTGAAACACATCTCTGAGATTGACTCAAGACTGTCTGTTGAATCCGGATTTCTAACATCAAGAGTAGATGAACACGCAATTACCACCTCTACGGGTATTGAGTCTACTGAGATGAAGACTGCTCTATCATGGCAGGTCCTTGGATGGGCTGTGGATGGTGAAGACATCGGGTCTTTTGACTTTGAGGTTGGTTCTGTTGTTTCCGATAAAGACATGAATCTTGAAGCTGTAGCCAAGATGTTTGCTGATAAGGTGTTGCAAAACCTGGGAGCGAATAGGTCAGACTCGTTTAAGGGTACTGCAATCTTCTCACCTGAGGCTGCATATGACTTGGTTGACATGCTCATAACTTCAGCAAAGGCAACTGCTGTTCAGTCCGGATCAAGCTTCCTTCAAGATAAACTCGGAGAGAGTATAGCGATTCCTGACTTGACTATCACGGACGACGGGTCCACTCCAAACATACCATCCAGTAGCTCCTTTGATAGAGAGGGAGTTCCACACAAGCCTACGAAAATCCTAGACGCTGGTGTCTTGAAGGGATTCCTTTACAACACTTTCACAGCGAACAAAGATGGTCTGTCTTCAACAGGACATGCAAGCGGTGGGTTCAGGTCTGCTCCTGATATCGGAGCAACACACACCGAGATTCACAAAGGCAAAATTAGCTTTGAAAAAATGCTCTCCGAGGTTGATCAAGGAATCTACATTCAACGAGTCAGCATGGATCCCGACTACACATCTGGTGATTTCTCAGCCGTGATGAAGGGTGGACAATTGATTGAGAACGGCGAGCGCAAGATGACACTGAAAGAAATGACAGTCACAGGCAATCTGTTTGATGCATTGAAGAATATCACTGGAATCAGTAAAGAACAGAAATCATGGCGAACTCCTGATGTGTCTTGGCTACTACCATATCTCCGGATTGAGAATCTTGACTTTGCATCATAAACTGCCTTTTCAAGTATATTGAGCACCAAAGGTATGCTCGTCTGTCCTAATTGAGTTAATATGCATCAGTTCTGATTCCTTGATATTCTGAGGTTATACTCATGGGTGTAGACTTTGACAAACTTAGGGATAAAGTCATGGAAAAGATGAACAAAGGAAAATCTGGCGACGTTGGAAATGAGCTGAGAAAAGCGTTTGAAAAGATAGAACCTTCTGAGTTCCAGATTTTTGGCGAGATCATGAAGGATGCAATATTAGTGGATCCTGCGATGTTCTCAGAGAAGGCATACATTCTGTTTGATAAGATGATGCGTGCAAGGAAAGCAGACAAACTGGCTGAGTTCGAGAGATTCTTCGTACAGAATTTCTGCAAACTCCCCGGTGAGGAATTCGCTGTCACTTGTGACGGCTGGGTCGAAACTGGTAAGTCCGTTATCAAGGGCCAGGTTTTCGTTTCGGACCATCGTATCATCGCTACCGGTGTCCAAGAAGCCAAGAAGGCAAGGGTCAGTGGCGGTGGCGTGTTTGCATTCCTGAGTCTGATTCAGTTGGGAAGCTACGCATACAACAAGTCCATCATGGAACAGATTACGAAGGGAATTGCAGAAGGTTTCACCATGGTGAACTATGGAGTTCTCTACCCAATCAAGGGTGGCTACAACATCGAACAGGAAGCAAAGGGATTCAGGGCAAAACAAAACGACAGGGTCAACTTCCAAGTAGACGTACCCTACACAAACAAGAAGGGTCAACAAGAGATTGCAGACGTTGATGTTTCGGTTGTTGTCAATATCAAGGATCCTGACATTCAAGCAAAGCTCGATAAGATTGAAGCAATTGTAAGGGCACATGCAAAGACTGCATGAGAGTCGTAGAATAGTTCAATCACCAAGCATACATTTCCTTTTGAAAGGAGTTGCATGTCTTGGCTATCATTATTTTTTTTTCAATCAATTCAAAATTCACCGGAAGCCTTTATAGGAGGCCCAAATCCATCCCGATTCCTCCGGGCCTAGGAGGTCATGACTCGGAGATTTTGAGGATAGAAGGAAGTATTCCCCATGACTGTTGCTGTTGTTGGTGTTGGATACACTGATTTTCGAAGTGCAACTCCCGACGTTTCCTTCAAAGAACAGATGTTTGAAGCTGCTGTCAAGGCTTACACCGATGCCGGAGTGAGTCCTAGGAAAGACATTGGTAGCTTCATAACAGGGGCTGAGGACTATTGGGAAGGCTACTCAATTTTCGATGAGTTTGTACCTGACCAGCTTGGTGCAACCCTCCGCCCTGTCTGTACAATCAGCGGAGATGGACTGCAGGCTCTGATGACAGGAGTCATGCAGGTTGAAACAGGGATGTTTGATCTTGTAGCGATTGAATCACATAGTAAAGCTTCGGATATGCTTTCATTCACTGGTATCGTGAGCCATGGCCTTGATCCAGTTTACAATCGAAGCATGAACGTGAGTCCCTTCTTTGTTGCAGGGCTTGAGATGAGAAAGTATCTCTCTGAAACAAAGACAACGAGGGAACAATGTGCGCGAGTTGTCACGAAGAACAAAAAGAATGCGTTGGATAATCCATTGGCTGCTTATCCAGCTAATATGTCAATTGAAGAGGTTATGAACTCGGAGATGGTTGCTGATCCACTATCGCGACGAGACATAAGCCCTCTCGCAGATGGGGCCATTGTCTTTGTACTTGCATCTGAGAAGAAAGCAAAGGAACTCTCAGAGTACCCCATCTGGCTGAAAGGACTGAGTTGGATTTCAGAAACACCCTGGCTAGAGTCGCGAAACTGGAGTGAAGCCACATACGCCAAGCTTGCTTCGAAAAAGGCGTACAAGATGGCTGGTATCACAGATCCCAAGAAGCAACTAGATCTAGTAGAGGTTGACGATTGGTTTTCATACAAGGAGCTACAACATCTAGAAGCGATTGGAATCTGTGACAAGGGTCAGGCTGGGAAACTTCTCGAACAAGGTAAGTTTGACAGAAACGGAAACACCCCCGTCAATGTGTCAGGTGGGCGAATGGGAGCAGGTAACCTCCTCGAAGCATCATCGCTGCAGTCTGTTCTCGAATGTGTACTGCAGCTTCGAGGTCATGCAGGTAAGAGGCAGGTCAAGAATGCTCGAACAGCAGCTGCTCAATCATGGCGTGGAGTCCCCACAGCTACTGGTAGCATGTTGATTCTTAGTAATGAGAAATAGGAGGAGATGAAGGATGACAGTAAAAAGACGAGTTGCAGTTATTGGCGCAGGAATAACACTGTTCAGAAGAAGGTTGAAAGAAACTGGAAAAGAACTCTCCTATCATTCGTCGAAGATGGCCCTCGATTCCGCTGAGATGAACTTGAGCGAGATTGAGAGCGTAGTCATGGGTACTGCACCCGATGCGTTCGATGGTATTCACATGAAATCTGAGAATCTGCTTGATGGGGCTGGTGGAACCGGTCGACCCTACATGCGCCCCTTTGTAGGTGGAGGTACTGGGGTGTTTGCACCGATTGCAGGATGGTGGCATGTTGCATCAGGTCTCTATGATACCTGCATGGTTGTTGCTGAAGAAAAGATGAGTCCAGTTCAACCACATCCACAGACTGCGTTTCGTACAATCTGGGACCCAATCATCACAAGACCACTACTTCCGAATCTTGTATGGATATTCGCCTTGGAGATGAACCGATATATGACCAAACACAACATCCCCAAGGAACACATCGCTGAGGTTGCGGTCAAGAATAAAGGAAATGCTTTGGACCATCCTAGTGCACAACTGGCAGCAAAGATTACAGTTGAGGATGTCATGAACTCTGAAACCATGGTCTGGCCAGTACAGCGATTGGACATCAGTCCTCCCAGTGACGGTGCTGCAACATTGATTCTGGCTTCAGAGGAGGTTGCGAAGAAATACACCGACTCTCCTGTGTGGATTGATGGTGTGGGTTGGTCACTCGACAGCTCCTACTGGACTAACAGGGACCTCTACTACCCACAATATGTGGAAGAAGCTGCCAAGATGGCTTACAAGATGGCAAAAATCGATGATCCTCCAAATCAGGTGTCGTTTGCTGAACCCTACGATCCGTTCACTTACAAGGAGCTTCATCACATGGAAGGACTTCTCCTAGCAAAGAAGGGAGAGGCGCCGAAACTCACCCACGAGGGAGTAACTCAGCGTGATGGAAAACTACCAATCTGCCCATCTGGTGGCCTACTCGGAGTTGGTAACCCAATCGCCGCTGCTGGACTAATGAAGTGCTGTGAGGCATTCTGGCAATTGAGAAACGAGGCAGGAAAACGTCAGGTCGATGGAGCAGAGACCGGTGTGTGTCAGGCATGGGGGGACCTCATGCAGGTTGGCACAGTGACAGTATTCAGGAGATGATGACAATGAGTGAGAAGATGAAAGAAGTTCCTGGAATATACCTCCGCGATGCTGAACTCAAGGCTGAAGACGCTATCACCTTCAAGTGGCGTCCAAATGCCAAGTATATATGGGCTGGTGGAATTGCTTACAGTCGATTCCTAGAGGAGCTGAAGAATGGTAAAATCATTGGTAGACATTGCAATGAATGCGAACGTATTCTTGTTCCACCAAGGATGTTCTGCGACAAGTGTTTCCGTGCCACTGATGAATGGGTGTATGTGAAGGACACAGGCACCATAAACACCTACTCGGTGTCTTATCTCGATGCAGATGCCAACCGTATAAAGGAACCAATCCTCGTTGCTGTCATTGACCTTGATGGCGCAAGCGAGGGTATTGGAATACTCCATTATGTGGATCCTAAGGTCGACCCAAAGGACCTGCATGTGGGCATGAAACTCAAGGCTGTGTGGAAACCTGAGAAAGAGCGAACAGGATCGGTCACTGACATCGCTTACTTCGAACCACTAAAGGAGGGCTAGAAAAATGGCATTCGATAAGAACACTAACCCATTGAAACTCCATCACGTAATTGGGGATATGGAGGCTGACTACATCTACACTCCTGGTGTAGCAGGTGACAAGTTCTTCAAAGCATTGAGGGATGAAGGGAAGTTCCTCGCCACTCATTGTGAGCCATGTGACCACACCTATCTACCACCTCGGATGTACTGTGAGAGATGCTTCACAAAACTCGATAAATGGGTTGAAGCAGAACCCACTGGTGTTGTAGACACATTCTCTCTATTGAGTGAAGACCGTGATGGGGAGAAACTGTCTGAACCCGTTCTTGTTGCGTTCATCCGGATTGACAAGACCAATGGTGGAGTGATTCATAGACTCGGTGGAGTTGATTTTGAGTCTGCCAAGATTGGTATGAAGGTCAAGGCGGTTATGAAGGACAAAGCAAAGCGGACTGGTGGATTGACAGATATAGATCATTTCGCTCCTATATAATTAGTTAAACATGATGAAAGAGCTGGTTCAATACCAGCTCTCCTTCTTCTTTTTAGTGAAGCTATCCCTTCACTGATGCCAACTTGATTCCAATATCTTTCGCATTGTCTATGTATTCTTGATGATTGAGTACAGCTCCTCTTTCAAGCACTCCAGGCGCAAGTACCGTTGCAACATGGTTCATGTGCAAGTACCCCATGATGCCTTTGAACATGTTAAGAATCGGATTGTAGCTGGACTCCGTTTTGTCTTCCAGAGGGATAACAAGAACCGTTTCTTTTTCCTTGAATATTCCCTGACGGCATACGCCATACCATCGATCAAGAAAAGCCTTGAATTGAGCTGTTGGTCCCCACCAGTAAACTGGCGTTCCCAAAACCAAAACATCTGAATCTTTGATCTTGGTCGCAAGCTCTTCCATGTCATCTTTCTGAACACATTTTCCGGTCTTTCTGCAGGAATCGCAGGCTCTGCAGGGTCCAATATCCAGTTTACTCAAAATGACTTTTTGAACCGCTGCTCCATTCTCTTCAGCAGCTTTCAGAACCTCGTCCACTAGAATCTCTGTATTCCCATTTCTTCTTGGACTGCCCACAATTCCTAAAACACTTCTAGAATCGTTTTTCACATTCTCATCTCCAACACATGAAAGGATTGTACTCATAAACTGTTTCTAGTTCTCTCTGAATCTGCACGTGATTCCTATCTCAAGAAACACTCTGATAAGAATTGGGGAGTTGGTTTATGGTGCCCTATTGAAGATTCCCCTGAATCTGCATCACTCACATTAACGTTTGCTTTTACCGCAAACGTTTTTAATTACCGCAAACGTTCCTTATCCATGCCACCAATAAGCTCGCAACGATTAGGATCAAGAACGATTGTAGCGCTTACAATTGCGTTGATTGTAGTATTCAGCGGCATAGGAATCGCTATGTATCTTCCAACAAATCCTACGGATAACTCCGATATCATGTGTATGGCTATTGGAGATGATGGAATGGGGGTCAATTGTATTCGGGTTGTTGGACTCTTTGCCCCTTTTGATGAAGAGCTCACACTTCAAACCCTTACCTGTGAACCATCTGTTTCCGGACTCAATCCACTAGTTACTAGAACGAATGAATCAGCCTATACTACTCCTTTTCATGGAATCTTGTCAATGGATGTCTATGGTGATTTTGTCGCAGGGACTGAATATCAGTTCACCTTTCAATTCCTTTATGATGGTGACAAGGTGAGAACAGTGTATTTCGCACCCACATTCACTCCTGGTGTCTTGAGTCACTGCGAAAATACTACCGAGTCATTTGGTGACCAACAATCTTTCTGGACATATCTATCACGACCAGAATCCATGGCGTTAACTGCAGTGAATGCTACTCTTCTCTCTGTTGGAGATTCCTGCTATGTCTACATGGCAAACGAATCAATTGAACGCCTCGGAGAAGTTGCAGCAATAGCGAAATGCAGTCAGTTAGGGCAGGTATTCGATGATGTGATATATCCTAAAGCAGTTGAGCTTGCTGGAAGTCCTGACGGTCATCTCGGAGATATTGATGGAGATCCAAGGGTGACACTCTTCCTCGCACCATTAGTGCGGTATATGGGAAATGCGTATTTGGGATTTCATGTTCCATGGGATGAATGTCCTTTTCCATTTTCTAATAGAAGGGAAATGGTTTACATCGAAGCTGAAAGAGACTTCAACGAAACTGTGTGCATTACTATCCATGAGTTCAATCACTTCCTCTGGGATAACTATGAGTTTGATGAAGCTGACTTCCTGATGGAAGGACTAGCAAATCTAGCAATAGATTACACAGGCTACTGGTACTACATTACAGATGCAGTCACTACGACTTACACA
>JASFEF010000103.1:0-9242 GCA_050124975.1 Candidatus Thorarchaeota archaeon | reverse complement strand
CAGCACACAAGAATTTTGTTGAATGGTTGAAGAAAGTCAAAGATGGTGAAGCAAAACTCAAAGAGTTCAGAACTCAAATTGAGGAGATCCAGGGTAAGCTTCGGAAGTTCACCGTTGAGAAACGGGATGTCGAACGCCATGAGATGCGAGAACAGCAGAGAGCTCAGGAACAAGAGCGTACTGATGCCGCAGTTGAGAAACTCCAGTCGGGCAAGAGACTCACTTTTGACGAGTTCATTCTTGCACAGCGCCAAGTTACAGATGACAAGAAAAAGTCACAGAAGTCTAGGAAACGAGCAAAGAAATCTAAAGACGACGTACCTGCTGAGAAAACTCCTGAGCCAAGTGTTGAGTCTAAACCGGAACCTGAGGTTGTTGAAGAAGTAGCTCCCTCTACCAGCGAATCTGAAGAATCTGAACCAGTCGTGGAAGAACCCGTGGAAGATGTCACTAAGGAGTAGTAATCCTTGGTGGCTCACACCACCACTAGATATCGTAATTTCCGGGGGAGATTATGAGTGAGCAGTCGAAGCCAACGACCAGTGGGTCAGCGTTCAGCAACGACCGTATTCTACTCACTTGCTCTTGGTTCAGGTGTTATGAGAACCGTGTCTGTTGTGTTTGATATTGTCGCTCTCAACACGACTGTTATTGCTCCACTTGCATTTGGTTTCCTGTCTCAATGGATAAGCTTTGTAGTGACCTTACTTGCTGTTGTGTTCCTAAGCATAAGACGAAAGAAAGACGGACGGAAACGTGCTTTTGGGTATCATCTTGACCCGGATTTTGATAGATTGAGATTATTACCAAAGACACCCATGATATACATAATTCTCGCTGGTATCTTTGCAGGCGTTTCAACACTGTTCTACTATATACTAGCGGGCGCTTCAGATGCATCAACTGTTTTGCCCTATGGACAGCTTGTGATCATCTATCTCCTAGTGGGGGACTTGTTGGCTGAAAAGGACACACCGACTGTCATTGAGATTCAATCTATTATCTCAATTCTATTCGGAGTCCTCTTAGTTGGAACAGCACCTGGTGGATTTAATGTAATGACATTACTTGTGGTGTTGGGTCCACTAAACATTTCGTCTGCACTCGTCACTTATTATCAGAGAAAGACTAAGAGATATGAACTCAAGCCGGGGCTTAGGGTTGACTCTTTGAACATGAGGATCTGGAGCTTGCTTGTGCTGAATTCAGTGATGAGTCTTCTAGCTTTTCCATTCATGACAGAAGCATCATGGCAGTCTATGGTGACTTCATTTATCCCTCTTCTAGGATATATGGTTGGAAGTTCACTTGCTGCATTCTTTGCAATAATAATGTACATCCGTGCGCTTGGAAGAGGAAAGATGGCTATTGTCAACTCTTTATCAGCAATCTCTGTTGTGTTGGGAATCCCAATCACTGTTATTGGCAACCTTCTGATTCCTGGTGCTTTTGGAGAACTTAATGCTGATGCCTTCTTATGGTCTTTGAAGATGTTTGGCGTGATACTTGTGATGATTGGCATTATTGCGTTAGAAGCGTCAGACGTTCGTTCAGTAGTGCTCATCAAGGTGAAACCATTGACGGATGATCTTCTTCCTGAGTTATTTGATATAAAGGGGGTTGAAAAAGCAGCAGCTCTTGCGGGATATTATGATTATCTCCTAAGTATAAAGAGTAGAAACCTCACAAAGACCCGAACATTGATCTTGAATAAGATTCAGAAAATAAAAGGAATTAGTGATTTTGAAGTCCTTGTAGTTATGAAGGAATATACTTGATAAAAAGAAGAAGTGAGAAACATGACGGAAAAAGTGCATGCATATATTTTGATGGATCTTGAACTAGGATACACAGATGATGTCATTAACAGCCTACGAAAAATCGAAGAAGCAACTTCAATTGCAGTAACAACTGGCAGTTATGATGTAGTTGTGCTTCTAGAAACAAAAAATCTAGAGGATCTCTATGAAATCACAGTTAAAAAGATCCACAAGATACCTGGTATAAAAGAAACACAAACTGCAGTCGTCGAAAAAATGATGAGCATCTAGGTCACGGCGATTTACATCTCTTACGTAGGCAATCAGGTTTTTATTGGATTAGGTTACTGTTGATTCCTCGAGAGTGGTTCAAATGGATGAGGTAGCAACCTTTGGACTTACAAAGAATTTTGGAGATTTGGTCGCTGTAGACCATGTTGATCTCAGTGTTCCTGCAGGTACTATCTTTGGTCTTCTTGGACCTAATGGTGCTGGGAAGTCAACAACAACACGGCTATTGAGTACACTACTTAGACCTACTGATGGTACTGCCGTGGTTAGTGGTTTCGATATCATTGAAAGTCCTGTTCAGGTTCGGAAAATCACAGGCGTTTTGCCAGAAGAAGGCAACCATACTATCTATCCTTCCTTGACCACATATGAGAATCTTGAGTACTTTGCTAAGCTCTATGATGTTCCAGTAGAAAACATTCCTGAACGGATTGAAGAACTTCTAACCTTCATGGAGCTTTGGGAGCGTAGAGATGACAAAGCAGGTGAATTAAGCACTGGTAATCGCCAACGGCTTGCGTTGTGTAGAGCGATGCTTCACAGACCGAAGATCTTACTACTTGACGAACCCACATCCGCTTTAGATCCGATTGCTGCAAAACGTGTGCGAGAACTGATACTTGGATTATCCAAGCAATACAAACAGACCTTCTTCATCAATTCACATAATTTGCCTGAGGTTCAAAGAGTTTGTGACAGAATCGCAATAATAGACAAAGGCAAGATATTGCTTCAGGGTAAAACTCAGGAACTACGTTCCAAACTGCTAGCCAAGCAGGAGTTCAGGATAAGAATTGTTGGAGACATCGAGAAGGCAAGTTCAATTGCAAAGTCAATGAACTTCGTTGAAGATGTGAAAGGAGAGGTCGACTCAATTTTGGTTACAATTGAAGATCCAACCGAGAATAACTCTACCTTAATGCAGTCTCTTCTCAATGATGGTATCAAATTAGTAGAGTTTGCTGAGGAAGAAGCAACACTTGAAGATCTCTATCTAGATGTTGTGAAAGGGAGGGATGCATAGTGACTCTAGAAAAGTCGATGACTGTCGCAAGGGCTGATTTAAGAATGGCTCTAAAGGTGAGCTATGTCAAATATGGATTAATCGGCACTGCAGCAATTGGACCGATAATGGTTATTGCTACAGTAGGCCTCTTTGTCTTTACCGCTTCTAGTCCTACTGAGTTGTATGTCATTATGCAAATGATGAGTCCAATGATTTCTCCTATGCTAGGTCTAGTGGCGATAATTCCTGCATCTCTTATTGCTGCAAATGCCCTCGTAGGGGAAAGAGAACAAAACACGCTTGAACCACTTCTATGTACACCTCTGACAGATCGTGAGTTGCTTATTGGCAAGGTTCTAAGTTCCTTCATTCCTAGCATAGTCTTGCTTTTAGGATCAATTCTAATTTCAGAGATTGCCACTATCTCGATGTTTTTGATTGCGGGTTTTCAACCAATGCTATTTCCTGATATTGCTGGATTGGTCCTTCTTCTCACAGCTGGTCCTCTGATGATACTTGCAATGAATTCGATAATGATTCTAATCAGTGGAAGGGTCGCTCGTGTCTACGAGGCTTATCAGGTATCTGGTGCATCAGTAATGATCTTCATCCTTCCGATGATTCTTCCAATGTTAACCTTGGATGCTACAGGTGGCATAGATATCGAGGCGGTCTGGTTATCCAATATGATTACAATCCTCATTGCAGCAACTTTGTTCCTTGTAACCTGGGCTTTGGCATTTGGCAGATTCAACAGGGATCGAATGGTATCACTTGTGTAAAGATTGAGAGGGCACTTGCCCTCCCTCTCTTTCTTTTCTGAAAACTAGTCTTTGAGCTTCTTTAGACCAATGGGATATCTCCCAGCGAGGTCTCTATAGATTGCTTTGAATCGTGTAAGTTCATCTTTGTGATGATCTTGAATTTCCCCGATGACCTTTGCTGGTACACCAACTGCAATCTTCCCATCCGGAATATCGAATCTCGCTCTGACCACTGCACCCTCTCCGACAATTGCCCATTCTCCCACAACTGCATAGTCAGAAACTATTGCTCCCATGCCTATAACTGCCTCATCCTTTACAGTCGCATTGTGAATAATGCATCCATGTCCTAGGGTCACATTATTTCCAATCACTGTGAGTTCATCAGGTCGAGCATGGATGATGACATTGTCCTGTATGCTTGTACCGTTACCAACGAGGATCTCACCATAGTCTCCTTTCACCACCGCCTCCGGTGCAACATAGCACTCTTCTCCAATTGTGACCTTGCCAATTACTGAGGCTGAATGACTCACATATGATGTTTCACCAATGACTGGTACTCTCTTCTCAAACTCGTAAATTGCCATAGAAGCACCAAAGTTTTTGAGGTGATTTTTAGTTATTAGCTTGAAGGTAGCTGAAATCCAAATTCACTCGTCTCCGAAACGTTAAAGTTCCAGCTTTCCAAACTGGTTTATGGTAGTGACTATTGAGAAAGAGAGTGCTGAATCGTGAATAAAGACGATGATGACCGAAGATACAGCTTCCCCATCTTACGAGGTGAATCAGTAAGTGAGGCTGGAGAGTTCTCTGGCAAAGTTGTGATTATCTGTAAGCCAGAAGACTTGGAGCGGAATTGGGATGCTGATTCAATTCCAGTTCTCCACCACGATTTAGAGCCTTTCCTTATAGAGAATCCTAGGACGATGGATCAACTATTCCGTGCAGTCAGCGCAGTTCTTGCCGAGTTTGGTGAATCAATAAGTCAGTTTGCAACCTATGCAGCTCACCACGGGGCGATAGCAGTCTTGAAGATTGACGATGCTACCCATGTCCTTGAGAACGATATGCACATCCGTGTTGAAGCCACCGAAAATCAGGGCGATGTATTTTTCATAGACTAAACGCATCATAGAATTACTCAATTACCGCTCTAAACATCAAGGCTTTATACCGCCATATCGATGGAGTGCCTGAGAGGCAGATTTCATGAGTAAACTGGAGGAGGTTTCTTCTAAGCAGCTTGCCTTAATTGATGGCTTCGATGCTAGAATGAACCACCTCCAAGTTCTAGTACTCAGCTTACTCATTAGCACAATTTACAGTTTTTATCTCTGGTATCTCTGCTCAACAGAACCTGGTGTCTTATCAGCACTCTTGCTTTTCGGTTCTCAAGTAGCAATAGGATTTCCCTCAATAAGAGCATTCTTTGATCTTGGTGTTTCGAACAAAGAGAAGCTCCATTTCATTGATCCGCCCGAACGCAATTCAAGGGCGCTCACTCATGAGGTCGACATCAACCTTGGAGAAATTCCTCTCATTTTCGAAAAACTAGACCTACACATCCACAAGTATGATGATGGAAGCTTGGATGACTTGAGTGATCTTGCATGGTTTGGGGTATTCGTATGGGCTGCTGTTTCATCCACTCTCTTTTATTTCGAGATGGGGAGATATCCCCTATGCCTTGCTGCAACTCTAGTTCTCGTTCTGACCTGTACTGCAAGTTATTTGAGTGGCTACTGGAGTCAACGTGTTTATGGATTTGAGGATGACCTCAACCATCTACAATATTTCATCGAGAAACGATTCAAGAATATCGATGCTGCTATCCCTGACAATAACTATCGACTCTATGTCGAAGTACTCGAGAAGCGCCGGTCTTTGATTATTGTAGATTTCAGTCTTGAAATCATCCCAGAGACCGATATTGTACTAGAATATCACATCGGCTTTCCATCTCGAGAAAAGGAAAGAATCGTGGTGAAAGGAGAAAACGAAATCCTTGACTCTATCTACGATGCATCAATCAACTCACGAGTTATCTCAACGAATGACTGGTTAACAGAGCGTATAGAAACTCAAAGTGGCTCAAGTGTTGTGTTCATCAATGGACCATCGGATTTCTCAGTTTCCTCGAGATTATCATTTGTCACAATGCCATCAATCATAGATGAGTCATCAAAAACAGTGGCACAAACTTTTCTAGAGGTGCTATCGTTCACAAATCCAAAACCCTCTGCTTAATCCAATACGATAGCCATAAGAGGGCTCACACCACAACGAGGATAACTCATCTAACAAATGTGCCCGGAGAGTTCTATCTAGTTGAAAGTCAAGCTCAAGATTGAAACGCAATGGCTTGAACTAGAACGAAAAAGTATGGCAAAGATGTTGCGTGAGTATGAAAAGTGGGAACAAGCAACACTCAAGAAGGCACAAGAAGCATTGGACCTTCGCAGCCTTCGGGAAGTCTTCTATGAGTTGGGAGATAGGTGGGAATTCGATCAAGCAACAGGCGCTTGGCTATCTGAGGGTAAACCACTTGATACTGTTGGGTTAATACTGAAGATGCCGGGATTTAGGCAAAAAAAGGAACGGTATGTACTCTATGCTGTAATGGCCTATTCTAAGGGATTCACCCAGCAATTTGATCATCTTGGAGACAAAGAACGAATCATAGTGGAACATGATACCAATACCGGACAGTTGCTTGCCTGGTCAACGACAGGACATGGTGCAATGGACCTGTATCCTAATGACCTTTCATCCTTCAAATCTCTTGAAAATGCTTTAAAGTGTTGTTTCCTTGTAGCTCAACCTGGTGATCACGCATTAAGACTAGAGTGTCCTCAATCCTCGGGTATTCTGAATTCTATTACAAAACGTCTGTGGGATATTGCAGGAGGAATAACCACATTTGATGTCCAACCAATTGATGTTCTGACCTCTGAGGATATTGAAAAATCTCTGGATTTCAAATTTCATCGATACGCAAA
This sequence comes from Candidatus Thorarchaeota archaeon, assembly GCA_050124975.1. Lineage (GTDB taxonomy): Archaea > Asgardarchaeota > Thorarchaeia > Thorarchaeales > Thorarchaeaceae > SMTZ1-45. The sequence continues at coordinate 2,419 of JASFEF010000103.1, read as the reverse complement.
ATCAGTTATGGAACTTGACAAAATCTGGAAACGACTCAGTGGTGGCGCTGTTGAAAAAGCGAAAGAGAAGGTCCTCGATAAGATTCCTGATCATATCGAAGAGAGAGATAAGAAAACACTTCGGAAGATTGAGGGACTTCTTCACATTCTCTGGTTTAGACCTCCAGTAGAACAACTTCCTTTCATTCAAAGGATGCATGAAGAATTAGCATACGAACCAACACCAACTGAAGTCCAGAAAACACTTCTTCCTTACATCGGGGAGCTCGCGTATGCTCTGACAGACATCACAGAGAAAGCAAAGTATCTGAAATGGAAGAGCGTCATAGAAAAGAAAGATTTCAGTAGTAGTGATATCTTCAAGGGTTTGGACCTCTCTCAACTGGCAAAGGAAGCATTCGTTGTCGCATTAGAAGATATCCTTCGTGAGCACACTTTGGCATATATTGGATACCCTGAGAAAGCGACCATGAAAGACAAAGCACTCCGAGTCCTACTTAGTACAGTCATACTCCCAATTAGACTTGGAACATCTTTCAGGGAGAACCTTTTCAGATGGGTAAGCAAAGTCATTCGCAAGATCTATCCATCTGAGAATGAAGAAAATGATAGTGATGCTGAAATGTCCGATACTGATGATAAAAAGACCTGACTAGATGGGCAACCTAGTGAGAGAACAAGTCTAAGAGCTCAGAAACTTCACCAATAACAATAGTCCCCTCGGGTGCCTTTCTTGCTTCTTCTGGATTTGCCCATGTTGTAAGAATTGGAATCATCCCTGCTCGTAGAGCTGCTTCAATATCTGCATCGACCCTGTTGCCAACGAAGGCACATCGTAGAGGATTTACTCCGATTTCTTCCGCTGCAAGAATCAAAGTATAGGGATTGGGCTTCGAATATCCCGGGACTGATGTCCATTGAACTGTAGAAAGCAGATGGAGAATTCCCCAATTGTCAAGTAATTTTATTGGGTCATCAGCACGGCGTGTGCAGATTCCAAGATAGTATCCTCTGTTCTTCAATTCTACAAGGGTGGAAACTGTTTCTGGTCTAAGTAATTCCCATGTATCCAATGCTTCTTTCCACAACCGCTCAATATGATTCAAAGTTTCATCAGATAAACCTTCAAACCCCAATGTTTCATACATGATTCGATTTGCTTCAGTCCAGTGTTCGATCTCACTCCCAAAAGTGAGATCCACATCATTCTCTATCTGGTATGGAATCAACCATTCGTTTACTTTCTCCAATGCAATTTCAATCTCGTCATCCGCGATTTCACTCAGGTCGAGTCCTGCATTCTTTGAAACTTTTCGTGTTAGAGATTTTATACTCTCATTTTCTTCAGTGATAGTTTCATGGAGATCAAGAAGTATAGCTTCTACTCTACCCAAATCGACCTTTCTTTCATCCATAGGTGTCGAGTGCTTGTGACACTAAAAAAGAGTGTGATAAGAAGAGTAGCCATCTTCTACTAAAGATGGGTTCTCCATTGACAGACATTGCGACATACTCAATAAGGAATGACCATCGTTAGTCAAACAGGGAGCATCAAGCCATGACTAGGGTCGGGATAATTGGAAACGGTGTCGCAGCCACTACTGCTGTCCGGGAGATTCGAAGTAAAGACCAGACTCTTGAGATTGATGTCTTCACAGATGAGCGTCATCCGTACTACCCTCGCCCAAATCTCATCGACCTCATAGCAAACCGCCGTACTGTTAAGGAAACAATCCGCCACGACTTGGACTGGTACGAGAAGAACAATGTCGATCTCTTTCTCTCAACACCTGTTTTTCAGATTGATACTAAGAAAAAGAGAATCATCACCTCTGGTGAGGATTATGGAGATTATGACTCTTTACTCCTAGCTGTAGGGTGTAGACCCTTCATCCCTCCCTTCGAGGGCCTCGACAAGAACAACGTGCATGTCATCAGAACGCTTGATGACGCCCTTGATATTCGTGAAGCAGTCAAAGGGGCTGGTAGGGAGATCATAATCGGAGGCGGTATTCTTGGGATTGAGATGGCTGCAGCAATGAAGGAGGTTGGCGGAGACCCCATTGTAGTCGATTATGAAAACCGGCTTCTTCCGATCCAACTGGATGACCAAGGTAGTCAAGTTCTAGCTAGACAAATAGAGAAAAAGGGAATTCAAATTCTTACCGGGTTTGAATGTCGAGCAATCACCGGTGATGAAGATGCTGCTGGAATTGTGTCCAAGCAGGGTGATGAGATTAAAGGCGACTTAGTTGTTATTGCCACAGGGGTTCGATCGAACACGATTATCGCTAAGAACTCTGGCATTGACTTTCATCACGGTATCACAGTAGATGACTACATGCAGACCTCTACGAAGGGTATCTTTGCCGCTGGCGACTGCATGGAATGGAACAATGAATGGTACGGGATTATTCCT
>JASFEF010000102.1:0-9242 GCA_050124975.1 Candidatus Thorarchaeota archaeon | reverse complement strand
TTCCTTTTGTCATTGGGAGCTTTGACTGGGGATGTGGTTGGTTCATTCATCAAGCGACGAGTCAATGTAAAGAGTGGCGATCCATCTCCATTTCTTGACCAGATAGGGTTCATATTGATGGCATTGATATTCGCATTCCCACTCATGGCTCCAAATCCCATTTTCGTAATCGTCTTGATACTCACAACCTTGGGAATACATTGGTTTAGTAATGCTTTAGGTTATCTATTAGGATTCAAGAAGAATCCTTGGTAGTTTGGATTCAAGGAAAACCATAAAAGGTGACTAAAAAGACACTATGCATCTTCATCAACTCCACTGGATGGCTTGATTGTCCATGTGATTTGATGAGTGGTCAAGTATCTATAACCGGAGTAGTCCTGACAATGATGGTAAAGGATTGCATGCAATCGGACGTGGTGTACGTTTCAGTACCCGGAACCAGAGAAGACGTTCTTCAGTTGATGGCTGAGAAGCAAATCAATGGTGTTCCAGTTGTGAAGAAGGGAACCAAATCACTAGTAGGAATCGTCACCAGGACCGATCTTCTAAGGAAAGCTGATGAGAATCAGTTAGCAATGCTTATGGTCAGAGATCCAGAAACCGTCACCCCTAAGACCAATATCAAGACTGCTCTCAAGTTAATGATTGAGAAGAATTATCGAAGACTTCCCGTTGTTGAAAAGGATGAATTTGTAGGGTTAGTATCAGTTCCAGACATCCTTGGAGCCACCCTTGAAAATGACAAGAAATACGGAAAAATGGAACTAGCAGATTTCGTTAAGCGATCAATAAATGCAGTCTGGGAGAAAACTCCCCTTCCGCTCTCTTACATGATTATGGAGATGGCTGGAAAGAACGGTCTCGTTGTGCTTGGTGAGGGAGGAGGTTTGACAGGTATGATCACAGTGAGTGACTATATCCGTCTCTCTGAAGTTACAGTTGAAGATAACGTATCACAGACATTCAGTGGTACGGATAGTGCAGTGGACTGGGGATGGACTTCGAAAGACTTCCTTGTCGTGACGAAGAAACTCCTTCGATTACCGAGTACAGCAGTCGAGGAAGTGATGACTAAGAACATCATTAGCTTCAGTGAAATCACTACTGTGGCCGAATGTATCAAGACTCTTCGAAAGGAAGATATCGACCAAGCCCCAGTGTTGTCAGTTACTGGTGGCCTTATTGGAATGATTGAAGACCGAGACCTATTACATCTAGCTCTGAAATCTCAGAGCGAAGATTAGGACTCGAAGAAATCAGTCAATGATGTCTGTTCTGAAACAAACAATGAATCAAGAGAGGCTGTAATTAGCTTCAGTCGTTCCTGCAGATATTTATCCAGACCATGTTCTTCAATGATTTTTCTTGTCACTTCTAGATACTTGGAAATGTTCTTCTGCCTGACTGTCAATGAGAGTTTGTTCCCACAGATGCAGGTACCAGACAAGGGAATCCGTCTATAGATTCTTCGGCACTTCTGGCATTGGATTTTTTGTGTAGAATATGCCCTTAGATTTCCTCTGATATCACGGAAAAAGTGATGCGAGAGAACTCGTTCGGCAACATCTTTTGCATCGACTGCTGAAATGAGGCTGGCAAGTTTCAATTGAGCACTTAGTTTCTCATCCATGCTACCCAAAATCTTGTATCGGGTGTTTTTGGGACCGATATCGAATGAAGATGTACTGTGTGTAAATCCAAACCCTTCGTACTGTGCAGCTGAATGGAGCCGTGATGCAATTATGTCGACAAGGTTTTCCACGTCCTTGGGATGTCTTGCATCGGCAACCATGTTGTAGAACTCAGCAGGGTATCGTCTGCAGACCTCCATATTATGACTCTCGTCATCCACTTCAATTGGGTTAAGGATGACTGATAAGACCAGAGGTGCATCCATAAGACCGCCCCTTCCGGCTGGAAGATAGTTCTTGGAGAAGTTCAGAAGTGCATCAAGGACTAGAATGAGCGCGTCCTCATCACCGTCACAGTTCCTCCTTTTTGCTGCATGCCAGTATGGATGAGCATAGCAAACACTAGCATTAGTAAACCCAATAATACGACCAATTATTCCAGCCGATGTGTGAGGTGCAAGACCAATGACAAGTTGACCAATGACGTCTTCTTGAGCATCGAATTTGTAATACCGGCTCAGGCCGTATATTTTCTCTAGACAGTCATCAATGAACCTTCCAACACGTACTAGGTACATTGCACAATTTTCTGATACGACGATGTCCTGAACTTTGAGTTCTACTACTTGTTCGTCAGAGATCAGTGGCTCTCCATCTTGGTCTGTGATGTACCCCAACTCATGTAGTCGGCTTACAGGGGTTCCTATCTCTCTTGGTGTGAAATGTGTAAGTGGAGCATCGGTGGCATCAAATCTGGCAGTTCCATCACGATAGCAGTAGACATCATGTTTGGCTCGCAGAATGCCCTTTCCAAGATATTCGGGAATCTTGTAGTCACTAGTGAGGCCTAGAACACCTCGGACACCATGAGCCTCAAACTCACTGACCTCAGTCTTTACACGATTAATCAAACCTGTAATGTCAACTGGTGTCTTTTTCGTCACCCGTATTAGGTTTACATCGTGACTGAACTGACACATTCCTGTATTGGGATCTACTGGCCGTCCACAGTCCTCGTGAGAACACCATGGTTGCACTTCCGTATGTACTCCACATTTTGGGCATCTTGACTCAAAGGTTTCCACTGAACAGCTTGGACACACACGCGAGACCATCTCGAGCTTAACACCAGTAGATTCAGGAATTTCGAGTCCAATTGAGTCGTCTCCGAATGCATCTAGAGTGGAGATGTGCTCTACACTCTTTGCTACTTCCTCTATTCTACGTTCAGTCCCTTTTGTGCGACCAACAGGAAAGAGTACCTGAACTGGCGGTTTCATCTTGCGTTCTTCAGCCTTCTCTGGTCGACCCATCCTTGCTCCAATGGAAAAACCAACCTTGTCCATCAACTTCACGTATGACACTGAATTCATCAATTCTAGCGATGTTTTGTCCTTTAGGTTCGCCTTCTTCCTACCTAGTTGTGCAAGAATAGACACCGAATCATCGCTAAGATGAATCTTCTTTTTCTTGGATGTGAGGGTATGAGGTATTGCTGCTTTTTCTAGTAATCTCTTGTATTCTGATTTGAAAGGAAGAATCATGGTGGATTCTTTGAGGGTATGTTTTGTGAGAAGCCACTCTCTCAACTTGAGTGCATCTTCAGGTTTGAGTGCCATCCAGCGATAGAGGTAGAATGGGTGAAGTGGGATCTTGAGCTTCTTTGACAGATGTACAGCTTGGGAGGCACTCGGAATCTGTGTAAGTGGGGTATCAACCCACTGGTTAACATCCTCCGCAGTCATGTCAGTCTTTGAAAGATGCTTGTTTAGCTCGGGTAAGCTGATTTTAGATACTGCATGGTCAAGATCATGTGACCACCATTCTTCACAATAACCTGAGGGGACAAGTGGATGATTGTTTTCGAGGAACTCACCCAGAGCGATTAGAACATCACCCAAGTACAGAATCTGTTCAATCTTACCCTCGAACATTCTAGCTTCATCTGTACTATTCACTCGTACTACAGAGCCATCCTTCAGGAGAACAATCGGTCCTTCAATCGAGTCAACAGGGGTGACTATGGAGCCTTTTCCAGGTCGCTCAGTACGGATGTGAGTGCCAGGGGCTAGAAACTCCTCTACAATGTACATAGTTGCGGGATGAACACCTACACCTGCAAGACCTGTATTTCGAGACCTTCCATATCTCAGTCTAAAGCCACCTATACGGGATGGATGTGAGAACACGGGTCGTCCACCGATGACATCTGCTAGATAATCAGCCTTGGGTTCGAGTGTCTTTGCAGCAAAGTCTTCCTCGTCAGGGATTGTTTTGGACATCCTGGTAGCGAGTTCGTTCAACCACTCCCAACCAGAGATTTTCACACCACTGACGATTTTAGCCAGTTTTGCGGCTTTTCCAACAACACCATCATTCAGGACTAGAACTGCCCCACCACGAACTCGATTGCTCTCGATGCGATCTAGGTCACGACTCCCAGAAACTTCAAACTCTTCTGTTGGGTCCCCAGTCAACATTATTGGAAGTCTAGATGCGACAAACCGGATTAAATCTGGATAAACGGGATACTGTAGATTGGCTAGTCTTGCATAGAGCTCTACCTCTTCCAAAGCACGTTCAGTTTCCTCTTCAGTTGCCTTGAATGCAGGTAGTTTGAGCACTTGACGAACATAGTCAGCCACAAGAACCGTCATGGCAGACTCAGTTCCGCCTGCAGCTCGAATGGGTCCTGCAAGATACAACGCTAGATACTGCTCATCTCCGGACCCTCTGATACGAACCTTTGCGATTCCTTCAAGAGGAGCTGCAGTGATGCTTTCTGTGAGAATAGAGAGAGCTACTCGAACAGCTTTGTCTGCAGCCTTTTCTGCGTCTTCAATCCCTCCAAGTTTTCCTTCAGCTATCTCTTTGGCGATAGTAAAGGCGACTTCCTCACGAGATTTTTCCTCCTGTAATTCACGGATTCGTTTTGCAACACCCACTGGACCGTCCAAGGTGGCCTCAACACGTGCAGCTACATCATGGGCAGGAGGAATCTCAATCTTTGTAGTTGGATCGAATCCCTGGAGTCGGGCTGCTTCTGCAATGGCATATAGAGTGTGTATTTCTTCATTTAGGGCACTGAAGTATTGTTTGTAGAAGATGCTATGCTCGGGAAGGCTCAGATTGGATTCGGTCACAACTAGTCAACCTGTTTCTGTCATGATTGTGTATTTTGTGTTTCGCTTGGTGAAGCCCAGAAATTCTCCAAGCTCGTGCTCGTTGAGGATATTACTTTAAAGCAGCTGGACATGACCATAAAACAGCCTACGCCACCATTTAGGCAATGGAAGGTGACCTACTTGCTCACTCTGGAAGAAACGATTGAACTGATTCTTAAACATAGGTCCGATTATGAACGCAAAGACATATTGACAATGATTGAGGAAAAACGGGAGGAACTAGGACGAGAAGTTATCAACGACGAATCTGCTGCTATGATAGTGGCCAGAGAGCTAGGGGTTGATCTTCACCAAATTTCACCAAAGGCACGTCAGAGAATTGAGGATATCACCGAAGCTACGAGAAGTATAGCACTCACAGCCAAAGTAGTCAATCTGAGTTCAGTCCGCACATTTTCCCGGAAGGATGGAGGAGGAGAAGGCAAAGTTGCTAGTATAATGGTTTCAGATGAAACTGGGAGTGTTCGGGTTGTCCTTTGGGATGACCTCACTAATGCTGTTTCTGAGGACGTTATCTCTGTTGGAGATGTCATCCAAGTAAGAGGGGCGTACGTGAAGAAAGGTCTTGGTGATGCTCTTGAGCTGAATCTAGGCAGAATGGGACAGATTAGAGTTCTTGAGGATTATGAGATTGAAGATCTTGGTATCGATTTCACTGATTCTTCAATTGGGGACCAGAAAGTTTCCGGTCTCAAAGAGGGTCTTTTCAATATCAGTCTGAAGGTGAAGGTTCAGAGAGTTTTTCGGTTATCCACATTTACCAGGCAGAGGGATGGTTCAGAAGGAAAGGTCTTGAGCATTCTTGGAGCCGATGAAACAGGATCTGTCAGGCTTGTTTTTTGGGATGATAAGGCTTCAGAAATGGAGAACGCTGAAGAAGGAGAAGTCATTCAACTTAACGGTGTAAACACCAGATTGAATCGAGAGGGTACCGAAGTAGAGGTACACGTTGGGCGTGCAGCTTCAATAGAACGTGGTCTCAAGGAGAAGATTGACGCTGTGGAAATAGCCTCAGCTCGAAGTGAATCGGAACCACTCGGAATGAAGAGTATCGCAGAATTAACAACGGGTATGTGGGATGTTGACATTGAGGGAAAGGTTGTCACGGTCTATGATGTGACTAGTTTCACGACTAAGGATGGACGAGATGGACGTGTTAGAAATGTCATTCTTGCTGATGAGTCTGGCAAGACTCGTGTCACCTTTTGGAATGAGGATGTCGATAAGATAGAAAAAATCAAGGAAGGCGATGTCATCAAGATTCTTCATGGATATGTGAAAGAGGGATTCAGAGGTGGTGTGGAATACCAAGTTGGAAGGAAAGCAGAGATTCACATTAACCCCAAGGGCTCCAAACTGAAGAAACTTGATGTATCACAGGTTTCGCTTCAGCCTATGGCTAAGGCATCCAGAGTTCTCATTGGTGATATTGATGACCAAACGGAGGGCAAAAGTGTTGAAGTCTGTGGTATAGTGGTCAATCTAAGTCAAACAATGACCCCAATATACCAGGCGTGTCCAAGTTGTAGTAAGAAATTGGAAGAAACGGATGATGGGTATGTCTGTAAGTCCTGCGGGAAAGTTGACAAGCCTGAGCCTCGAATGCTATACAAAATAACTATAGACGATGGGTCTGGTTCTATCAGAGTTACTCTCTTTGGTAAAGTTGGAGAAGAACTGTTACAGATGACTGCAGAAGAGGCCAATGAGATGATCAAGAAGTCTGGAAAAGGTGAACAGCCCTTGATTGAGAACATTGACAAGGTTGTTGGGAGATACATTGCAGTCTATGGTCGTGTTAAGAAGTTCAGGGATTCACTAGACCTTTCTGCAAGTGGTTTTGAGTTTGCAGACCCTATAAGTGAGATTAAGCGGATAAAAGAGGATATTCAGAAAGAAGTGAGCTAGGTATACTACATACTTGCTTCGATGAGAGTTTCCATTCCTGACAGAAAAGCGTCTACATCAGCACGGTTGTTGTATAGGTAGAAGCTGGCTCTTGCAGTCCCCTTCTTTGGGTCAATCCCCATCTGATAGTGGAATGGGCCTGCACAATGCCAACCGCTCCGAACCATGATATTGAGTTCATCGTTGAGAAAAGTGGCCACATCATGTGCTGAGGGGACTGTGTCAACGTTGAAGGTTACCAGACCAGTCTTGATGTTGATATCATCTGTTCCAAGGATATGAACATGCTCCATTTCACTCAGCCGCTTCAACGCCACTTGTAGTAGTGAGCGTTCATGTTTCTCAATCTCACGCATTCCAATGTTCTGGAGATACTCTGCTGCTGCACCTGCACCTATAGCACCAGCGTAGTTCTGCAGTCCAGCTTCGAACTTTTCCGGCGGGGGTAAGTATTCAGGAAGGATTTTACCATTCTCAAAACGAACATCGCTCACAGTATCTCCACCATAAAGGCACATGTTCATAGATTCGAGGAGGTCCAGTTTACCGTATAGAACACCCATCCCTGTGGGTCCACACATCTTATGGACAGAGATTGCAGAGAAATCAACATCAAGCTTCTGAACATCGAGAGGGTGGTGTGGGGCATACTGAGCGTCATCACTCATGACCAAAGCTCCATGATCGTGTGCAATTTCCACGATCTCCTTCATGGGAGCAACTGTGCCAGTCACATTGGATGAATGAACAATTGATACCAGACTTGTGTTTTTGTCAATCGCCTTTTTCCAGTCTTCAATGTCAAAGGTTCCATCTGGTTTTGCCTTGACAATCTCGACACCTAGACCGCTCCTTTTAGCTCGTTCTACAAAGGGTAGAGACCCACTATGGTGCTCGAGAGATGTTGTAATGATTTTGGAACCCTTTGGTATTTTCACTGAACTAGCTACGATGTTCAATGACTCTGTCGCATTTCTGGTCCAGATGCATTCTTCTTCACGAGCAGCGTTCAGGAATTTGGCAAACTTACCCCTGGCTGCGGAATATGCATTTGAAGCCTCTTCTCCAAACCTGTGGATACTTCTTCCACCACAAGCAGGATATTGCTCATAGTACTCATTCATAGCATCAATGACCTGGCGAGGTTTGAGTGCCATACAAGCACTATCCAAGTACACAACAGGACGTCCATTGATTGTCCGTTCAAGTGCAGGAAAGTCACTTCTGATCTTAGTCCAGTTCACCATGCTAATCATTCCTTCACCAGTTGCCACCGATATCCTCCTTTGCCAAATTTCTTCGTGATTAATCCCTTTTCCACCAGCTGATTTGCTGCAGCCACAAAGGCATCACCACCCGCACAGTCAGTGCATAAATCGGCATAATCGTCAGTGCTTGCAATCTCGAGAATTTCTGTGGTTGTCAATGATTCAGCATTTTCGAGGATTTTGAGAACACACTGAGCGTTTCTTGAGAGGTCCATCATCGTTAGCCGAGGCGGAACAGCCCACAATATGAAGCCTTCGCAATAGGCTCTGAGGTCATTTAACAAAACGCTTAAATGAAAACCTGAGCCGGTGAGCCCGCTCTATTTCTTTCGGGGCTACTGCTCTGACATGTGTGAAATAGGTAAAGGGTGAATCATCATGGGAAGAAGAAGAAGACAAAAAGTGCGTCGACGGCCACAGAAGCGCATTCCAGACGTTTATCCATGTCCAGATTGTGGAAACACAGCTATCAAGATTGAACTGTATCGTGATAATGGGATGGCTACTGTGAAGTGTGGGTCATGTGGACTAGAAATGACCGTTGATGAAGTCAACCCTCTTACTGAACCAGTAGATATCTATGGGTCATTCATTGATCGATTCTATGAGAGTCGAAAAGCAGAAGCCTGATACAGTACAGTGTCTAACATTCAGCAATGGTTATAAGCGGACAAAGTCCGAGGGCACAAGATTCTGATGCAGGGTATTCAAACGTTCATTTCCATCCTTCTCATAATACTCGCAACGATGGGAATCCTGGCACTCTTACTCACAATGGGTTACATGATCTATGGTGAGGAAGAAGAAGAATAGACCACGGGATGTTGTTCCCGATGACAAACTCGTTAATACGTACAGCTTTTGAGAGAATTGCGCCCCATATTGCAAATCTTGAGGCGATGAAGACACTTGTTGATGAGGTAGAGAGGAAAGCTGATTCTCTTGAATTAATTCTATCTGAGCTTGAGTCCAGACTAGAAGATTCAGAAATAACCTTCAGGACTGATATACGCATCTTGATTAATGAATGTCGACACTTGGGTGGTAGGACGACAACCACATGAATGCATTTGCACCCCTCAGTGAAGAGATTGCGGCTTTTCTCAAAGCTAATGGTATGGTTAAGTTCACTCCGATTCAGGAGAAAGCAGTACCACTTCTTTTCAGGGATCAAAAGAACGCGCTTCTTCTGTCACCCACTGGGAGTGGTAAGACTGAGGCGGCATTACTACCACTTCTTCATCGCT
>JASFEF010000101.1:0-9246 GCA_050124975.1 Candidatus Thorarchaeota archaeon | reverse complement strand
TGACGAATCGAGCCGCCTTCATGAACACCTGAAACAACTCCGACCTTCGGATTATCTTTCAAATACGCGATCGCTTTTTCGAAATAATCTGGTGGGAACGTGTTATCTACATCAGCAATTGCTAAGAAGTTCACATCACTAAGAAGCTCGTGGATTTTTTTCTGCACAATTGTCCATGTTCGTCCTATAGTATCCAGATTCCCTTTTGCCTTGGGTGGAAACTCAGCTAAGCAGTACGGAAAATCCAACTCCTCAGCTGTTTCAGCTGCAACTACTCCACTCTTGTCACTGGATCCGTCATTTATCAGGAATATTAAGTAGGGCTGGATTGTTTGTTTAGAGAGGTCTTTGAGAAAGGATGGAAGTGAACCCTCTTCGTTAAAGAAGTTACACACAACAATATACTCAGTACTCCTCTTGGAGTCTTTGGCAATATTGGTCGTGTACGTTGGTTTCTTCATCTGAGAATCCTCTTGTTCAGTGAAGTTCGTTTCTGGAGTTATGCATTGTTCCTTCTAGGAGATGCTCATCACCCGCAGATTGATTGATTCATTTAACTATTATTGACCATCAAACAGTCATGAGATAGTTCAGGTTTTAAGCAATCGGAAAGTTCAATTAGTGTCTAATTGGGCGCATGTGTAATGAGTCTGTCTAAGTGGATTATGAAGCAATACTGGCGGGTAGGCACTATTAGAACACTCCTTAGTCTTGCTTTGGGAACACTTGTTTTAGGCAAACTGTATTATGGCTATATTCCGATTATTGCAGATTGGGATTTTTATGGAGCCATAACTTTCGGTGCTTTGCTATTTCTTGTCTTCTTGGGTTTGGGCTGGGTCTATGATGAGAAAGCGAAATTATGGAACGAACAAATAGTGATTCAGACAGATAGGTATCCTTTTGCTTTCGTACCTGATTGGAGACTTTTTGCAGCAGACTACCCCACAATGTATTCACTTCTTTTCGTCCTCAGAAACTCTTTCGACAAAATAGGTCTTGATACAAGACGAATTGATGAACTTGTGATATATCTGACGAATTTCTTCGAAAAGCGACCTGGGAATCGAAAGGATCTCTTCTCATCAGAAGGCGAAGCAGAGAGGTTTCTTATGGAGCATCCTATACTGGAGAGTGCAACTGAAAGGAAGAGGAAATATTCGATTGGAACTCGAATAAAACGATGGTTTCAGATTTGGTTGTTAAGGTTGAATTACATTCAAGCATTAACAGGTCTAGGCCAAGATGTTCTCGTATTCGCTGCGTTTTATGTTGTGATAATTTTCCCAGGTGCTTCAGAAGGAGGTCTTGTTCCAATAGAATATCTCCTGCAAGGAATTCTTTTCCTGTCCCTTCCAATCTTCTTGGCCATGGTTTTAGCAGGATGGTTTTATGATAGACGACTGAAGCTTTGGTCCCCACAACAGACTGTCAATGTGGAAAGAAATCCCTATAGCTATCTACCTGAACCAAGGACATATGCTCTCACCTTCCCAATGTTCTTCACATTGATTTCAATTATTCGCGAAATCATTGCTAAAGAAGGCTTACAGACAGACAAACTTGATAGAATTATTGAATTTCAGAGTGAATTCCTTAAACTTGATGTTTCTAGGAACGAAGATATGAAGATCTCTCAGAAACTGCGGAAAGACTTGGGAGATGTATTCAGAAATATGGAATCTTACAGGAGTGACAAGTGAAATGGGCTTTAGAAAATGGTTGATGAAACAACAATGGAGAATTGTACAGATAAGAGGAATTTGGGGTCTCTTCTATGGCATACTCCTACTCGCAGCAGCGTATTATGGGTATGTTCCTATCATCAATGAAATGGGAGAATGGGGTCCCTTTGTTTTTGCAGGATTATTGTTGTTCTCATTTGTGATTCTTGGCTACATCTATGATCGTGTCTTCGTATTATGGGCTCCATCACACGAAGTGACTCAAGAGAGAAATCCATTTCAATATGTGGCTCGACCTATAGATAGGATTTTTTGGCTTCCTCTGTATTCTGCAGTTCTAGAATCCTGTGAACAACTGGCTGATCATTTCGGGATCGAAAACGACATTGTCCGGGAAACAAGAGAGTATTATTCAGAATATGAAAAGCTCAGACCTGAAAGAAAAGAAGATATAGACCGAGCCATTGCTTTGAGGGACGATTATACTGAAAAACACAAATTCTCTGATATTCTAGAGGATTAGGATTTCCAGAAATGAAAGCATGACACATACGTTCTGTGATGTTCCAAAGGATAGGGAAGCTGTTATTTAGGCATCTTCTTGTTCACAAGCAAGACCAGAATGTCGTGGGTTTTGCAAGATGGAAGAAGTTGCTATAGTCGCTGGCGGAATGGGAATCCGTTTAGAAGAACTTCACGAGAGAATTCCGAAAACACTTCTGAAAATTGGTACGACTACCATTCTTGATCGTATTGTTGAAACAATGTCTATAGTATTCAAAAACAACTTCAGGCTATACATAGCAGTTGGCATCTACTTCAAAAAACTGAGCGACTATGTATCCACCCGCGATGGTGCATACTCAAAAGTAGAGGTCATTGAATCAAAGGATTGGAAAGAAGGGAATGCGGCAACTCTCCTTGCTCTAGACGGCATAATCACAAACGAGGAATTCATTCTACAAATGTCTGATCATCTTTTTTCTCCTGAAACCTACCGAACTTGTGTTCAAACAGACAGTGTGAAAGCACCTTTTGTTTGTGGAGAACCTAGAATTGAGAAACTTCATGATTATCTAGATTTAGACGATGCAACGAAGATACTTGCCGGGGAAGACTATAGGATTCAAGATATCGGGAAAACAATACCAAAGTGGAATTTTGTTGATATGGGCATTTTCCGTTTGACACAACCAGTCTTCGAGGTTATTCGATCGTTACCTAAGAATAGCAAATCTCTAAGTGGATATGTCAATAAATGGAATTCAACGCATCAATTCTTTGTCAGCCCGCAACCAGGAGCAATCTGGAAAGATATTGATACACCTTTAGATTTTGAATGGGCTATTCAATTGGATAATGAAGGAAAGTGGGTGTGATTACGTGGGAAGGACCGTAAACAGAATTGTGTACACTCTGATACGAGGCCTAGATTACATTTGGCCAAAGAACTCACGAATCTTACTGTTTGGTTCAAGAGGTGGAAACTACGCTGCAGGAAATTCCAAGGCTATTTTCGAATTCATTCAAGATCTTGATGATACTCCCTTCGAGTGCTACTTTGCTTTAGCCGAGGATACAGATGATCCCAACTTCATCCGAATTAGGCGTCCCTCCTTCAAGACAATTCGTCTGTTCTTGAGAGCGAAGACAATCTTGATGACTAATAGTCTAGGTGACTTTGGAAATTTCAGACCCTCAAAGAAGAAGAACATCATTCACCTATGGCATGGACAAGGCCCCAAAGCTGATGGATACGCTTCAAAGAAATTCGACAAAGATATGCTTCGTGATTCAGAACATTGGCATGGGTATACTACGGCATTTCTAACATGTTCTCGCCTAGATTCATACATGAGAGCTTATGCACATGCGCTTCATCCCACACAGATTCTACCCATAGGATATCCAAGATGTGACTATCTTCTAGATAGGAAGAGATGGAAATCAAAGATACCAAGCATCTATGAAAATCTTCCAGAATATGAGAAAGTGGTTCTATATGCAACTACATGGAGAACAGATGGGTCTGTCAGGTTCTTTCCATTTGAGGATTTCTCAATGACTGCTCTAGAAGAGTGGTGTTCGGAAAATAAGATTCTATTGTTAGTTCGATCTCATGAAGCAGATAGCGGAAAGGTAGAAGAGACGCCGCATGTACGAAATCTTTCGTTTAACCTTCAACCTGATGTTGCAGAGATTCTACCAGAGGTAGATTTGCTGATTAATGACTATTCTTCAATACAAAGCGATTTCATGTTACTTGACCGACCAATGGTCTTTGTGCCCTATGACATGGATGAATTCCTGACTCTGCAAAACTTCTGTTATCCAAATTACGACTTTTGGTGTCCTGGTGAAAAGGTATACACGTTCAAAGACTTCAAGAGAGCGATTGAGGAGGCTATACGTGGGAATGACTCTCATGCTGAGCAAAGGAGATTAGTCAATAGTCTGATTAACGAATACCAAACTCCAGGCGCAACTCAGCGATTGTATGAGTATCTTCTTCGTTTACTTGAGTTCGAAAATCAGTAATTTTCAGAACAATCTTCCCAATGCATATGCCATATTCCATGCAACCTGTCGCAGTATCCAAACCAGAGCTGCGTAAGTATAATCATAATGGTATTTCCACCTACGAAGCAACTTGAAACATGTCAGAGGAGTCAACAGGAAAATCCGTGCAACATCTCTCGGTCGTGAGAGCGAATACAGAGCACCCACGATTTCTTTCTTGAAGAAGTCCCTCGTCGATTCAACTTCATGATGGTAAGAGATTGCTTTCTCATTCACAACAAGTGTGTTCTTTTCTAGTTTATGCAGGAAGTATGTATCTTCACCCACCCTCCTAGTGCCAAAGTTGGAGATAGTAAAGACTTCACGTTTGAAGAGCGAGCAGTCAATTTGGAACGGGATGCCCTTTCTCCTACTGTAATCTTTGAGAACGAATTTTACACGAGCAATCCTGGAACGCTGATTTGGATTTAAGGCAAGACCGGAAACACCAAGAACATCGGGATCTACCAATGTTTTTTCACACTCATGCCTCCATTGACGTGATAAAACACTATCTGAGTCAACGAATCCAATCAAGTCATATCCCTTCTCCAAGGCTAAATTGACACCGCGGTTTCGTGATATTCCAACTCCCATATTCCGCTCATTGTCAATTATCGTCACTCTTTCATGATCGAATCTCAGCGGAGTTTCTGAATCATTTACTATGATGATGTCGCAATTATTCTCAAGGATAGACTTGATTGATTTTTCAAGATGCTCACGATAAAAAACTGGAATGATGATTGCTACACTCGTCATTTCGTAAGCTCCTTGAACAGATTCTCGTAGCGATGTGCAATCATCTTCCAATCAAATTCGTGTGCACGATTCACCCTTTTCATCATTTCAGAGTCAGCTGTGAAATCTGTGTAGTTATCAATTATATAGTTCAGTTCCTTTCCGAGAGCTTTGGAATCGTTCGGAGGGACAGTTGCTGCGTAGCCACCATATAGCTCTGATCTCTCATATGCGGCTGTTGTAACGCATGGAATCCCCGTTGCCATGGCCTCCATCAGCGCAATCTCAAATCCATCACGGATAGTGGGCATCACGAAAATCCCTGCGTCATTGAGAATCTCTGACAGCTCCTCATTCGGTATCTGTCCAAGGAATTTGATATTCTTCTCTGTTTCAGCTGAGATGTATCTTTCAAAAAATGATTTAGGCTGGTCAAATGCTCCACCAACAAGCCACAAAGACCAATCTGGATTGCGCTTCATAACTTCCTTGAAGCTATCAATCAGGACATGAACCCCTTTTATCTTCGCCATTCTACCCACATAGATTATCACTTTCTTGCGTGGGTTTTTGGAAATCGGAAACCTTGTGACATTCACCCCATTTGGAATCACTTCGACCTTTGAAGAGGGTGAAACATCTTTGATCAACCCCTTCAGATATCCGGAGTATGTAGTCAGGACTGTTGAGTTTGTGAATTGAAACCTCTGAAGAAACACATTCTGCTTTGTAATCACATCAACCATGAAACGACCTGACTGCTGACTCGTTTCTGACTTGTAATAACTCCCAAACACTCCATGAATTGTTGAGATTGAGGGAACTCGATTGAATTTAGAGAAACGATAGGCGGCAAAGAGGGCCGCATCATGAATCCACACCAAGTCGGGTTTGTAATCCAATTTTGTCAAGCGTCGGTTGATTCTAGCAAACTCAATCCATTGATGTGATCCAGCTATTCTTGGAATACTACCACACGGTTGATATCTGATCTTTATCTTCCCGATATCAGTATCAGTTCGTGTATGTTGCCTTCGTTTCTTGGGAGATAGGACAAGCATGTCTATATTTGTTGATAGATTGTTCACGACCTCTGTTAGAACTCTTGAAGGTCCACTGGTTGTGTCTCCATAAGGACCGAGTACTAAAAGATTCAACACCGCTCCACCTGCTTGTTCTGGAGCATTGGCATCTGGACTTGTCTTAACTCTTTTGATGAGTTTTGACTTCTAACCCAATTCTTGCCGTTGTGCAGGTAGTCTTGTCAATCTACCACTCGCCCATCGTATAAGACCACGAAATGCAAGGTTCATACGTCCAAAGGAAATAGGTGGATCTTCCAAGGATTTGTACAAATCAACATAGATCTCAGGTTTTGGAAGATTGTAGTCTGTGATTTCTCGAGATGGGTCTGTATCACTGACAATCTTACACCCACAGGCATACGCCTCAATTGCCAACCGACTTATTGCCTTAGGATCTCCATATCCCTTGAAATCTAGGAAAAACTCAAACTGCGACAAGAAAGTAGGCATCTGTAAGTATGGTATACCTTCGTCTTTTCCACGCTCAACTATGGTCAAATCAAGACCCCGCTCTTTACACCACTCCTCAGCCTCATTTCTGAGATCTTTCATGAAGTATGTTGCATAGAACATCAACGCTGTCCCGGGTTTCCGATTTCCTCTGTAGCGGAACATTTTGTCTACTGGCCGGTCAAACCATTCACCGAAACCACTTAGATCCGGCGTGGATACAATGACCTTGTCTGCGAGTGCTGTTTCCTCATGAGCTTTCTTTCTATATCGGACCCGACCACCATGATATTGAAACACTATTGGTTTTGTAGGACAAAATGCCCTTGCCAATACTAGGGATGGAAGACTAGAATTCACATGAATATGAGTGGGATTGAATTTTAGAAGCTGGCGAGTGACCTCAAACCAATACTCCTGACCCGATTGGACCATCTTGGAAGCAGGTGAACTCGAGCTTTGTCCATAAATGTCGAATTGCTTGTTCATGATTATCCTAGCTGCATGTCCATTTTCCAATAGCCAATCTGCTACAGGTGTAAGTGCTCCTGCGGTATTCCAAAGAAAAAGGACACGCAGGTCTGTCATTGTTATAGCCAATCACCTCAGAATGATGCAATCTTATTATTTCTTCTCTATCAACACCACAACTAGGGAAACTCTTTATCAGGTGAGTAGATGCTTAGGCAGATGAGGAACCCTGATGAAAAGGATTGCAGTTGTGTTGGGACGAGGAGGTCACACTGCACAAACATTCGCATTAGTAGATTCTTTGGGTCATGACTTCGAATATCTCTACATCATAGGACTTCTCGACAAATTGACACCGAAGAAGATTCGTCAAAAGGGAAGAGTGGTTCGTGTCCTTACACCTCGCTTGTTACCACAGGACTCCCGCATAATGTCAGTGATTCGTACAATCTTCACACTCTTCCTCTCATTCATCTATTTGCTAATACTCCGGCCGAGTCTAGTCATCAGTTGTGGAACCGGTATGACGGTTCCTGTGTTTTATTCAGCACGAACCCTAGGAATATCAACCGTGTTCATTGAGAGCATGTCGCGTGTTGAAACACTTTCAACGACCGGTCGAATGCTTCTTGGTCGAGTAAGTCTATTCATGGTTCAATGGAAGGGACTATCGGAGAGAATTCCGAATGCAGTATATGGGGGTCAACTGCTTTGATTTTCGTCACTGTCGGAACAGCTCATTTTGATCCTCTTATCCAGAGAATGGATGAGCTGGTCAAGGATGGAGAATTGAAAGAACCAGTTATTGGTCAGATTGGCAGAGGGACGTATGTTCCTAGGCACTTTAGGTATTTCAGATTCCTGAAGAGCCTTAATACTGCGTACGATAAGGCTTCCATTATCGTGAGTACTGGTGGTGCTGGAACAACCATGGAGTGTGTGACTCGCGGACTCAAACTAGTAGTTGTTGAAAACACTACTCTGATGGAGGGGCATCAGGCTCAATTGATTAGAGAGATGGCGAATCGTGGACATCTAATTTGGTGTAAGGATTTGAGGGAGCTCGGGCAATCAATAGAAGCAGCAAGAACGAAAGCCTTCGCAAGGTATGCAAAAGATAGTAACTTCGCTATTGATTACATTCAAGATCTTTTGAAATCACAGTAAAGGTTGTGCCTGAACTGCAAACTAAGATCAAAATGATTGATACGCATTGTCATCTTGAGCTAGAAGAATTTGATGTAGATCGTCAAACTGTGATTGAAGATGCAAGTGATCTTGGAATAGCCATCATAACATCTGCGATAGAAAAACAACTATGGGAAAAGGGATGTGCCATTGCTGAAGCTCATTCTAGTGTGCATGCGTCTGCGGGTCTTGAACCTACAAAATATCGTGATTGTGAGATTGCTACAGAATGGATTAGATCTAACAAAGAGAGAATAATAGCTATTGGTGAAACAGGTCTTGATCATTACTTGATTCGAGACCATCGAGAGCGAGAACTCCAAGACTCTTGTTTCAGGAGTCTGATTGCACTAGCTAAAGAACTTGGGCTTCCATTGCAGGTTCACTCCCGATCGGCAGGAAGAAAGGCATTGGGGACTCTGGAATCCTGTGGTGCAAGTCAAGTACATCTCCATGCCTTCGATGGAAAGGCAAGTCTTGCGAGGATTGCTTCACAGGACCTTGGATACTATTTCTCCATTCCAACATCAGTTGTTAGGTCTCCTCAGAAGAGGAAATTAGTGAAAGCAGTTCATATCGAGCGACTACTCCTTGAAACTGATAGTCCCGTCCTTAGTCCAGAAAAGGGAACCAGAAATGTTCCTGCTAATTTGCCTATTGCATTGAGGGAGGTTTCGTCTATCCTTCGAAGAACTGAGGAAGAACTTCGCGAAATCATTCTGGAAAACACACTAAGACTCTATACAGGTATCAAATACCTTTGATACAATTCATAAGCCAGTCAAGACTGAAAGCAAGTGCTGACCCATGATGAAAGACGGTATCGAATATAGATTGCGGATGATTGTGGAAAGGTCAACACGAAAAGCAGCAATCGAAGAATGGGGAGATGCCTCGGAAAATCAAGCGATTCCATTGTACAACTACAGGTTAGATCATATTGAGGAAGTAGTTGATTTAGCAAAGGAGCTAGCATCAGGAACTGAGGCAAAATTGGAGGTAGTCGTTCTCGCTGCATGGTTGCATGACCTAGCAAAACCAGGAGTTGGAGGTGTCCCAGCCCAGCA
>JASFEF010000100.1:0-9367 GCA_050124975.1 Candidatus Thorarchaeota archaeon | reverse complement strand
CGAGATTCACGCGACCCTTTGGTGCGAGATGAACTATCTCGTTCTTCAGACTCATCATCATTCCATGCATTGCAGACTTAGACGTAGAGTAATCAACATACCATGCCTCACCAAAGAACCCTGCAGTTGATCCTACAAGTATGAGTGAGGCTGTATCACCTGAGTACTTCTCGAGATTTGCGAAGAAGTATTTTGAACAAAGAAACGTGCCAGTGAGGTTCACTTTGAGTGTTCTCTCCCATTGATCAAGAGTCATCTCTTGAATGGCTTTTCCTTCATGTGTTGCGATACCTGCATTTGCAACTAGTACATCAATACGACCAAAAGCCCGATTCGCCTCCTCGAACAGCATCTTAACTTCGTCCTCGGAGGTCTGATCTACTTTCACAATCTTGAGTTGATCTGGCCAGTCTTTCAAGATGTCATCTAGTTGTCTTGAGGATTGATGGTATGTTCCGGTTACACGTGCGCCTTCTCTAAGTAGCATCTGTGTGACCTCAAAACCTATTCCTCCTGATGCTCCAGTAACAATCACATGCTTTTCTGAAAGTCCAGTGTCCACTCTATGTACCTCCACTACTGATTCTGTATCACTTGCTCCCTTTCAATGATACCATGATTCATCAATTCAAGTTGAAGGATTAGATTTCCACAGAATGCGATGATACCGTTCAATAAGGACTTCTGGCCAGCTTCCAACAGATCGAAGAAGAAGGTCTGCAGTCAAACCAACTTCGTTATCAAGTTTGAGTTCCTTGAGATTGGGACAGTGAAATAAAGGGGAGAGATCTACTCGCTTTAAACGATTGTCAACCAGTGACACCTCCTCAAGATTTGGACATGCACTTAGAGGTTCTAGATTTATCTCTTGGAGTCTATTGTGGCCCAATCTAAGAGCCTTCAGATTCTTTCCAGATTTTGCCAATGGATAGAGATCAATCTCTGTTATACTGTTATTTCGAAGACAGAGAGTTTCAATTTCCTCGCACCAAATTAGTGGGAGTAAATCCACCTGTGCAATATTGCGAAGATCAAGATTGATGTCTGTTTCATCACTACTGAAACGTGCACTCCTCTCTAGACCGTTGGTAGTAACATACCTGATGAAAATCTCTGCTACCACTTTCATCGACCTTCCAAGTTTCTCAAATTAAGCGTGAAAGAAAAAGTTTCCCTAAAAACCAATGGCACTATTCAAAATCAGTAATCGGATTGCTAAAATACTTGGCTTGTAACAAATCGATTTCATAATACTTGGGAGTTCTGTAATATTGCCAAACATATGTCGTCCATCAACGTTCTCAATAGTAGCACGTGATTCTGAGAATGGTGACCTTGGGATCATTGTACAATCAAAGTTTCCTGCCGTGGGTTCAGTTGTTCCATGGGCAAAAGCGAATATTGGAGCAATAGCTACCCAAGCTTGGGCTAATGTTGGTTATGGGCCAAATGGGCTTGAGCTTCTTGGGGCTGGAAAGAGTGCATCACAAACTCTGAAGACGCTACTCGATGCTGATGATGGTAAAGAGCATCGTCAAATTGGGATAGTCGACGCAAAGGGAGAAGCAGTGGCTCACACAGGAAAGGAATGTATGAATTGGGCTGGTCAAATTGTGGGTGATGGTTTCACATGCCAAGGAAATATCCTTACAGGAGAGGCCGTTGTAGTTGATATGGCTGAGGCATTTGAAAACACGGAGGGTGATCTTATTGACAAGTTGTTTGCAGGGCTTATTGCAGGCCAAGCTGCCGGAGGGGACAGTCGAGGAATGCAGTCCGCCTCTATTCTTGTGGTCCGTGAAAAGGGAGGATATGAGGGAGGAAATGACAGATATGTCGACGTCCGAGTTGATGAACATCCAAGTCCTATCGAGGAACTTGTCAGGATTTTCAACATATATGATATGACTCTCCTCTCTCGTGAAGATCCCAAACTCTTGGTCAAGATCGAGGGTGACTTGTTAGCAATCATTCAACAAGCTTTGGTCACTCTAGGTTATCTGAAAGAGGGTCACGCCAATGTCTACGATGGGACAACACAATCAGCGCTGACAGAGTGGATAAACACAAACAACTTCGAGAATAAGGCCAGAGATGATGGAACAATATGGCCTAGCATAGTTAATGTTCTACTTGAAGATGCAGACTTAATCACTGAATGGAGAAAGCGTCAGCAGGAAGCCTAGAGAATAATCTCACTCATTCTGTTCCGAATTAGTCAACTTTGCCAGGTTCTTCTTCCAAACTCGTTCAATACGTTTCTCTCGATTGTAATTACCCATCTCTCCTCGGGAGGACGAAGGATTTCCACTTAGGACAACCGCCCCCTCGAAAACTGAGAAGACGATTGCAGGAACAAGTGCTGTATAATCCCATGCTAGATACATCCCAAGAATCCATAAACAAAATGATATGATGATGTTCCATACTCCTGAGAAGAAGAAGAACCATTTTCGTTTTGAAGCTGGAGCCTTTAGAAATGTCACATAATCAATCTTTACTGCCGGCTCATTAGCTTGAGACGTAGACATCCCTAGAAGTTTGATTCCGGCCCATTTACCCCCAATAACCCTAGCAATAGGAAAGAGCAACGCAATAGCGAAGAAAACACAGAGAAACCGAAGACCAAACGTAATCCAATCTGACAAATCCCATGTGAAAAGACCACTCCAGTTTAATGGTGTTCCCAGTAACCAAATGTATCCATAGATAGCTAGTATCCCCAGTATAATCTCTAAGAGTAGGGCTGGACCTAGAGGATATGTCTTTCCTCGATCTACTTCAAACATGATATCTCTAATTTCAGCAGCCTTGATGACTTCTTGCTCATCAGGTCTTGGACTTCTCTTGATTTGGCGCACTAGTTTCCAGAATCTCTTTCGGGTTTCTTTAGAAACTTCTTCTGGATTCTGAACTACTATGGAGTATATCTGTTCAAGCTCAGCTAATCGTTCCGTCATCTGCTTTCTTCTCCCTTTCAATGAACTACTAATACACCTACATTTAATCACTTCGAGAACAATATGAAGAATACATAAGCATCTTAGAGGTAGCTAGACAAAAACAACTCTGTGGAGCTGACTCATGACCTTTGACGAGATTGAGAGGAGCATCAAAGCCCTTCTCGAATTTGATTTAGTGGTGAAACGATTCAGTCTATCACTTGATGACACCCAAGAATCATCACCATTGCTCGAATTCAATCGAGAAAGCTATCCAGGATTTGAAGCACACCTTTTCACGATTGCAGACACCTCATTATGGCACCCTGAACTGACCGAAACCTCAAACGTGGTTCTCAGGAACTTAGGTGATACATCAAATCGGACCGAGTCTTGGAACCGACTGCTATCAAACACACTGACGATAATGGATGCATTGAACCTTTACAGACAGGGATTGAAGCACGGGATAATCCCGAGTTCGTATTGGATTTATCATGAGTTTCAATGGTATAGAGAAAACTGGGATGCATCTGTTCACGAATCTAGTGAATCACTTGATTTCTTACAATCTGTTGATGAATCAATAAGGCCGCATATCAAAGAATTGAACAAACTTGGTTATCTGACTACACAGAGCTGTTCCGGACTACCAATTGATCATACGGATCGAGAACCCTACTTACCCTATGTCATGTTTGATGAACGTGTGTATCCAAATGCAAGTGCTCACCTATTCACACTTGCAGACATGACTGGATGGATACCAAGTTATGGTCCTCACAACTTCGATGTAGAACTCAGATTACGAAATGCTGAACAAGCGGAACACAGATGGGACAAACTACTTTCAGGAGCAAGACATTTGACATCGTTGTTGGTTGACTACCGCTTGCGTTTCAAGACAAATTCATATGGATATTAGATAGACGCCCCTTAGGAGTGGATTTGCATCTGATTGTGTTTCCAAAGAGAGCCCTGCTCAAGACTCTACTCATATGCCTTCTCTTCGTGATTCCGATGATTGGGAGCTCACGAATAGGTCGAGATTGTGAGCAACCTGATGCATTAAAACTTGATACCGCAGACTTATACTCCAGTACTAGCACCTCTCTTATGGATGAACAATCAATAGTGATTTCCGTATCAATACAAGAACCTGAAACAATAGCAGTGATAGTCGAGAGTTCAATTTTCCCGAATGTTTCTGAGGCTGTGTTTCAATATCGAAAGGACCTCAATGATACTGGCTATCATACAATTCTCTACACTAATCCTATAACGACGGCTGAAGTCCTGAAGACTCTTCTCTCGAGCTGGTATGAGAGTGACAATCTCGTGGGAGCAGTACTAATTGGTCGACTCCCATATGCTCGTTTTCATCATGATGAATCTCTAGAATTTTCAGCTGAAACCTTCATCTGCGACCTATTCTTGATGGACCTTGATGGTCAGTGGTCTGATGAAAATCCTACCGATGGTGTCTATGATGATCACAGCAGCTCTCCTCTGACCGATAGATTTCCTGAGATATTTGTTGGGCGAATAGACCCATCATGTCTCACATGGGGCTCTGGTGTTGTTGAACATATCAGAAACCATCTCAATCGAATTCATGATTACCGTACAGGTGGAGTCCAACGGAATCGTCGTGCAATAGCATACATAGATGATGATTGGTCTGGACTGTGGGGGGCTCGTTGGAGTGCTGATCTTGGATTGGCGTATGAAGACTACACAAGTGTAAGACTCCCCACGACTAGCACCAACGCAACCGACTGGCGCAGTAATAGACTTACTCAAAATTACCAATGGGGTCACCTTTGTGCGCACAGTTCTGCTACAACACACTACTTCGGACCTGGTGGCTCTGGAGAGGGAACTGTCTCCTCCTCACAAGTCCATGCAGCTCCCCCCTCATTCAATTTCTACAATCTGTTCTGCTGTTCCGGTGCAAAATGGACGTCAAACGATAACCTTGCCGTGACGTATGCATTTAGTGGAGATTTTAGTCTAGCTGCCATTGGGAGTAGTAAGACCGGAAGTATGATGGATTGTGATGATTTTTACAGACCGTTGAGTTTGAATGCAACTCTAGGTGAGAGTCTAATCGAGTGGTTCTCACGGTCTCTAACCTCTTCAAGTTCTGCAGGAACTGAGTATCTAGAATGGTATTATGGTATGAATATTGTTGGAGACCCTCTGTTATCCATATATTATGACTGCACGGTACTAGCACCTCGCACAATTTCCACAACTCATCCAGAACAAAATCAATGGTACTCCAACTACCAACCACACATCAATTGGACTGTTCCTCCTGATGTCAATGGAATTGAGGGTTACTACTATATTATAGATCAAAATCCCTCCACAATCCCGACATCGTTGACTGGAACCTTTACAAAGCACAATGGGACTAAGTTTGAGTATCTTGCAAATGGAACTTGGTATTTTCATGTTGTAGCCAAAGACTCAGTTGGGAATGTTGGCACTTCGGCTGAGCACTTTGCAATCCATATAGACACAACAGCTCCAGAAGTAACAATCATCAACCCCGTCCAATTCAGTAACTACTCTTCAAGTACTCTTGTGCTTTCATGGATGTATCAAGATGAGTTCAGTGGCTATTCACATACAGAACTCACGCTTGATAGTGATACACAATTCAGTACATCTGAGCTAAGTTATACACTTGAGAACCTCTCAGAGGGAATCCATATTCTCAATCTCACTCTTTTCGATAGGGCAGGGAATTCCATCTTCGAAGTTATAGAATTCAGAATTGATCTCACAAATCCCGTTATCACATCGCTCACAATCAATGAGCATCAAAGCATATGGCCTAATCTTCATGTTGTTTGGTCGGTCTTTGACATCTTTGATTATAGGTATGCTGAAGTTTCTCTTGATGGTGAACTCATTGTAATCGTCTCTACCCCCGAATGTAGCCTTCTCATTGAGAATTCCGAATTTGGTGAGCACATAGTTAATGTGACGATCTTTGATTGGATCAACAGGACTGACTCATTAGCTTTAAGCATCACAATCCCCAATCCAGCTGTTCAATACATGCAACTCGCAGCCGGCTGTATCGGATTTACAATTGTTATATTCGTGGGTTGGAGAAGGATTAGGCACTAGCATGAATCACAACAACACACAATTTCCACATTCTCTAAAAGGAACCTTGTAGTTCGTTCTCTCGTGCCAATTGATAGGACATTCAGGGATACATGGAGAGTAGTCCGGTATCATCATGGGCATCCAGTATGGCACTCACCAGAGTATGAATCTACTGAGATTCATGGTCATCTTGTGGGAGTAGACTTCTCACTGTGCTATGGGTGTGAGAAATGCATTCATGCATGCCCAACTCATGTGTTTGAACTTATGGAAGATGAATCTGGGAGTCCAGTAGTAGACCCGATACGAGACGATGATTGTATTCTGTGTCTTGTGTGTGAGATTGTATGTCCTGTCGAGGCGATAAGTATTGAGAGAGAAGGTGGATCAGATGATACACTCGACTCTTTACTAGATGGAACGAGAGGTTAGGTAATGTTTGATATTCTATTAACTGAGGATGAACGTAGTATTCGAGATGAAGTCAGGCAGTTTGTGAGGGACAAAGTCGATCGTGAACTGATTCTAGCCATGGATAGCAAGGAGAAGGAATACCCCTACGAGTTCATCAAGGCTGCAGCAAAAGAGAACCTCCTGGGACTAAGATTCCCAAAGGAATTTGGAGGAAGAGGTCTCGGTTGGGTGTCTGAGATTGTTGCCCTTGAAGAAGTTGGGGTTCTTGGAATTTCCCTTGGTTGTGCATATTCACTACCAAGTATTGTCGGTGAGGCTATTGACAAGTTTGGAACTCCTAAACAAAAGAAGGAGTATTTACTCCCCACCCTTCAGGGAAAAAAGATCTGTGGAGAGGGTCTAACAGAACCTCGAGGCGGTTCAGATTTCTTTGGCACAAACACGACTGCAGTCAAGACAAATGACAAATTCATTGTTAATGGTGAGAAAAGATTCGTTGCAGGAGGCATTGGGGCTGACTATTTTCTAGTGTACGCAAAGACGAATTTCGAAGCACCACCACATCAGTCACTTAGTGCATTTCTTGTTGACCGCGACATGGGTGTCAAGGTTGAGGAGGAGTATGAACTAATGGGTTGTCGTGGTATGGGTGCTGCACGGATAGTGATGAAGGATGTAGAAATTCCTGAGTCAAATTTGGTAGGGGGTCTCCATGATGGAAATTCGGTCTTCAATGCCATGATGGTCCCTGAAAGACTGACTTCTGCTGCGGGCCCTATTGGAATGGGTCGAGCCGCCATTGAAATTGCAGTGAGATACGCAGACAAGAGAGAGGCTTTTGGCAGAGCAATCAAGAAGTTTGAGGCTATCAGTTTCAAGGTGGCTGACTGTACAACCCTACTGGATGCATCCAGAGGACTTGTCTACCGGGCTGGTAAGAAGGCAGATACTGGGGAATGGTGTAGAAAAGAGGTCTCACAAGCCAAAGTGTTCGCTACAGAAGCAGGCTTCACTACAGTGCATGAGGCAATGCAGATTCTCGGTGGTATTGGCTATACCGATGTCTATCCAATCGAACGATTATATCGTGATGCACGACTTTCGACGATTTGGACTGGGAGCAATGAGGTTCAAAGGCTCATTATTCAGAATGAGGTGTTCAGAGAGATATTGTCAGAGGACCGATCATTGAAGAGAGACGTTGAATTGGACACTCCTGGAGCCCATAAGGCTGTTGAAAAGGTGTACTCCGAAGAGCCTGACAAATACTATCCAAAGTGAGATTAAATATCCATGAAGATTGTATTGATAATATTGTCAAGGATGACAAAATCTGTAATATTGCCCTGACCTCCCTTTATCCCATCATTATACACCTCTTTCACCATGGAACCATCAACAAAGTTAAATATAGTTAATACAAAGATGACATGAACTCGAGCTCTGACTCGAGAGGTGACTAGTTATGGGACAATTAGTTTGTGAAAAATGTGGAGCAGAAGTTTCTGTGCCAGTTCATTGTGGAAAAGAGATGCACATCGAAGGTGATCAGCTAGTTTGCTGGATGGGTGCTGTTTGTGGACACCAAGACATCCCTGAGCATTGTGGCACAGCAATGGCTCTAAAAGAGTAAAGAAAGGAAGTAGTTTGTGGGGCAAATTATGATTCTAGAAGAGATTATGAAAAGACGTAGTGGACGAGCGTTTTCTGATAGACCAGTTTCTGATGAGATGTTGAATTCAATCCTTGAAGCAGCAAGGTGGGCTCCCTCTTGTGCTAATACACAGGCATGGAATTTCATTGTAATACGCGACCCAGATGTTCTTATCAAAGCACATGAAACACTGAGTAGGGGGAATGCATACGCAAAAGCTGCTCCTGTGATGATCCTTGTCGCCGCTAAGGAAGACGGTGGTTGTCCAGCGCATGGACTGCCTTATTTCATGATGGATGTCGGTCTAGCAGTTGAAAACATGCTTCTACAGACTGTCCATTTTGGGCTCATGGGACATCCAACAGCTGGTTGGAACGAGGGCCAACTTAAGGAGATAACGGGAATCCCCGAAGAGTATCGAATTGTGACCGTTGTGTTCATCGGATACGAGGGAGATCCTGATATGCTTGATGAACGAACTCGAGAAAGGGAGGAAGCTCCTAGAACGAGGAAGGAACTCTCAGAAATCGTACACTGGAATGGATGGTAGTTAGTACTTTCCCAATCGATGCGCATGGGCAAGAATTAATGAGTACTCCTTGGTATCTGAAAAATGCCGCGGAGGAGAAAGAATGCAAGTACTACCAAGTTATGAAGATGCATTCATTGCAGTTCCTGGGCTATTAATAGGATTAGTTATTGGCTATATTATTGCAGGAAGGGAGGATTTCAGCGCGCAATATCGAATTGGTTTGGGAATCATTATCAGCCTTTTCGGTGGAGTCATAATGAGTCTCCTCCTTTACAATTACCTTGACAATACAACCTTTGAGGTCTTTCTCATTATCATCTCATTCTTTGGCGGATATGCATTGGGTGCTATCGCCAATTGGGCACCACTACCTGAGAAACCACCCAAACGACACATAATCTTCGAACCTGATGATGATGACGATTTTGACAGAGAAATCGAAGATGCTATGGGTGGGGACTTCAAAGCCAACAACAGTTAAAGGCAATAGTCCTATCGTTTCTTCTTACTAGAGCCCTTTGGAGGTAATTTAGGATGCGAAGGACGCTACCACATTTTGTCTTTATGTTCGCAATCACCTGTTTACTATGGTCTACAGTGTTTGTACCAACCCAAGCAGCACCTCCCGCTGGTTGGAGTGGTGATGCTAGTCTTGGATTTTTACTAGATGTAAATGGAGTTAATGCAGTCACATCTAAT
>JASFEF010000099.1:0-9586 GCA_050124975.1 Candidatus Thorarchaeota archaeon | reverse complement strand
ACAGTCCCTGCCATGATGTATACTGTCAGCTGTCTGGTTTCATCAATTAACACCGAGAGGAAAATCGCTACACCATATAGAGGGAACAACTTCAACGAAACTTTGGCATCTATGAAGCCCCCTTCAACGAAGCTGCTACCACCCGTGAACATGGTGAACATGAGATACATCACAGCGAAGATCACCAGTAACATCCAATCCTGAAAAGCGAAACCCGTAACCCACACCTGAAAGACGAACAGAATGATTATGAGAGGTACAGTTACCTGTGCCATCGCTTTACCTGTCGCAGGCTCAAGAGTGAGTACTAACAAGGTTAGAAGGACACCGAGAAGTATCAGACCAACGAATGGATCAATGAGAAAGAATGGCATGACCATGCTCAACGCTGAGAACATAATCATGACAATCAGGATCTTTATCCACGCATCCATCTATATTCCTCCTATTCATAGTCCTGTAGGACTACTCTTGCTTTCCTTTGTCCTTTGGTACTCGTAATCCTCCAGTACCTGCTGAGAGCGCAACAGAAGTTCCCGCTGCCATTCCAATTTCTGGAAGGTTTGTAGGAATCATGATTATCAGGTTTGCATTCTTTGATATCTCTTGCATGATGTTCCACTGCCGAAGCATGAAACCAACATTTGACTCTTCATAGATTCGAGCTGCTTTCAACATGTTCTCTGAAGCTTCTAGCTCAGCAGTGGCTAAGGTAATTCTAGCTCTGCGTTCTCTTTCTGCCTGAGCTTCTCGACTCATTGCATCCTGAAGTGCTGATGGGATCACAACATCACGAATCTCAACACTGGTTACCTTTACACCCCAATGCTCAGTCTTCTCATCAATAAGCTCCTGCAAATGCCCAGCAATCTCATCTCTCTCAGAGAGGAGTTGGTCGAGTGTCACCTTACCTGTAGTTTCTCTCAGAGTTGTTTGAGCTGCTAGCTCAACAGCAATTGTGTATCTTTCTACACTGAGAATAGCCTTCTCGACGTCGATAACCCGGAAGTACATAACAGCGTCTACGACTACTGGAACGTTATCCTTTGTTAGCGAACGTTCAGTTTTGAAAGCATAGGTAAGGAGCCTAAGCGAAACCTTCATGGCGACTTTGTCAAGAATGGGGGTGACCCAAACAACACCAGGACCTCTGATGTGCTTGAATTTCCCCAGTCTGAGGACAGCAATTCGCTCCCACTCCTTGAGGATCTTGATTCCGCTCGCAACGAACATCAAGATGAAGAATGCGAGCACGATGACTAGCATCATTACCAAATATGAATCTAATATGAACTGCAATTCTTGTTTGCTCCTTCCTTCCACACACATGATTGTGTAGACGAATGGTCGAACCGAGTCCGAAGACCCTATTCCACGAAAACTTTTCGTGTGAAGTCTTAAGAAGCTTCGTCTCAGTACAACCTCTTTCTAAGATTGAAATGGTGTCGGAGGAATGCCCGTTTTTCCTCCGACTATTTGAGATCTATGCTCCTCCTATAACGTGCGAGCTAGATTTCCTCCTCACTCAATTCAAGCAACTCGTAGTTTCCTACGCGCGATAATGGTAAGCCAAAATTAGCTCTCACAAGAACCTCAGCTAAAGCAGCCAAAAGTAATGCTACAATGACTGAACCAATTATTCGTTCAACGGGTATAACTGGGATTCCTAAAGCAAAGAGACCAGCAAGTGCTGCTGGATCCATTGCGAAAGCTGCGATGAAATAGTACGCTCCCATAGCTGAGCCAACTACGTTATCAAGTGTAACCGCAACGATGCTCAGCAACCACATGGATGCAAAACCTGCCCATCTGTTGAAACTTCGCTCCAACTTCAAGGCCTCCATCAACATTCTTGAAAATCCAGGAACAAAGAATATCAAAGATAGCAGGAACACAATGAAATGGAACAAGAGGAATTGAGGAACAAGAAGACCAATTGGGCTGAGGAGAAACATACCTATTGCTGCAAGGTACAATACAGGTATGGTCACTCGTAATTTTGTCCTCATGGCACCTGCGGCATAAGCTCCAGCTGCTGTCGCTATAGCAGTAAATGGACCAATAATCGCAATTCCTGGGTTGATGAACATGGCAAGAACAGAGCCAATTAAGACCGCGATAACGCCAAAGAATGGGCCGAGTATGAACCCCACAACTGGAGCTGACACGAGACCGAATGAGATCTCTCCTCCTCCTCCCACACCGATTGAGTATGGGATCAGTGTAATCACAAGATGAACTGCGGCGAATATCCCAGTCAAAGCCCAGGGGTATGCCACGGACTGTGTATATTTCGACATTGCAGATTTCCTCAATGTTTCTTTATTCAGTGTACTTCAGTAAACTACATAGGTAGGATTGTACACTTATTCAGCATAATAAACCGATATTTGAAGCTGTTGGGAATGAAAAACACAGAAAAAATTGGGTTTCTTTGGCCCTATCTACTCTTCTTACCTGCCGACCCTGATAGTCGTGATGAGTTTATCAGGTCTGTTCTAGCGTCTCGATTAGCTCGGGGTGTACTCTCCAGCTTCGATGAAACTGGCCGAGTCTTACAGAGAGATCTTGTGGAGAACCTGCCTCACTCCAATAAGAGCATTCTTTCATATATCAAAACGCTCAGTAGTTTTGGTCTCATCACAACTGGGACTACTATCCATAATGGAAAACGTGTTGTGTATCATGAACTCACAAGAAATGGGTGGGGGTTGGCGAGGTTCTACTTTGAAGGACTTCCATCAGATGTAGAAGAGCTTACAGCTTTTCTACTTGAAGACTATCTTGTACATTTGACTACGCTATATCGTGATGAAGGTCTGCCTGGGTCGGCTCTGTTTGAGATATTCGCTAGAACAAGAGCGAAAGCAATTCTTGATGGGTCAAAGGACTATCCTTCTCCTGATTTCCTGCTCTTTGGTGCTTCAGCATGCTATATACTGGTCGATTGTGAGAAGCTTCCACCAGTGGGGGGATTGTCAAGCTGTAGCTATCCTGCTGGACGATTAGGTGGTCCAACCGTCGAGCTGGCTCTTGCTTTAGCTCAGGAAGGTTTTGAAACTACATTTGTTTCCTCGGTGGGGAATGACATTGATGGCTGGAACATAATCACAAATTTGATTGAAGGGGATGTGGATGTCCGACATTTTGTTGTCGAAGATGATAAGCAGACAAATGAAACCATAATTATCAATGAACCGAAGGGAGCTCGAACACTTGTCGGGATTAGTCCTGCAACTTCGCTTTCCATAACCTCTCCATCTCAAGTGCCCTGGAGGATTCTTGAAAAGACCAAGTCTGTGTACATCGGTGAAGCTTTTGTTGAAGTTGCTGCGTCCATTGCTGCAAATGCAAAGACCCACAACATCCCCATTTTGTATAGATGCTCAATACCATTCTGGGAGTTAGGTCTGGATCGTCTCAAACCAGTTCTCTCACAAATAGATACATTGCTCATCTCAAATCGTGCATGGAGTTATCTCAAGAAATCAATCAAGCCAAGACCAGTCCAGAAAATTCGAGATGTGACAGATGCACGAATAGTAATTAGAGAGACCGCTACCAAATATCGTTTCATCGAAAACGACGTGACACAAACTGTGGAATGTAGTCCTGATTCAAGTGATCTTACTGAATGGTTTGTGGCTGGATTGATACAGAAGATAGCTGAAGGAACTGATCTACTCAAAGCTTTACAGCATGCAATCAAATATGAGAAGACCAAGTTAGCTGCTTGATGAAGCTGCTATCCAAAAGAAGAGGCCACCAAGAATCCACACGAACAGACCGGCGCCTAAGATTATACCAAGAGTTGCTCCCATTCCAGATGAACCAAGATTAACATGCATGTTCGTGAAGCTCTTGAAACCACCCACGTACTTGGTTTCGTAGTTACAGTGAAATTCTTTGTCTGTAACAGCACCACAGATCTCACAGACGAATCGGTTCTGAAGAACTGCTCCGAACAAACTATCAAGATTACATCCGATGAATGCTGTCAATACGGACATCGGGACGAGCACAACTAATTGCACTTGGGTGGTGACAGCTGGAACCAAACCAGGGGCAAGTAATGCAAAGAAGAGCGCAAGAAGTCCAATGAACAGTCCTGCAAAGAGTGCAACTCCTTCTCCAAGAAGTGATACTGCTCCAATTGTCCCACGTGGTACTTTTCTCCTAAGATTTGTAATGAGCCGCGGCTTACTCTTGCTAAACACTCCTATCTCACTTGCGAGAGTATCAGCACTTGTAGTTGCTACAGCTCCGATGTATCCACCAAACATCAAGAATGGCCAGCCTGCAGCTGCAAGCTCAGCAGACAAGCTTGTCATATACATCCCTATGGAGAATATCATTGGGATTATTCCACTCCCAAAGACATTGATCCACGAACGCTTGCCTTTTCCTTCTTGAGCAAGATCGTACTTAGCTTTCTCCTTGTACTTGACCCGAGTTGCCAAACCTGCACTCAAAAAGAAGAACAAGATTATGACGAACGATACGACCCCTCCAGTATACCAGATGGTGAATCCTACTACGAAAGCACTGATGAGACCTGATATATCGACGAAGTGGAGCTTGTAAGCTAAAGCTCCAACTAGTGTCATAACCAATAATCCGGATACAGCCGGATGGGTCAATATATCGAGCATTCACTCACATCCATGTGTTGCTAAAGGTCTCATACTTTGGTCATATCAGTCGAAGTCATTGTCGAATGTTCTATGAGTATATATCATATCCTACTTGTCAGGTCCGGTTACCAACCTGCGGCTCAAAGTTCGCATTTATAGCTTTGCCTTAGGTATGGCAATTTCTCCACCTCTTTTAGTCAATATAACGATTTTCATAGAAAAATCGGCATTCGTCGAATCATATATTCACGAAGAATCAATCGGCAAAGGCCGTAATCCCCGTATCATCCAGAAAAAGCCCTCATATGCCTCTGTTCATTGAACAAGGAGATATGAGTATTTTATGAACATAGAACTCTTCAACCTCTAGTACACAGTAAATTGCCGCTTGACTAGCTCAACAGCTCGGGCGGGCAAAGGCTTCCCTGACTGTAGAACAACTGCATCAACATAGTATCCTGTCACAATATCAATTGGTGGTGTGACCCAGGTAATTTTGACAATATTCGTCTTCAATTCTGGATCAGGCAATGGGATTTCGAACTCCTTCACAATATCTCGTCTTGACATGATTCGGATACTCAGGGACAAGTCACCAATTTTCTCACGAATACTTTCAACAGTTGCTGTAATCTCAATCGGCGATAACCGTGCTACTAAACCAGGGATCTCATCTCCTGATTCATTCCGTATTGAGAATCCTATCTTGAAGAGTGGGTCCTCGATGGCTTTGATCTTGAACCTCTGCTTCTTCTCATATGATCTATCACCACACCTAAGTGTGGCTCTCATGTGAGCTGTACTCATCTCTGCGCCCAGTGGAATCCTGACAGGGACTGGAAACATTCGTTCCTTCCCTGGGTCGAGGTCAAGTTCCTGTGTTAGGAGGTCTGTGTTTCCTCCAATTGACTCGAGTTCAACAGTAAGAACACATTTCCTCCGTTTCTCAACGTTACTTGTCACTTGGATTGTAGGTTGAATCAATTCATCAGGAGCTGTGAAACTTGGAAGACCCACAAATTCAATCTGGGCAATATCCATCTGTGGTCCTCCCATGAGATCAATCTCGGATGACCTCCTATCAACCTCCACACCTGCATAGCTTAGTGTCGCAACCAGGGTGACTGTCCTATGATCTGCTTCAACTCGCGGTGCTGGTACGACTATTGGTCCAAATGCTATCGATAGGTTCTTGCTCTGCTTTACTGGTTGACTAAGAACATGATGTTCATCGCCATCAGGATAAACAAATGTCATATTGAGTACTGCTGGTTCTCCACTCTCAGTGTTTCTTCTAATCCTTAACCATCCTGAAACCTTGCCTCCAACATGTGACCGTTGTGGAACTCTAAGGGAGTCAATATTGACTCTAGTTGTTACCTGGTCAATTCTCAGTCTATCTGATTCAGCTGAAGCAATGATTTTGCCTTTTGCTTTGAGAGTAGCTTTGATTATTCCCACTCTGTCAGCGGAGCTCTCAAAAGACATAGCTGGTATCTTCCAGTGGAAGCCTACTGCACCGACTGCAAATTCCTCTTTAAGAAACTCTTCGATGAGGTGGCTTCGTCCAGAGTCACTCCTGAATTCTAGAAGCAGTCTTGCGTCTGAACCGACTCTCTTTCCTAGATTACTAACTAAGATATCTCCTGAAACAAGGTCTCCCAACTTATACCCGCTCTTTAGGTCTGTATTAAGAACAACTTGGGGTCCTCTTTTCACGAATCCGATATAGAACGGTTTCGACATAGCCTCAGCAACCTCTGTTCCATCCTGATTGAAAATCTGGAGCTGTAGGATGCATCGTTCTACTCCATCTGAGGCATCAGAGGGAACCAGAATGGGGAGGAATTTTGTGTTGTCTATTTTAGTTGGTTCACCACTCTCTACTTGTAGTACGTCCTGCGAAGAAACCAGAATCTTCTCAATAATTGGAGCAATGATGTTAACTTGGCACTGGACTTGTGTTTGTGTTGGATAGTTGGTTTCTATCTGTCCATCAAAGAGAACTGGAGCTTTCCCATCTGCAAATTGTGTAGTTGTCCCGGGGCTGATTGAGGCCTTCATCCAATACATATTGATTGTACTGGTCAGATTAATGACTCTTCCAGTGAAACCAACCTCGGCAATGATATTGTATGCTGTGATGTTCTTCCTTGTTTCGAATGTAATATCGGAAACTTGTATCTCACCATTCTGAATACTAGGAATCGTCAAGACGTTATTCTCAACAACATTTCTCTCAGAGTCCTCTATAGTATATGAGATGGATATGTTTTCTAGTTGCCGCCCTGTTGAGTTTCTCACAAGAACGCTGAATTGGACTTCTTGACCAGCAAAGACTCTATCAGCATCGATGACAATCTCTGGCTCGAGACCCTTCCACCAACATAGCCAAGTTGGTAGGTGTGGAGTTCCCTCTATTGGATCGTACAACCAGTTAGTGCTGCATTCTCTTGTCACTTCCGAGAGGCGTTTCATCAGGACAACCATGTTGTAATCTGACTTGGCATAGACTTCTAATTGAAAATCCGCGCCCGTTGTCCTGGGTTCGGCATACTCGCTACCAAAAACTGAAACCAATAAAGCCTGGATAAACGAATTTTCGATTATGTTCAGTTCTTCAAGTTCTTCTTTTATCAGATAAAACATAGAAATGACAGCATCACCAAGAAACCGATTTCTCTTACTTTCGTTTACAAGCCCGTCATCTGTGATCTGATAATTATAGATTCTAACATAGTCTGATTCCTTACCACCTTCTCCTGGTCGAAATGGTCCCCATAGCCCTGCTGACAATGCTGATTCTCTGTTTGCCGCTAGCGTCTTTGGTCCAACATCAGGAATTGATTCCCCCCGTTCGACCATTCTTTTCGCCTTGAGTGCCAAAGCCTGAAGTATCAAGGCTAGACCCATACGTCGTGGTATTGATAACTGAGTATCAAATACTCGAATCTCAATGGTGCCATAATCGGTGAAGGGATACATATCCACCATACGTGCATAACTTCGATTGACATGACGAGCAAAGGCTTCCTTGTCAGAACCACGAAGATACGGAATCAACTCAAACTCATTTGTTGGACCCATCTGCGTGGTGTTTCTGAACAATCTAATCGATCTCTTGCATCGAGGTGCTCGCACCCGCCCCTCTTCTGATACAGTCACCTCATCACTTGGTTTCTTATTCTCAAATGGTGAATTGACTGAGAGTGCAATGAGGTGTGGAAGAAAATTCCTGATCATGTTGTAGACTGCAATCTTTGTCTTCTCATCTGTGTTGGAACTAAGTATGTGATGATGTTCACCAAATGAGAGATTCCTCAAGTACTCCTGAGTAGGATTCAATCCAGTCGAAATCAGAATAGCCTTTGAGTCGGTAGGAAGGGACTCCTGAGATATTGCTATCAATGTCTGAATCCACCACGCAAGCTCTTCGAGAGTTGTGCAGGGTGGTGTAGCGACTTCAAGTATCCATGTCAAACTGGTTACATTGGGATCATGTCCTAAGAGTGTGTACTCCTTTGGCTCTCCATTTGGGTCCTCGTAAGCTGCTACAATCCTTGAGCCCCTCTCTCCCTCTTCTGTTTGGGCTGACTGCTTGTACTTCCTTTTAACTGACTCAACAGATGAACTACGAATCTTCTTGTCCAGTAGACCTTTTGCACTGGACACAATCTTATCAAAAACCTGAAGGATGTCCTCTCCACGAATCCAGGTGCCGTCCTTCCTGATAACCTGGAGCTCAACTTCAATTCCATGAGGGAATGGTAGTTGCATCTCCGAGTTTTCCATCATTGAGCCCATATCGACACACCTAGATAGAAACAAGCATGATCAATAGTCGAATAACTTCATCTTGATTCTCAACAACTTCACGAGAAAGTGTCAATTCAACAACTAGTAGCTCGTGTCTGCCATCAAATGATCTGATTATCTCATAAGCTAAAGGTCCTCCACCAAACTCGCCACTATCTAGCACTATTTTGAAACCATCGTCTTCCAATGCTCGTTCTAACTTAGTGACCCTCGTGGGGTTCCCAGATGTGTACCTTGTTCCTCTTATAACAACCATACCCTGTTCAAGCGGCTCAGGAAGTTCAGCCCACCGCAGGTTAATCACATATTCTAAACGCTGTTTTTGATCTTCAGCGTGAAGCATGTTAACAATACTCTCAACAGTCAAAGGTGACTCACTGCGGTCGCCGGCTTTAATCAGAGCTGGAATATTACTACCCCTACCTCTTTCCGTTAGTATTCTCTGTAACGGATCCTCTTGAATTAGACCAGAGAGAACGCAGACAATCCCCTTTGATACTCCTTGAACGAATTCTCCACTCGATGTAAAGTCACTAACTTTCATTTCACGTTCGATTGGTTTCAATGTCAAGTTCAAATTTGACAGAGTGGTTAGTAAATCCTGCAAGACAGATTCTGTATGCTCAAGTTCCTTGAGAAGACTTCTTTGACTATTAGAATTACTCATACCTTGGAACCACTCTCTGATAACAGGGATTACTATTGAATCGTTATTATCTTTGTTAGCTCTACAACATCTTACTGCTCGGCAATGAGCTCAAGGAGTTCCGCAATCTTATCACGAAGTTCCTTCAAACGATACCAGGTCGACTCGCGTCCAGTATGAACCATAAGTTTCTGGATGATAATATTGTAATTCATACCAGCTAGGTCTCCTAAAATCACCATTGCCTTTTCAGATGTAAAGTGGGACTCATTGACCCGACCGTCGTTGAACCTTTTTGTCAGAGGCAGTAGAGATTTTTCAGCCTTATCGACTTCGATCAATGCTTGTCTATAGTGTTCCGCCGGGTCTTTAATCGCATAACCTCCCACGAGTGGAGTCATGCCAACTCCTAATGAGCCCTTAAACATCTTATCAAGTGAATCTTGAGCAGCTTTGAAATGTTCGTCGCCATTTACCAGGCATTTCCTGA
>JASFEF010000098.1:0-9728 GCA_050124975.1 Candidatus Thorarchaeota archaeon | reverse complement strand
TTCCATGAGCTTAAGCTTGGCATCTCTTCTGGCATCTTCTTGCGAGCTCGAATCTCAAGGATAATTTCTTCCTGTAAGTTGGTTGGAAGAGGATCAAACCCTTTGAATTCGTACCCAAAGAAGCTACGACCAGCTGAAGCGCTTCTGAACTCATCAGCAATTTCGATAGTTTCTGCTGTGGGCAATGTGCCCTTAATAGCGACTACATCTTCTTCGCCCTCAATTGTGACGATCTGACCTCTGTGACCGGTCAGAACTTTGATGATTGCACCTTGTGTGTCGGGTGGTGTCTTTATGTCAGCATTGAGGACTGGTTCGTAAAGACCTGGTCTACCTGTAAGGAAGCTCATATTCAGACCAGAGCTGACCATTGTTGCTACTTCGTTATACCCAGTATGGGCTGGGTCATTGTGGACTGTTGCATCAGTTAGCACAACCTTCACACCCATAACAGGTTCCCTGGCAATTGGACCACCTTCGATGAATTCTCTAAACGTGCTTTGTAGGTATGAGAAAATACGATCGAATCTCTGGACACCACTCATCGCGTCGACTAACATCGATGATTCGTAGATGTCCAAAATTTTCCGTGCTGCTTTTGCATCCCAACCAGCCTCATCTCGTAGAATTGTTGCACGTTCGCGGGAAGGCATCTCAGCAGTTATTCTCTTCTTTCGAATAAGTTCAACAGTCTTCTCATCAAGTGGCTCCAGATACATTCGAATCCTATTATGACCGTTGGGTGACTTGGTGTGGAATTCATCGCCTTTCTCCGTCATCTTCTCACGATAGACAATGATTGGTTCAGACACCTTGATCTTGACCTGTTCATGTATACGTTTTGTCAGAATCTCAATCTGAAGTGGATCAATACCGTCAAGGCGGTACTCACCAGACTCCTTGTCATGGAAGAATCTCGCTGTCGGGTCAGCCATGATCCACTTTGATACAACTTCACCAAGTTTAGCGATTTCTTGTGGATCAACTGGTTTGATGCTTCTGCTGACAACAGGCTCACTGACATACTCAATAGCCTCAAAGCCTTTCATGTCAGAGCCAGGAGCAACAAAGGACTCACCGCTGGGACACATGAAACCGAAGACTGAGAATAGGTTTCCAGCTGGTACCTCATCCATGTCTAGGATGTCCGTAATCTCCTGTACACCAAGTCTCTTCACCTTCGCATTCTGACGCATGTTGACAAGTGCAATCTCCTGTCCGGACTTGATGGTTCCTGAAAATATTCTGCCAATCAGAGTCGGTCTTTTACTCTTCGGATCAACGAAAATCTTAGTGATCATCCCACAGAGAGGTCCATTAGGGTCTACTTCCAGTAGTGCTTTGCCTTCAGGACTGTCAAGGTCTCCCTTCCAGATTCTCGGTATCTTGTACTGCTGAGCTGTCTTAGGGTCTGGTAGATGCTTGACAATCATCTCGAGGAGAGCATCATCAAGCGGTAGGTTCTCCCTGAGCCACATCTCATCACCCTCGTTGTACTTCTCAAAGACAACTGTGGGTTTGATGTCCTTCTTCTCGAGAGTCTTCATTGTGAAAGCCCAACCAGTCTTTGCACTGCCGATTGCGACGCTTCCATCTTGGAAACTTACTCTCCAGTCTTTTCCGTACCCCTCGGGTGCGACCTTCTTGATTAGAGCATTGACTTTCGCGATGATGACATCAATGCGTTCGTAGACTTTTGCGGGAGGTAGCTTCAACTCGTTGATTAGTCGGTCAACCTTGTTCACAAACAGTACAGGCTTGCATGCCTCTCCACCGACTGCCAGGCGAATGTTTGTCTCTGTCTGTGTCATGACCCCCTCAAGGGCATCAACTAGAATGACAGCCCCATCGCTGGCGCGCAGTGCTCGAGAAACCTCACCAGTGAAGGACAAGTGTCCTGGTGTGTCAGACAGCTGTACAAGGTACTCCTCGCCTTCGACCTCGAAGTTGAGCAGCACGACTGAGGTGAAGATGGTGATACCTCTCTCCTGTTCCTCTTCGTCGCTGTCAGTCATCAGTGCCTGTCCTGCGGCAGCATCGCTCATGAGACCGGCACGACGCATCAGATAGTCTGTGGTTGTGGTCTTGCCATGGTCAATGTGAGCGCTGATTGATATGATTCTCTTATGTTCGTAATCGTCTGATAGGATGAGCCTCTTGATTGCAGCTGGCTCTTTGATTTTAACCATCAGGATGTCTCCTTGTTATTCCGTTTGTGTCCCCTCGTGATTCTATGCGATAGCATATCCCCAACTGTTCAATATCACACGAGAGAACTCGTTGGGGTCACCGGCGGCCTCACCGGTGGCGTGCGCGACCTCGCGAGTGGATGATTAAAAGTATTTCGTCATAGGACTTGGCAAGATATTTCAAGAACCTAATTGAATTGCTCACCATGTCAACTTCGTTCAACACGGGTAAGGATGCTCTTTCATTTGGAGGAATCTGTTGTGGATCAATGGCGTTGGTTTCTGGACTGATATTCTACTACACGATGGGACTGATGGTAGGTACAGTGGGACAGTGGATTTTTCTGAGTCTGGTGGTGATAGCAGGTTTGTTCCTACTCATAGGTCTAGCGCTCTATCCAGGCTCACGGGAGCGAGCTAAGCTTTGGAAGAAGGTTCTCGAGATTGCAGCTGTTGAGAAGGAAGTATCAATTTCTGATTTACATATGCGTACTGGGATTGATGCCGAAGTGGTGCGCCAAATCTTGGTTCATTGTTTGATGAGAGGTATGCTCTTCGGATATATCGAGGGCGACCTCTTCGTACGTGATACTTCTGCAAGACCGAGTCCATACTTTCGTGGAGTAGGACTCTATCGCGGCAGCTGAATACAAACTATCGATGTGCAATTACCACCATTCGTTCTGAGTTTGCTGCATAAGGGAGTCGTGGGAGGTAGTGTTGTCCATATAGCTCGACCTTAGAGAATCCGATCTCCTCTAACATCTCTCGAATCTCAAGGGCTGTGTACATCCTGATATCATTGTTTGCAAGTGCGTCTTGGTCCATCAGGACAATCCGGTCGTTCTCTACATCGATGAACATAGCAGGTCGACCAGTGAGCACGCCTGCAGGAGCATCCAACACGTGGGGCTCGTTCAACAGGAACCCGCCCTCAAGCTGGGTCCATGTCTTTTGGAACCTA
This sequence comes from Candidatus Thorarchaeota archaeon, assembly GCA_050124975.1. GTDB lineage: Archaea > Asgardarchaeota > Thorarchaeia > Thorarchaeales > Thorarchaeaceae > SMTZ1-45. The sequence goes on along the minus strand of JASFEF010000098.1, from coordinate 6,575 downwards.
GGTAGATTGTAGGGGTTCATTAAGTCCAGCAGCAGGCAACCATCATCTTTCAGAGCTGTAAATGCCCCTTTAAGAACTCGGTAATTCTCCTCGTGATTAAAGAAACCAAAACTGTGGCTCAGTAAAACAGCACCGTCGAACTGTGACTCAAAGGACATATCACGCATGTCGCCAGCAAAGAAGTTGACCTTGACCTTCTCATCATCTGCTCTCTGTTTAGCCACATCTATCAGCGACTGTGCAATATCAAAAGCAGTCACTTTGAGACCGCGCTTAGCAAATTCAACGGAATGGTCCCCAGCCCCGCAGGCGATATCAAGAATCTCAGAGCCCTTCTTAAGACCGAGTGCTTCCATTGTGAAATCAACAAGAAGCTTGTCGAACTGCTCAATTCCCTGAAGGGATCGACGATGTCGGACTCTGAATATCTCAGCCCAAAACTCATCCCAGCCAAGCTCTACCTTTTCCATTACTCACACTTCCATTCGATGCGGTGAATAGACTCGGTTATGAAGATTGTCATGTTGGGATGACGGATACATTTATCGTTGTTCAAGAAGAGAAGACCAAGAGGTATGCAAGTTTGAAGGTTCAGTTACAACCCATTCCAATTAGACCCAAGTGGGGAATAGGCAAAGAAGAGTTTGGGATTGCAGCGTTAAACGATGAGTTCGTGAAATTGATATTAGAATTGACAAAGAAGTGGGCGGGTTTTGAAGAGATACGGGGGCGATTTCGAATCTACAGAGAGAAGGATGCAGTCATTCTCGAACTTGAAAAACATTCTGACATCTTGAACTCTGCCGAAGAAGACTTGGATAGCTAGATAGCGTCAACACACAATGAGTAGCTTTCTAGAAGTAGAAAATGGAGAGGATCCGCACCTGTTTTCTCCGCCGGGAGGGACGCAGACTCAGTAACAGGAAACTCGAATTGAGCATAATCTACGAATCCGTTCTCCACTTGAAATGAAGGTTGGTTATCTAAAAAACCTTTAGGTTCTTCGTAAATAGTCCATATTATTTAATTATCGAAATAAATTACTATTTTTCGAAACATGAAATTAGGAGTTTGTGAATGAGAAAATCGGAATCTTGGTCGATTTTTCGCGTTCATGGTTGGATTTGTACCTGTTGTCCTCAAGAAGTGAGATTATTTTGAGTCTTTGGACTCATTACAGCTTATTTCGGCGTGATAATGCAACTAGAATTGTGAATGAGGTAGCTAATGTCAGAGTGAGGTACAAAAACTGCGTTTCTAAAGACAAATGATAGCCTGGTGGAAAATACTCCGACTGCCAGAGCTGGACTCCAATATAATCACCGAACACATCATCCTCAAATTGCATCCCGGGATAAGGGGATTCGCTATCCCAATCCCAATCAGAAATAGACCATGTTGCGATCAACGATCTACCAACTCGATTAACACTCCGAGAATGACTGTTCAGGAACTCAGTTCTAACCAGAAGCGATGTGTTTGCCACATCCAATCTCCCATCTAGATGTGTACAGTCAGTCTTTAGTTTCTGCATGTCTAGACCATATCTGAAATCAAAGAAGTCACCACAGCATCTTACCAGGATTGCAGTTTCCACTGATAAGACTAGATTAGTATGAGCTGCCATGGTGAGATTCATCACGTCAATCTGGGGATCTATGAACGATTCGAAAAATCTCGAAGAGTACCTAGAACCAATTCCCTCTGGCAGCTCAGCCTGAGTTGAGATATTGTACATAATTGATGCATTGTAATGAGAGGAGTTGCCTTCAATAGTGACATTCATTGGATTACTCAGATATGTAATATGAGGTGCCCATGAACTCCTCACATAAGAGGTTAGGAAATTGACGTCATGGTCTGCAGTATTTGTGATATTATAGCTTGAAGAAACTTCAATGCTATGGGTAAGGTTCTCTCCGTCAGCCATATCGGGTATTATTGTAGCATCCACTATCTCATATGAAATATGGACATCAGTGTCTAAAGCTGATACCAGACCACATGTGTATCCATGAGGACAAGGCGGTGCAGCAACTTGGTGAATTTGTGTAGTATACAAGCTAATAATGATGATGAGAAACAAGCCTGCTGCTAGATTTCTCTTCATGTTAACCACGACCAGAAAGATAATCTCGCAAAAACAGATGAATCTGTTTATAGAACAAGTGAAACTAGACCAAAGGAGTTGGTAGCTCCGCCAGGATTTGAACCTAGGTCCGGTGGGCCAGAACCACCGATGCTGGACCACTACACCACGGAGCTATGCGTGCCTCCGGATTTACTTGGGGCGTTTTTCATCTTTTCGGTCTTCTCAAAGAGAACGATTAGATGCCCACTTTGAAAACTAGTGCGTCACGGAGGACTCGTTGGAACATCCTCAGAAGGTTCTTTCCTTCAGTGGCAATAGTGTCGAATACAGGATGCCCTTCCAGATCCAACATCTGTATCATATAATCAATGGGTAGAGCATTTGGAAGGTCTCTCTTGTTCAGGGCTACTATGATGGGGAGTGTTGCCATTCTATCAGTACCAAGTGCAATCCTCAGTTCCTGTATCGAAGCGAGGTTCTCGTTCATCTGTTCTGGAGTTGAGTCAGCCATAAAGATGATACCATCGCAGTCTCGCAAGACTTTGATCCGTTGACTGGCATGTCTTCGTTGTCCTGCAACTGTGAATACATCAAACACAACTTTCTCACTTGCACTAACTGGAACGAAGTCAAAAAATGTAGTACGACCAAGCTCATCATGAATCTCAATGATCTTACCCTTTGCCAAGGACCGAACATTGGCAAACAGCCACCTAAGTGCGGTGGTCTTTCCAGAGAGCGATGGACCATAAAATACTATCTTGATGTGGACTCGACCCTGCTCATCACGCTTGAGTACATGTCCTGGAACAATCTCAGCAGCACTCTGTGGCTTAATTTCAGCGCGTCTTGCATACGCTGCGGTTGTTTCAGGATCGAAACTGGCATCTTCACTGGATACTGTGATTGTCCCCATTGGAGCAGGGGTTGGATCTGTGACTACAGGTTCTTCGGCTTTTATTCCAGGGGATTCTCTGAATTCCACTGAATGTTTTTCTTCCTCTTTTGGTTTCTTTGAGCGCCCGGTCAACCTGCGGAACACGGACAAACGCCTCTCCAGAATTTACGTTGCTTATACTAGTCTTAAATCTTGGGGGGATTGTATCCGCAGTAGTCTTTATCAACAGGAACCCTTTCGGATGATTTGTTATGACCGATTTGATTAATCCAGAATTCATCTCTGAACAGTGGCCTTCGCTCAGTAAGATGACATATCTAAACAATGCATCTACTGGAATTCCACCATTAAACACATTCAATGCAATGAAGGAATACTTGGACAACAAGGTGGAGGCACTTGGAAAATTCGAAGAAACTCTTACAATGATCAAGGAGATTCGCCAAAACCTTGCTATGCTCCTAGGTGGTGATTACAGTCAGTATGCATTCGTTGCAAGTACGAGTGCTGGTATTAACACAATAGCTCACGGTGTTGAGTATCCACAAGGTTCCAATGTTGTGGTATGTGATTTAGAATTCCCAGCGAATTACGTTCCATGGCAGAATGCGAGTAAATTGTATAACTTCGATCTCCGAGTTGTCAAGTCCAAGAATGGTTCGGTTCCATCTGATGCCTTCAGGGAACAGGTCGATGAAAACACAAAGGTAGTAGCTGTAAGTCAGATTCAGTTTGGTTCAGGTTTCAGGACAGACTTGAATCAGCTTGCTAAACTTGCACATGAGAATTCTGCACTCCTCGCAGTTGACATCATACAAGCTGCAGGATGTTTTGACACAGACTTAGCAAAGGCAGGCGTGGATTTTGCCACAGGCCAAGCAGCAAAATGGTTGCTAGGACCAATTGGAGCGGGATACATCTATGTAGACAAATCCGTGTTGGATGAACTCACTCCCCGATTCATTGGCTGGTGGGGCGTTGAGGAGCTTATGGAGTTTGGATACTTCGAACGAACTCCTCATCCCGATGCACGCAAGTTCCAGGTGGGGTCTCCAGCAATGGTGGCATATGTTGGATTACTAGAGTCTCTGAAGATTCTACTCCAGATACCAAGGAAGAATAGAGAAAGGGTTGCGATGGACAATGCAGACTATCTTCGAAAGAGACTGTCTGAAAATAGCGTTCCATACTATGACTTTGGTTCAGAACACAACTCAGCCATCGTGTCCTGCCAACCACAAGATGTTGAGGAACTTCACAAGAAGCTTGTAGAGAAGAATATACATTGCTCTGTAAGAAACGGCAGGTTGAGGATTTCGCCACATTTCTACAACAATCATGAAGAGATTGATACGATTATAGATTACCTAGGGTGATGTCATGCTTGATCAGATTGCAGACTCGATCTATTTCATTGTGAGTCGTTCTTTCGACTCAAACATTTCCTACATCAAATCGGGAGACCGAGAGATACTAGTTGATACTGGAACAGGTCTCTATACATCATCACTCGATAAAGATCTTCAAACACAGGGGTCATCACTTGAGTCAATCACTGATATTGTGCTCACTCATTGTCACATTGATCACATAGGGGGCGTAATCCCAATTTTAGAGAAGGCCTCACCCAAGCTGTATCTTCACAAGGCTGAAGCTGAACCTATCAATAATGGAGATATGAGTCACACACTTGGTGACACATTTGGAGCAGACTTACCACCATTCAAGATTGATGTTATGCTTGACGAGGGCAACTTAATCGATTTTGGAGATGTGAAACTCGAAGTGTTTCATACACCTGGACATTCGGAAGGGAGTGTAGTGATGAAGGTCGTAGGTACAGGAATTCTCTTCACTGGAGACACGTTATTCCCCGGGGGTAGCTTTGGAAGAGTTGATTTCCCCACTGGCAGTGCGAAAAAATTGGTAGAGTCTCTTAAACGAATATCAGAGATGGACTTTGAGATTGGTCTTCCTGGACATATGAATGCCATGAAGTTCAACGCTAGACGCTCAGCACTCACATCATATCAAATGGCGAAGAATTGGTTCGGTACATAGAGCGTATAGTCACAAAAACCATCAATGTAATACTGGGATAATGTAAGGTATTCTACTAGGCAAAGAATATATGAGATAAATCGATTGAGCGTGAGTGCCGATGATGGCCACTTTAGTGGAAAAGCCGTCGGAGTATATGCTCAAAACGCACCTCTAGCCAGACAAACGGCGAAGAGGAAACAACAAACAAAAAATAATTCATTGGTGGGTGTGGAATACTTGGCTGACTCTTCACGTGACTTGGACGAACTCCTTAAAGAGTTCAAGCCCGAGAAGAAGGCCCGATTTCAAGCTTTTGACAAGGTTGTAAGTGCACTTAACACACCCAGTCAGTCACTCTTTGTAACAGACAACGATAATGAGGTCGACACTTTTCAAAGAGACATCGATCAGTACCTTGTCTCCACAGGAAAAATGGAGGATGGCGGAGAGCGTCCGTATCATATGGTTCGGATTGGATACGATGGTGACATGCTAGATGACATGTTCAGACTGATCGTTTCTGATGAGGCAGATAATTTCAACCCAGCCACATTGGATGTGAACATGCTCTATTCCAAACAAGCCATTTTCCAGCACCTCTATCAGTCAATAACAAAGGACAAATTCATCATATTCCACATAACTGAGTTCCCATTAGCATACTATTTCGAGACCGCTGTTGTAGTTGATGTTGAAGACCTCTCAGATGTCATGGACCCCTCAGTTCATGACGACACTATCGTCCGGTATCTCAATGACCTCCGCGAGCAAGGTACTGAGGAGCATAGAAAGACATACAGCTTCTTCTACAGAATCAGTACATCGTTGTTGATGGAGCTCTCCAATGTCTTCCTTGTTGTTCCCACTGCTGGCATGAACCGCCATATGTGCGTTAGTAGCTGGAGGACACAGACACTTCTTCTTGGATTCAGTCCACTGACTTGGTCATCAGGAAGCTTCAGGGTGTTTGACCTGAGTGGGAGGGACATTGATGCGAGATGGGCGTATCCAGCTCCACCATCTGATGATCCAAGGGTCAAGCAGTATACACGTATTGTACCAATTGAGTAATCGACCCTCATCCCAATCTAGTTCTTGAACTGGTAGAATATATAATGTATATACAGGTATATATCCTTCGTTGAATGTATAAAGAATATTTAATACCCGACCGAACTGGAAAGGACGTGGCTGACACCTTGACAACGCAACAGCATGCGATACAGACAGCGAAGGCATTCGTGCCAGGACATGTCACAGGGATCTTTCGTATCTTCGATGGGTATGATGATCCTCTTCGTTGCGGTTCAACGGGTGCCGGATTCTCAGTGACCATCGGAACAGTCACTTCTGTGTCTGTGATGGATCACCCATCGCTAGAGATCACAACGGACTACAACAAACAACGTGTTGATGCAAAAGTCACAAAGACGGTGATACAGAGATTGACTGAAGAGTATGAGAGGACACTCAGAGTTCATGTGGAGCATGATTCCTCTCTTCTTTCTGGAGCAGGTTTTGGAGCCTCAGGTGCTGGTGCGT
>JASFEF010000097.1:0-9754 GCA_050124975.1 Candidatus Thorarchaeota archaeon | reverse complement strand
AGGAATATCACAATAGCCAGAATCAAAGCAGATACGATTGTAACCTCATAGGACTCGAAGATGTCAGCAGCCATTCCGGCACAGTCCCCGACATTATCACCTACAAGATCTGCAATAACTGCAGCATTTCGTGGATCGTCTTCAGGAAGTCCTTGCTCAATCTTACCAACAAGGTCTGCACCAACATCTGCGGCTTTAGTATAGATACCTCCTCCAACCCTCATGAAGAGTGCAAGAAGTGTACCACCAAGTCCGAATCCTAGAAGAGCGTCGGGGGCTGCAATGCCATAGAGGATGAATATGACTGTCCCGCCCATAAGACCTAGACCGTCAGTCAACATCCCTGTGAAAGTACCTCCACGGTAAGATATGGTGAGAGCCCGGTTGTATCTGTCTTCGCCCTCTCGTGTAGCCTGTGCCACGCGAATGTTGGACTCAACCGCAATTCGCATTCCTAACTGTCCCACAATGAGTGAGAAGACTGCACCAAGGACGAACGCTAATGAACGACCTAGACCGACAATGAATCTTGCTGAGGCAAGAGCCTCAGGTGTTGACTCTGGGTTGATAGGATCGATTCCAAACAGTTCGAGTGTGCCTCTCTCAGGGACTGTTATGTATACTGTGAAGAATAGCAGAAATGATAGAACTACAAGGATTGGGATTATTGTCTTCAGCTGTCTGTTCAAATAGGACAACGCACCCTCTCTGATTCCATTCCATACCTTCTGCATCTGCTCAGTTCCCTTGTCCTGTGCAAGGACACCTTTCCTGAGCCACCAGGCATACACAAGACTTGCAATAGCAGCAGCAATGACCGACCAGATCATTACCTTCTCGATAAGTAGCATATTATTGAAAGTCTCGAATAATTGCATCATCATTTCACCACTTCAAGGATCTCCATCACTTCGAGTATCGAAAGTGGGTGAGTTAGTACTCAAGCTGAAGCCCTTGTCGTTTCGATTTCCGCGAGGTTGGCTCCCTTTAAGGGTTACTTTACGGCGTTGTTTGAGCAATTGTATTGTTCATGTTTTCTTTGAATAGCCCCCAAACTACTCAATAGATTTCACGAAATTACTGTTCTGCAGCAATCAGTCAATTCCTAGCTCCTTTCGTACTTCCTCTTTGTCATCATAAACTCGCCACTCAGCAACCAACCCATCTCGAATCTTTGCAGTCCAGATAGCAGGACCATCGAGTGGATCGTGAGAGCACTCTGAGAATCCCACCATGACGACAACCCCATCTATGACCTCTATGTGTGTGAAATTGTTCCTATAGTCAGGATAAGTCTTGAAGAAATCAAACCATCCAGAAACCATCAACGGTCGTCCTTCATGAACTTCACCAGGAATATCGATGAAGACATGGTCTTCCGTCATCATCTCTCCAAGACCTGTGAGGTCTCTTGCGTTAATTCGCTCATTAAACCTAAGAGCGACTGAAATAAGGTCAGTATTTTTCATCCTTATCACGCTCAGCGATAATTATGACCACAGGCGCATTTAACACATACCGATTCAATCTGCGGATATGGTCGATTCAAAAGAAATAGCCAAGGAATTGAAGACCCCTATCTATTTCGACGAAGATACAGATCTAGAATTCTTAAAAGAACCAATTACAATCATCGGGTATGGAAACCAGGGAAGAGCTCAAGCACTCAATCTCAAAGACAGTGGATTTGAGGTCATAATTGGTAACCGACGCGATGACTACTGGGATCTAGCTAAGGCAGATGGGTTTCAAGTCTTTGAAACGAAGGTTGCTGTTGAAAAGGCGAATGTGATTCTCCTTCTGATACCAGACGAGATCCAACCCTCTATCTTTGAGGAACAGATCAAACCTGTTCTGACTAAAGACAAGGTCCTTTGTTTCGCATCGGGGTATAACATCACGTTTGAAACCATCGCTGTACCTAATTACATAGATACAGTCCTCGTTGCTCCGAGGATGATAGGGAGAGGTGTAAGAGAATCGTACCTAAAGGGTAAAGGATTCTATTCATTTATCGGTGTGCACAATGATGCGTCTGGGAAAGCGAAGGATATTGCTCTTGCCATAGCAAAAGGCATTGGATCGACAAAACCTGGAGGCGCAGTTCTTGAGGTCACTTTCCGACAGGAAGCTGAATTGGATCTATTCAATGAACAATGCTTTGGTCCTGCGTTTGGCCAGGTCCTGACCTGCGCTGTGGATGTAGCCATTGAAGCAGGATATCCACCGGAGGTAGTGCTACTTGAACTCTACATGTCTGGAGAGTTTGCATATACAGCAGAGATGATAGCCAAGATGGGAACACTGAAACAGCTAGAACTGCATTCACCCACAAGTCAGTATGGAAGCATGTCCAGAGGGATACGCTACGCAAGTCCTGAGCTGCGAGAGGCTATGCAATTATCACTCAAGGAGATTCAAGATGGATCCTTTGCCAAGGAGTTTGCTGCGGAATTCAAGTTAGACATGGAGATTCTCGATGACATGAAGGAGATGGCTCAGGACATCCCCATTGTCTATTTTGACAATGCAGTCAGGAAGAAACTAAGATTCAACCAGAATCAAGAGAAGTAATGGTTGAAATAAACAAGTCTTATCTAACTTGTCTTTTTCCTACTGAACAAAATCTTGAGAAAACCGAGAGGTCTCTTCGTTGGAAGGAGAGCTCCTGTTTTTTTGATGTACTCTTGGTGGACTTCACCGTATCGCTCTACAAGTTCGCGATCTTCTTGGTATATTGCAATTAGCATAGGGATTAGAAAAATCAAAGATGCTAATATCGCCATCAAGCTGTTGCGGAAGAATGCGAAACTTAGTGATATACATATCAATGCAAAATATAGAGGATGTCGAATGAAGGAGTAGATTTCTCCATGCACTGGTTCTGTTTCTTCGGGGAATATGGTGAAGATGTCCATTCCATGTGTGGTCACATCGAAACCGGATTTCTCAATCTGGACTTCAGTGAGACCCCCCATTACAAGGAGCAGAATTCCAATGAAGATGGCAACCCAGAAGGGCAAAATCTGGGGACCGCCGATGAAGATAGGGTGAAAACAACATGCATACCATGTAGCAAGAATGGGTATCACAAAATGGTAGAAATAATATCGGTAAGCTAGAGCCCCATATTTCTCACGATACTTGGATGGTACTCTGAAATGTACTGCACTGATGACAGTCCCGATAAAGGCAATAATTAGCTGACCAACTAGTGAGCCATACCATATGAGGCCACCCATCCAGAAAAAGAACAACAAACACCCTCCGAAGATCCCAAGTATGTACACACCAGAAAGTATCTTCCCCCTAGAGGTTTTCAAATCTGGAACCTTTTCTTTAAGATACTCGAATCCTTCTAGACTAGGCATCTAATTTCATCTTCTTAATTCTGACCCATTAAAACGGAATTAGATTGTTCATTCACCTCTGGGATGTTCGCACTATTTGTGTATTTCTAGAAAAGGAATGGTGGACCGAGCGAGATTTGTTCCAAATCGAGGAATTCCCGATTCGCTTGAACTCGCGACCTTCTGGATGCAAACCAGACGATCTGCCAGGCTGATCTATCGGCCCACGTCTAACGAGAGGGTTTTCGGATGAGTGTTTTAACCCTTACGCTCACAACTATTTCTTTGCTGTGTAGTCCTCTCGAATCGTGTCTAACCAGAATGGGGCTCCCTTCAGTTGAGAGGCCTCCTCTATCGAGAGTTCCTCTATCTTGACCAGTGACATATCCTCAGAGATTATGCCACTCACACCTGCGGGGTCTTCAATCACGAGGGTAAAGGGAAATTCACCCTCAATCGCTCGATTCATGTTAGCCAGAATCTCAGCACCCTTTGCCTTCTCTTCTGGTTTATCTGCAAACCCAATTGCCGTTTCAACAACAGACATGGTCCGTTGAAGGACACCTTCAACATTAGTTATGAATGACTCAGCAGATGGACCAGGTTCAACATCTATTCCAAACTCAGGCAGTCTGAATGTTCCAGACCCTGAACGTACTACACGTGAACGAAGTAGAGTAGGGTTGTCAACATGAAGTGTGAAACGAGCTGGTTTTCTCTGTTCGGCTGAAAACACATCATTGTGACTGAAGTTACATGATGGACATTCCATAGAGAACATGGCGAGCTCGTTGAAGTACGGGATGCTATAGAGGATTGAGCGAACTCGGAGATTCGCTTCATTGCAGGATGGGCAAGTAATGCCAATCTCTTCTGGTTCGGACATGTCAATCGACTCTGTTGAGGGGTATCATCCTATAAGGGTGACCTTGTGGAACAAACGTGTAATGCTAAGTACATCACTAGAAGGCTCAAATGTAGATGTGTGTTTATAGGATACGAGTACGCTATAATCTTGGACCAATAACAAAGAGGATGTAGGATCAAAAACCTGGTCACAAAGATATGAGGAATGCACCCCATGGAGCTTAGTAGTTTATACATCATCAAAAGGGATACAGGGGTGTGTCTATACCATAAAGATTTCACAGAATCAGCTTTTGACCCACAACTATTATCCTCATTTCTTGTGGCTATGACCTCTTTCTTTGATGAAGCAACTCGTTCTGTGACATCACAAGCACGTGCGTTTGAAGGAACGCACTATAAGATAATTGTAGAATTTGGTGAGTGGACACTGGGTGCTATTTCAACAAAAGAGGATAGTGCCTTTGCTAGAGCTAAGCTGAAAAGATTGATCGACAGGTTCGAAGAGCAGTTTAATGTCCTCAGATGGGTCGATATTGATCTAGCGGTCCATACTCGATTTGAACAGAGTGTAATTGATGAGTTTGTTAGAAGTATCATACATCCTGACACACTCATTAAAGTTCGACCAGAGTGGCAACATCTAACCAAGAAAGCAGAAGTGATTTCCTTCCTTAGGCTAATCCCCTCAATATGTACAGTTAAGGAAGCTGCGGAGTTTCTAGAGATGCCCCTCGAATTGGGACTTAACTTGGCAGCTGAAGCATTTTGGGAAAAGGCAATCACAATAGAAAATCCAGTAAAGCCAGATGACATCTACCATGCAACTTCAATCACAGGGGGAATTCCTCTGTCAGAACCTCTCCCTCCTGAAACAGTTAGGACACTTACTGAGTTTGATGGAGAAACCCCAATATCTATCGCAGCTGAACGCCTAAAGACATCAGATCTCAAGAGATTCCTAGATGAAGTAGCACTCCTAGAGCAGAGAAAAATAATTGAACTCGTGACGCCAGCCCATTCAGTTGCAATACGATATTCTTCAGCTCTTCAGTCTTTATTGAATAACTGCGCGAATATCATTGGTTTGAATGCAATGCGATATGTCTTCTTGTTGTCAAGACAGGAGCTAGTGGATACCTATCCGTGGCTTGCTTTTGTTAGCTTGGAAGAGGGTGTTGACATTGAACTCAGAAGTTCCCTTACTGCTGCGACAATAAGAGGCTCAATAAGTCCAGATGTAATCAACGATGGATTTAGAGTGTTGCTTCAATTTGTAACAAGAAAGGTCAGAGATCTTCTAGGTCCTGGTCCAATTAACCAGATATTGACAAACACAAAAAGAGAGATACAGAGTCACTTCCCAAGTACAGCGTATGAAATAGAATGGGAGTATCTTACTGCAGTAAAGCCATCGTAACAATATAGAAAACGGGATGATTTTTCCATTGGATACAGTGCTTAAGGAGTAGGAAGCAGATTGTCGAAGTGGATAAATGCAATAGCAACTATCACTTTGGGAATTCTCATACTTATTACTTCTGTTCTTCTATTAGCTTTGGGCTTCGATTTACTTGTTTCTTCTTTGATGAATATTCTTGCACCGTTAATTGCGCTCTTTATGGGAATACTCGGAATAGGGTTCTTTGGTCGAGAATCATTTCTAAAAGAAGATAGGTATCAGACCCTATATGCGTGGATTGCCCTTGGATTGGTTTTCTTCAGTCTAGCAGATGTTACTACCATTTTGGTTTCCCTCGCAGAAGATTCAGTGCAGATATGTTACACAATTGGTCTAGTTCAGTTACCAGGTTTACTCCTATGGGTAATGGGAATATTGGGCTATCTTAGATCGCTAAATTCTTCATTAAGATTAACAGAAGGAACTCAACTCTGGTTGGCTCTAGGTATCATAACGACTCTAACATCACTTTCATTGATAGTGATTTTCGCGATCATATTTCCAGAGAGATATCTTCTATCAACCATTGTCTTTGTACCCATAGCAGTTGTGTTGGGACTTATCTTATGTATCCTCTTTGCAATCCTTTGGATCTTCAAAGAGGGATTAATAGCGAAACCAATGTTGTTGTTACTCTTCGGAGTTGTACTTCTTTTCGTACGTGCTTTGTTTTGGCAAATTGAGGGTTATTGCAATGGAGGTTCATTCGGTCAGATATTGGCAATCGAGTCGTATCTCCTTGTAGGAGCATCATTTCTCATTGCAAACAAAATAGGTATCATCTTCGAATCTTAGAGAATATTAATCGCATCTCTAGCTAATATCCTATGTTCAAAGAATTGAGCCTATTCCCGATTTACTCAATGGTAATCATTACTCAGACCCTTCTTCCTCAGCAATTCTTCTAGCAATCATTTCGCGGACGTTGGGTGGTAACGAATCTGGATCAGTCTTGTACTGTTCCTTCAGCTTTTCAATCATCTCAGGGGTTGGTCTCCCTGATCCAATTGGTCCACTATGTCCAGTTGTTTCTCTCTTTCCTAATTCCTTTCTTTTATCATCTGTCACATTTTCAGCCTCTATCACTTTCTCTATCATTTCTCGCATTGGAGCAGGAATCGAGTCCGGATCTAATTCGTATCGCTCCTTTATCTTCTCAATCATCTCTGGAGATGGTTGCATTTCACCCATGCCACCATGACCCATTCCACCACTCATCCCCATCATCATCATTCCTGGACCAGATGAAGTTGGGACTGGGATCTCTCCTCCAAGTTTTTCAACTTCAGACTTGGCAACCTCTGCAATCTCTTCTGTAATCTCATCGATGCCTTGATGAGCATAGTAAGTGTCGTAGAGCGATTTAAAGACACCATTAAGTGCGAGCAACTCCTCGTGTGTTCCTTGCTCTACTAGGTCACCATGGTCAAACACAAAGACCCTGGATGCATTTGCGATTGTTGTCAGGCGATGTGCAATTACGATTGTTGTCCGATTTGAAAACAATCGTTCTTGAGCATCCTGAACCAAAGATTCGCTATATGCGTCAAGCCGGCTTGTAGCCTCATCTAAAATTAGGATCTTGGGGTCTGCCAACATAGTTCTAGCAATTGTTATCATCTGACGTTGACCTGCACTCAGGTTTTTCCCACCCTCTACAATACAAGTGTCATATCCATCAGCGAGGACTTCGATGAATTCGTTCGCACCAATTATCTTACAGATTTCAAAGATCTCTTCATCAGTTGCCTCAGGACGACCATAACGTATGTTTTCAAAGATACTGTCATCAAAAAGATACGGTTCTTGAGGAATCAATGACATTGAACTATGTAATGACTCTTGAGTAACTAAACGAAGGTTTTGGGTACCAATGAAAACTCCGCCTTCTGTGGGATCATAGAATCGATTTACAAGTGCAGCAATAGTAGTCTTTCCAGCACCTGTGTGACCAACGATAGCGACCATCTCACCAGGTTCTATTGAAAATGATACATTATTCAAAACAGGAGTGTCTTCTACATATTCAAATGTGACATTTTTGAAGTAGATACCATCACTATCATCTGCGAGGGGAACTGCTTCAGGATCATTTGCAATTGCGGGTTTGGATTCCAATACATCAGAAACTCGATCCATTGCAGCAAGAGATGTTTGTACTTGTGTAAACATCATGCTGAGACCAAGTAAAGGCCATAGGAATCTACCAATAAGCGTGATTCCCAAAAACACTTCGCCCAATGTAAGAAGTGGCAATGTTCCCACAGCTAAAGAACCCGCCACAAACAACATAGCTGCTAGCGCAAATTGACCTATAGAGCGAACAAGAGGCTGCATCGCACTCATGAGAATCATGAACCTAAATCCATAATGGTATGATTTTTGATTCAACTCCATCATCTTCTCTGCAAGCTCACCCTCTCGATTGAAAGCTTTAGCAACATGAATTCCGCTGAGGTTTTCAGCAATTTGGCCAGAAACTTCTCCAGAAGCTCTTCTTGATGCAAGCATGATTCTCTGGCCAACAGTACCAAAGAGTGCCGCAATGAAAATAACACCTGGGACAACAACTAAGGATGTCAGTGCAATCAATGGGCTCACAACCCATAGAAGTAAGAATGAAGAAACAAGCATCAGTGCTTGACTTGAGAAGTCAATCATTACTTGAACTCCTGTACCTAGCTCCACAGTATCAGAGGTTACTCTTGACGTAACATTTCCACTCTGCTCAGCCTTGTGATATGAAAGGTCAGCCCTAAGAAGATATGAATAGAGATCCTCCTGAATATTCTGCACAAATCCAGCTTGAGCACCAGCAAGTATCCAGGTGTTGATACTACTCAAAGCCCAAGATGTTACTTTGAAGATTAAATATAGAACAGTCAGAAACAGAGAAGTCCCAATGACAGGATTTTCTAATAGGATGGAATCAATACCCCAGGATAGAATTAATGGATCAAATACAGCAACAATGGTCGCAAGCAATGACATAACCGCACCGATTGCGACGATTCTTCTAAACCGTCCAAGATAGTGGACCATCCGACCGAGAAGAACACGAATTGGTCTGCTTCTCTTTTCTCTTTGACCAGCAAGGGCTGTTGGTCCTCTTCTTCCATGCATAGCCATTATGGAGCACCTCCACCGATAGAAGC
The DNA here is from genome assembly GCA_050124975.1 of Candidatus Thorarchaeota archaeon. Classification (GTDB taxonomy): domain Archaea; phylum Asgardarchaeota; class Thorarchaeia; order Thorarchaeales; family Thorarchaeaceae; genus SMTZ1-45. The sequence continues at coordinate 920 of JASFEF010000097.1, read as the reverse complement.
AGCTGCTAACAATTGTTGTGCACCTGGGAGACGTTCGAATATTTTGCGATAATGTTCTGAATCACGAAGAAGATCTTCATGGCAACCAGCCGCAATCAATTCCCCTTTATCGACAATTATCACTAAATCAGATTCAATGAGTGTTCTGAGGCGCTGTGTGACAGTTATGCTTGTTCTATTAACCATCACCTCATCGAGGGCTTTTCTCATCAAAAATTCTGTTTGAGCATCTATAGCACTAACTGAGTCATCAAGTAGGAGTATTTTGGGGTCTTGAATGATAGCACGCGCAATCGCTAGTCTTTGTCTTTGACCCCCAGAGAGAGTCATTCCTCTTTCACCAATCATGGAATCATAACCATCGGGAAGATCAACAATGAATTCTTCCGCTTGAGCTCGTTTTGCTGCATCCACAATCTCCTCCATAGTTGCTTGACTTCTTCCAAACGCAATGTTATCTCCTATGCTCATTCGAAACAGGAAGATGTCTTGCTCAACAAGTCCAACAACGTCACGAACAGATTCTGTTGTTATATTCCGAAGATTTACACCACCAACTCTGATTTCCCCCTCTGTAGGGTCATAAAGTCTAAGGAGAAGTTTGAGTATTGTACTCTTTCCGCCTCCAGGTCCACCAATAAGCGCAACTCGAGATCCTCCAGGAATCGTAATGTTGAGATTCCTCAAAGCGTAATGGTCATTTTCATCCGCATCGGATCCATACTTGAAACTTACATTATCGAATACAATGTCGCTAAGCCAGTTTACTTCTTCTACCTCCACTTCAGGTTCAATCAGTGTTTCTTTCCAATTAAGGATGTCAACAATTCGTTGAGCGTTCACATATCCTCCTCTCAACACGAGAAGCATTCGAGGAAGTTGGAAATTCAGACCTTCAAGAGATACCAATAATGCAAGGA
>JASFEF010000096.1:0-9819 GCA_050124975.1 Candidatus Thorarchaeota archaeon | reverse complement strand
ATGCATGCGGGATGTTTGTTGGGGGAATACAGGACCTTCCAGATATGAGAAATCTTCTCGGTCGCATTGACCAATTGATGTCGGAAGAAGAGGTCATAGATGGCATTGATATTGAATGGGACTTCGCTGTCAGTAATCATTTCATCGATATATATGAAGTAAAACCATCTACATCAAATCAGGACTTGCATCACAACTATGCCTTCATAATCCATGGCTCTACGCCCGAGTTAAAGGGCGACAATGATACAAAATTCAAGTTCGGTTTGTATGAACACAAGAGCTCAGTTTTACGAGATCTTGTCGAAATTTTAGAAACTCCATTTGGTGATATCAGAATACTGACTGACAAAGCTGCTAAGAAGTACATCGAGTTCTATGAGTTTGCAGCCTCAATGAGTATGAAGAAACGTAGACTGGCAGCCGACTATCTTTTTGGAGACTATGGAGAAATCTGCAATCATATCCATCAAGGTCTCTTGAATACGAATGAAATAGCTCTTGGATGTCATATTCTAGACAGCAACTCTGACAACAACATATTTCCAATGGCCCTACGTGCAGATTTACCTGCGTATCTACTTGAAGGAACACCAAATCTCAATGATGAGGTAATAGAATATCTAGGGTTTGAGAAAAGAGCACAGAAGTTTGGAGTGATGGAACGACTGACAAATGCCAACATCCTTCCACATGGGGGTGGTTATGACTTCCCACACTTGCTGAGAGTAAACCAAGTTCTGGAGAAGAGTAATAACCAGAGGTATTTCGTTACTGATATGGGAACCGGACATGAATCGGAAATGGTGTTCACGACTCCTAGAGAATTGCAGTTCTCCTATAGAGGTAGACAGGTATTGGCTAGAACTCTAGAACTGGGATTGGGAACTGTTGCAGCAAACCTGATGCCACGCATTGTTCTCAAGGTCTAATCCTCTAGAGTATATCTTCTGTTTCTGAAACTCTCGAGGATTTCGATGACCTCGCTGTCAGGTACATCATACCAGTTCTTGTAGGCATTAGCAACAGCGAAGATGAAACCGGATTCTATCCGTGGACAAATTAGAGAACCCACGGCTTTACCGACAAGATTGGCGGCGCTTCCCGAGGAAGTTGGCACAGCGACTGTGATACTATTGGGTGATAGACTTCTAACAGACTCAATAGCTGCCATCATCGTGTACCCACTTGCAAGCCCATCATCCACGAGAATGACATCTCTCTCTGGAATGTCAACAATTCCAACTAGACCTCGATAGTCCGCCTTTCTTCGATTTATCTGACCTTGGGTCTGTCTGACAACCATATCTATCTGATTCTGATTAAGGCCTACTGATCGCACTAATCTCTCATTCAGCAACAGGGCACCATGAGATGTTAGTGCTCCGAACCCAGCCTCTGGATTTCCAGGAATCTGCAACTTGCGTACTATAATTGCATCCAGGTCTGCCTCTAGTTCTGTAGCAATCTCTACCCCAACAGGAATGCCTCCATTCGGGATTCCAATGACCACTGGATTTGATTCAAATTTAGCGTCTTCCAAATTGCGTGCTAAGATTTGTCCAGCTTCTGTTCTATCCTTATACTTAATCAATTGAATCGCTCCCAATTGATTCCAATAGTCTGACACGTATTAATCAGAAACCTGGGCTAAGGATTTTGCGAGCTTCTTCTTTTCTTCTAAGTTGCTAAGTCGATTTATCATGATTCGTTGTGCTTGTGGAGACCCAGCCCCATGCATTGATTCGGTCAGGTATCCAACAGCAGCTCTACCAAGTGTCAGATTCTCTATCAAGCGTAACATTTTGACGCGGTCCATCGTGTTAGTCCCTTCAGCACCAACAAGGTACTTTTCTACAATTTCTCGGGTTTCAGGGTTGCTCAGTTCCTTGGCACTTGGACATGTTACAAAGAGACCGCCAGCGATATCTTGCAACAGTCGAGAAATTTCATAGGGGAACCTCGTCACATTCTGTTTGCACACATTCGCCAAGAGCAAGTCAACGAGATAATTTCCAGCAGGAGTTTTGTGACCAGCTGCTGAGCAAGCTATTCCGCAAGAGTACAGAGTCTCATTCAGATGCACCATCTCTGTGATCTTGTCTCGGATGTGCGATGCTTTCTCAACCCCATTATACTCTGCAATAGATGCAGCAGCACCAACTAACACATCTCCAACACCGACCTTACATCCACCATAGCTCTGCCTATGGTATGCTGCAAAGGACTCCACGAGGCGTCCACAGAACTCACTCTCACCATTCATGAATATTCGTTCATTAGGGACAAACACATCATCAAACACAATGAGACATTCCTGACCCCCGTATAGAGGATTACCACAGTCGACGTCTCCAGATTCAGACTCATCGAGACGACGAAGGTCACATGATTGTCTTCCATAGTAATAGGTGATTCCCTCAGCATCTGCAGGGACTGCACAACAGATAGCATAATCCTTGTCCTCGTTCCGCATTGCCAACGTTGGCATGATGAGATGCTCATGAGAGTTCACAGCTCCAGTCTGGTGAGCCTTAGCCCCTCTGATAACGACACCATCTTTCCTCCGTTCAACCACATGGACATAGACATCAGGGTCCTTCTGCGCTGAAGGCCTCTTACTTCGGTCTCCTTTGGGATCGGTCATGCATCCATCAATGACCCAGTCCTCGGTCTCTGCTTTCTTGACATAGTCGATGAAGCGTTTATGGTAGTCAGTTCCAAACTTCTCATCAATCTCGAAGGTGGTCAGAAAGACAGCATTCACGGCGTCCATCCCAACACATCTCTGAAAACAAGTTCCTGAAGCCTGACCAAGCACACGTTGCATCTTGACTTTGTTCTGAAGATCCTCGATGCTGTCATGGAGGTGACAGAATCTATTGATTGTGTTGCCTGTGATGATAGACTTTGCAGTCATTAAATCTGAGAACTCGGAATTGTGAGCAAGGTCATAAGTAAGGGCTACTGAGTTTATTGATGCCCTGATAATTGGATGCTCCAACGGGTTCTCGACTTTCTCACCAAGCATATAGATTTTGAGTGGCCCGCGTTTCTTGAGACTCTCAATGTATTCTTTTCCTGTCTTCAGGACCATGTCAGACAACTCCTTTGCATGTACGGATTCTATCTGATATTCTTCAATCACTTAAGAGCTGTGCTATCAATCAAATTGCTCATCAAGCCAATTTGCAAGTGGATCCCAACTTCCAGGAGGAAACTCGGAATGCTTTCCACCTATGGCAACATGAAACATTTTAATCGTAGATGGCACCTCCTCAAAAAGTGCTTTGCAATCCTCTACGGAGAAGAGCTCATCGCTGTCACCAACTCCAACGAAGACAGGCATGTCACTAAGATCTGGAAATGTGAAATTTCGAAGTTGAACGATTTTCATGAACCGATACGTGTAGCGGAAGTTGAAGAGAGGATTGTCAAGTCCAATCATTCCATCGCGATGATAATTTATCACTTGTTTACTTGGTCTGAATATAGAGTTGAAGAGTATCTTCAGTTTCTGTGATGTAGAAATAGGCGGGTATGCATCTGGTCTTGTCGTTCGAGCTCCACTCAGCAGGACAACGCCATCTATGTTCTCAAGGCAAGTGTTCAAAGCAAGTAAACTTGAGAGGACTCCAAGACTGTGACCTAAGAGCACTACCCTCGAGTGCATCTGTTTGACAAATTGTATTGATTCGCAGAGGTCTTTGATGAATCTCTCTTTGCTTGGACAGTCACCTCTATTCCCATCAGAGAGTCCATGTCCTCTCAGATCAAGCCCATATACATTGAATCCTATTTCCGCTAATGGATTTGTAATCAACCCATATGGTCCACTATATGCTGTGATTCCATGGAACAACAAGATAGCTGTCTTCTTAGCTTCTTCTTTCTTTGATTCCCACTTTCTGAGGAAGAGGATTTGATTGTCTGATGTTGTGATTAAATGATGAGGACCGTCAAACTCATTTCGAAGGGTTGGGATGTCAAGTGTCATACTACCACTTGGAAACTGGTGGGGTTTAGTGCCTAAAGTATTCTCGCTATTCCTGAATAGAGAGAGTCAGTGTGCGTGCGAAATTAGAAGTATAATTCCAATCTACAATTCTACCTTATTAACCAAAAAAAGATCTTCTCATCTAGTTTCTAATATTTAAGGAGTCAGAATATTCGAGTGATTCACGTGCTGAATCATAAAGACCCATGCATGCTGCGTAGTACACAACTAACAGCAAGAGTACAACTCCAACCGAAATCAATACAATCAATGGAGGGTAATATAAGAGCGCCACAAGTATGAGGACAAATATCACGGCTGCGATACCCACGCATTTCTCCCACCAGCCACTGATGGGTGATTGAGCGCCAAGCGGAATCGGAATCCCCACAACTGAATCTCCAGATAGCAAATTCTGAGTCGATATGAACCTGAAGCGATTTAAACTCTTACGCGCCTTTGGAAAAATCATTCTTTGAAAAAAGAGAAGGGATGGAAGGAACGCGAGTTCTTCGATTCCCTTCATCCAGTTTCATATTCACACTGATCTTCTGCGTCGCAGTAGTAACACAACAACAATGACAATCGTCATTCCTGACGCGCCCATTACAATACCAAGAACCATCGATATGTTGAGTGGTGAGGAACCAGGATAGCTTAGAGCATTCATAGGGTCAGTACCCGCCATGAATTCTACGCCGTCCAAGTAAGAATCAGCATCTGAATCATCATTGAGTGGATCAGTTCCTATTTTGATCTCAAAGGCATCATTGAGATTATCAACATCTGTATCAATCGCCAAGATGTCTGTACCATAGGCAATCTCGTCAAGATCATCGAGTGAGTCATAATCTGAGTCTCCAACGGTGACACCAAGAGCAGCAAGTACTGCACGAATATCATCAATATCCCCAATCATTGATGCATTCATCTGTGTGAGTAGTGCTGTGTTCTGGGTCGCTATTGCAGCAACCAGCTCTAGTTGAGTTGCATTCCCATCCAATGCATTCACAGTGCTGACCAGAAGACTCGCATTACCTTCCAAGTAGAAGAACAGAGTCTGGATAGCAGAGTAGTTACCATCTAGCCATGTGATGACCTGCTGAAGCAGGGTCGCATTCCCTTCCAAGTTCGCATACCATTCCGCAGGCATTCCTGGATATGACAATGAATCAAGTGGGTCTGAACCATAGTCCACCTCGTACGCATCTAGGAAATTGTCATTGTCTGAATCGACAGAGAAGGGACTCGTCCCATAAATTAGCATTTCATCATGATCAGACAAATTATCATAGTCTGTATCGAACAAGTCGGGATCTGTTCCGGAAGTGTAAATTTCAAAGAAGTCAGTGAGTTGGTCAAGGTCTCGGTCTGGCATTGTGAAGTCATTGTACAAGATATCTGAATCCCAACCCCCCAATTCCCACGTTGTGTCATCCCATGTAATATGAGCTTGGCCGCTGTTGTCAACAGCCATCGATGGATTTTCAGCGTGTTCGTCACTGCCAGTTGAAACCCAAGAAGAAGTGGACCAAGTACCATTGGAAAAGCGTTGTATGTAGTTGATGTCTATGTCGTTTTCTCCATCATCATTAGTGGCGTCTTCCCAGCTCACATGAGCGTTGTTTGCCGCATCGACTGCAATGCATGGTTTGTCAGCAGTCCCACCCGAACCAGCTGTGAAGGGAGTTTCCAAAGAGCCCCAAGTCTTTGTTACATAGCTGAATTGTTTGTAGTAGAGATGAACACCAGAAGTCCGATCATCCCAAACACAATGCAAGTTTCCCAGAGAGTCAACATCAATATCGGGAGTATAAGATCCCCCGGTGCTTGTAGTTGACACGACTACCGATGTAGTCCAGCCTCCTGTCGTCGCATTTCTAGACTTGTGAATGATGTCATAGTCAGAACCTCCTAGACTACTGGTAAGGTCTTCCCAAACGACGTGGCAATTACCATCTGGGTCTACTGCCACTTCGCAATATCTAGAAGTACTAGTACTTTCAGACGAGACCAATTCAGTTGGTTCCCAGAGACCTGAGGAGTTCCGACGACCATAGAGGATGTCATAGTCACTCCCGCCGTATGCAGAAGTTGGGTCTGGCCAAGCAACATGAACTATTCCCGAAGCATCTACAGCAACTGCTGGTTCGAATTCCCAGTCAGTGCTTCCGATTGATACTAGTTCCGCTGCAGACCAAGTGTCCGTGGTGGCATTCCAGAATTTGTAAAGGACATCACTATCGCTCCCTCCGTAAGTATCAGTTTCATCCAACCAGACAATATGCAAGTTACCCCATACATCTGTAAAAGAATCTACACTATAGGCGTTGTCTGTAGACTCAGTTGATACAAGTGTTGTGTCGCCCCATGTGTCTGTGAGTCGGGTCCAAACCTTGTAGACGATATCAGCATCAGTCCCAGGGTTCTCACTCCAGACAACATAGAGATTCCCTTTAACATCTGTTGTGATTGAAGGAGCATAGTCATCTGCATCAGAGCCAACTGTTAGCAGAGAGGTCCCAGACCATTCCGAGAGGGTAAATCTGGGGTGGATATTAGGTTTATATCCCATTCTTGAGTTTGTGTGCATGACACCTGTTCCAACCAATGGTAAAAACACGGATAGGAAAAGTAGCGTCATGCCTAGCGCACATAATCCTGTTTTTCGTTTCAACGAATATCCTCCTAAGCTGAACAATGCATGGAAAGGTATAATGTTTGTTATTTTTTGAAGAGGAGGTAAGAAAAATGGAGGAGCGCATGACACGCTCCTTTCAAAGCAACTAGCTGTTAATCACTAATTAGTTCTCTTAACCCTCACTCTCGATTGGTTCCTTTTTCTTTTTCTCATAACTTGTCTTAATCATGGATGAAATATTGAGGAATGTATCATCAATCAGCATTTCCTCATCTCTTGCTACGGTTGTTGGAGGTCGTTCTTCAACATCAATACCAGGCACATAATCAAATATCTCACTGAGTTGTGAGTTCACGAGCGTGAATAACTTGGATAAGGGTAGTTCCATTGGACATACGTCTTGACATTGTCCACAACCAACACACGAATCAGCGACATGCGCAAGTCTTGTAACGGGAAATATCCCATTAGGAGGAATTTCACCGCCAACCAAAAACTCTCTGTTTGCTTCAAGCAAGCAGGTTTCACAATAACAAATAGGACATACGTCTCGACACCCAAAGCACTTAATGCATTTTCTGAACTCATCGGTCCAGTATTTGTATCGTTCCGACATGTTCTTCTTGAGTAGAGGAGTGAAATCATGTTCTCTCCATTTTTTAGCACGATCAAGTTCTATCTTGTTTTTTCGTTCTCGAGTTTCGATATTGGCTTTTGTAGGTGTACTCGTTTCTATGTAACCCTTCTCAATTGCCTTCTTAATCAGGGATTGCCCCTTTTCTGAACACCCTTCTACAAATGTCCCGACCCCTTCATCTTCAGCACCCCATTTTCCAAAAGCGAGGTCAGCAAATGTAGGAATGTTAAACTCACATCGTCGGCAATTCTCTCGACGACCCAAACCCTTCTTCTCAAGCTTCGAGAGGTCCATCGATTTTTCTTTTCCATCTTTCAGTGTGATTGTTAATTTTCCGTCATCGATGTCCTCTCGTATGACATCATCCGGATTTACCTTGAAGTTCTCTCGATACATTTTCCTAGCAATTGCTGGAGAGATGGTTCCAGTGCAATTCAGACCAATGAGGATTACATTGTCAATATCGATCTGTTTCCTCTTCTGAAGCTCAGTGATTGCTCTGAGATCACAGGGTTTTCCTATAATAGCCAGTTTCATCTCTGCTGCACCATCAAGGTACTCCTTTACATAACGGGGTATGTTCGGTAGTGAGCTGTGTAATGCTCCAGCAGTGTCAATCAGGTCTTCCGGGTTGGTTATCAAGACTGGGAGACCAGAAAACCTGTCACCATTACTTGACTTTACTGTGACAACTCCATCAACATCTCCATTTTCCAGAGCACATTTGAGGACAGATGTAACGGCTCCGCCAGTCTCTCCTCTTTTTAGGAGGGTTTCATCAGTTGAACGAGCAATGTACATTTTCGTACTCATTTTACCACCTCAATATTAGCAGCACAGAACTTGTATTCAGGCATCCCGCAGGCAGGGTCAAGTACAGGGTTTGTGATTTTGTTGGCACATGATTCATGGAAATGAAATGGGAGAAATACTAGCCCTCTTGGTACATCATCGGTAACATGAGCTTTCGCCTCAATGGTACCACGTCTTGTGCTTAATGAGATCCTGTTCCCTTCTCTGATATTCTTCTTCGCCGCGTCTTTTGGATTGATCTGACAATAGTTCTTTGGAACCTCAGCATGCAAAGTGGGAGTTCGCCGGCTCATGGTGCCTGTGTGATAGTGAAATATGCTTCTCCCCGTTGTTAGAATGAAAGGATAATCTCTATCAGTCAACTCTGCAGGCGGTTTGAAGCCTACGACTTGGAGGTGACCTAATCCATCAGGTGTATTGAACTTCTGTGTGAAAAAGGTGGGTGTGCCAGGATGGTCCTCTGTGGGACATGGCCATTGGATACCGCCTAGTGTGCTCTCCAGTCTTTCGTAGGTCAATCCCTTGTATGGAGGTACAACTCTTCGTATCTCTTCAAATATTTCTCTCGAAGATGAAAAGTCAAAATGTTTCTTGAAACCCATCCGGTCTGCAGCCTGACAGACAATCCACCAATCGGGCTTAGCCTCACCAGGTGGGTCAAGGAGCTTGTTTATCTTCTGTACTCTGCGATCGACATATGCATGGACACCCTCTCGCTCTACCCATGTGGCTACAGGGAGCACAACATCAGCCAGTTCAGCAGTCTCGGTTGGATAGATGTCTTGGACAATCAACAGTTCCTTTGCCTCGAGGTCCTCTCGTACTTTGTCGACATCGGGAGCTGCCATCATTGGATTAGTCCCGATAATCCACATGTACTTGGTCTGCTGAATCATCTTTGTATATGGTAGTCCAGGCTGGTCGGGAAGATTCTCAACACCCCAGTGTTCTGCGAACTTCTTATGCGGCTCTGCTGGAGTTCCAACCTTTTGGAATCCAGGATAGAAAACGTTCAGGCAACCCATATCGCCGGTACCCTCACCATTGATCTGACCACGTGTTGGACTTGGTCCAGTACCAGGTCTTCCATATTGACCGTTAATCAGGGCAAGAGTCGCAAGCGCTTTTATGCCATCAGACCCAGTAGTATGTTGGTTGAGACCCTGGTTGTACAAAACAGAGCATGTCTTAGCCTTGGCAAGCATGCGAGCAGTCTTGTCCAATTTTGAAACAGAAATTCCAGAGATATCTGACATCTCTTTCAGGTCTAAGGATCCAAGATGTTCTCGAAGAGCTTCAATCCCAGTTGTTCTAGATTCTATAAACTCCTTGTCTTCAAGCTCCTCTTCAATGATTATCTTCATGAGCGAGTTGAGAACTAGAACATCTGTTCCAGCTTCGAGCTGTAGATGGATATCAGCAAGTTCTCGAGCTGTGACTGTCTTTCGTGGGTCCATGACAATTATCTTTGCACCGTTTTTCTTTGCTCTCATGGCTCTCATTGCCATTAAGGGGAAGGTCTCTTTCAGATTGATGCCTACGAGGAATATGCAGTCTGCCTTCTCAATATCCATTTGAGAGATAGGCATAACTCCAGATCCCACTGTGGGACCAAGTCCCGCAGCAGTTGAAGAGTGGCACAATCGACCGCAGTATTCAACATTATTAGTCCCCATAACCAAACGTGTGAACTTCTGCAGTACATAGGCATCCTCATTCGTGTTCTTTCCC
>JASFEF010000095.1:0-9930 GCA_050124975.1 Candidatus Thorarchaeota archaeon | reverse complement strand
CACGATCAATGCCAAACTCTTCTACCAGTTGTTTTGCGTGTATGGTTGAAGCCTGAATCGATTTGTCTTTCTGGGGATCCAAATCCTCTAACTTATCGAGGTCTGAAGGAGTCGTTATTGCAGGCTTCTGGAGAAGAGGAAACCCAACGGGTGGGAACTTCCATGTTGAACCAAGGTATGATGGAATCACAGTTGAGCTGAGACTTGGCACTACTGCATCAGCTCCAAATTCATCATCAAATTTCCGCCATGTGTTAGTCATCAAATCTGGATTCTGATATGCAGCTGAGAGTTCTACTCCATAATTACTGAATACCCATGCAGATGACACAATTGCTACTGGTACCCTTTCTGGTTTCTTCCCTGATAGCGCTGAGAGAATCAGTTCCTTAGATGACTCCACTGATTAAGCCTCCATTAAACGGATTGCTAAATCAACCGCCTCTTTTGCATCTTGGCCATACCCGTCTGCTCCTATTTTCTTCGCATATTCCTCGGATACTGGTCCTCCTCCGACCATGATCTTCGCACGAATCCCCTCCTTCTTAGCTATATCTACAACATCTTTCATTCCTATCATTGAAGTAGTCATCAAAGCTGAAATACCAATTAAATCGGCATCATTCTCCTTTGCCACTTTTACAAACTCAACTGCTGGTACGTCCTTCCCGAGGTCGATAATGTTGAACCCAGCGGCTTCTAACATAGTAGCTACGAGATTCTTCCCAATAGTGTGAATGTCGCCCTCGCATACCCCTAAGACAACGGTCCCTCCTGCTTTTTTATCCATCTTTTCAAGATAGGGTCTAAGGACCTCCATTGCTGCCTCAAAGGCCTTTGCTGACATCAGAATCTCCGGTACAAAGTATTCCCCCTCTTGGTACAGGATACCAACCTCAGACATTGCGGGAGCGCATATCTGGATAATGATGTCATAGGCTACCATTCCAGATTCAAGAAGATCCTTCACCAAGTCTGGAACTGACTTCCTCTTCCCTTTGACTATCTCTGTTTTTAGTTGGGAAACCTTCTCCTTATCGCTCAAAACAAACGCCTCTCAACTAGTCGGAGCAACTATCACCCTTTTATCTAGTTCGAATGATGTGAGGGGTTGCACGTGTTTTATTACCCGGCTCGTTGTCACATCAAACAGGTCCTTGGATATGAATGATGCATCATATGACCTCGTGGTGAAAGCAGTCCAGTTCAAAGAATCAGATAGAATCCCTGTGATACCAATAGTTGGGTTGTATTCCCTTAACGTCAGTGGTCTACCATCAGCTGAACTACTTCATAATGCTGAGAAACAAGCCAAGTCCCAACTTGCGTGCCAGTCTCGATTTGGTTATGATGGGATTTTCAATGTGATGGACCTTAGTGTTGAAGCCCAGACATTGGGTGCTGAAGTTGAGTTTCCAGCTAACTCATTTCCATACCTGAAGAGTCATCCATTAGGTGATCCTGAGAGTTTTGAGGGAATTCCTCCTTTGGATGTGAAATTGACTCGTCTATCCGTATTCACAGACACCATTAAACGAATGGCTGAGAAGACCAAGAGGAAGGTGTTCATTAGCAGCTATGTCATTGGTCCATTCACTCTTGCTGGACATCTTCTTGGTATCGATGAACTCATGGAACTAACAGTTGAAGATGAGGAAACGACTGCATCACTCGTGGCTCATTGCGCCAAGATTGTGGAGCCATATATTGAGGCACAAGTTGAGGTTGGTACAGATAATGTTGTGATTCTCGAACCTAGTGCTAGTAGCAGTCTGATTTCTCCTAGATTCTTCGAAATGTTCTCGTTTCAGAATGTCAAATCTGTAGTTTCACGAATCCATAAACTAGGAGCAGGCGCTACGCTGCATATCTGTGGAAAGACTTCTAGGATACTTGAAATGATGTGTGCGACTGGTGCTGATGTTCTTAGTATCGACTCTCTTGTTAAAATCTCGGAAGCAAGAGAGATCATCCAAGACCGTGTATGTTTGATGGGGAATGTGGACACATCACTAATGATCAATGGAACTCCAGATGATGTAAAATCAGAAGCTGAAACTTGCATCGGAATGGCAGGATCTAAAGGAGGTTTCGTTCTGAGTACAAGTTGCGATACGCCAATTGAAGTGCCTGAGGCAAACATGAGGTCACTGGTTGATTCTGCGATAACTCACCGGCCCTAAACCCTAATAATGGAAGTTGCAGCTGGCGACGACATTATATTCAAATTGTAACCTCGACAAACTTGGGCTATCAGGAAAGCGGGGTAAGAAACCTTGAATGAAACTATGAATATATTGGAAGAAGCATTGACTGATGCGAACTTCAGAAAACTCCTTGCTATCCCCAACAGAAGGGTTCACAGGGTCGTTGCTGAGGCAATCCAGCTTTGCAAACCAATGAAGGTGTTCATCTGTAATGATTCAAAGATGGATACCGAGTACATTCGAAGGACTGCAATTGCCCGTGGTGAAGAAACCCCTCTTGCTAATCCATATCATACAGTTCACTTCGATGGCTTTCATGACCAAGCCCGAGATAAGGAGAGTACAGTCTATCTTGTCCCTGAGGGTGAGGGCTTGGGTGAGCAACTCACACAGATGGATCGGAACAAGGGGCTTGAGATTGTTCGGAAACGCTTGGATGGAAGCATGGACAACAAGAAGATGGTCGTCAGATTCTTTTGTCTAGGACCCTTGGACTCTCCATTCTCTATTCCTTGCGTGCAAATAACAGATTCATTCTATGTAGCTCATAGTGAGGATCTTCTCTATCGACGAGGCTATGACTACTTCAGACGTCTCCCAGATGACAAAGAGATCTTCTGGATGCTACACTCATCAGGTAAGTTGATTCATTCAGTCAGCACCGACTGGAAGAAACGTGGGGTCATGATTGACTATAAAGAGAATACTGTGTACAGCGTAAACACGCAGTATGCTGGGAACACCATTGGATTGAAGAAGCTTGCACTGAGATTGGCAATTCGAAAAGCAGATCGCGAGAGGTGGCTCGCCGAGCATATGTTTCTTATGGCAGTTCACGGTCCATCAGGTCGCAAGACTTACTTCACTGGAGCATTTCCATCTGGTTGCGGAAAGACCAGTACCTCCATGGTTCGTGGAAATACTATAGTTGGAGATGATCTTGCATACCTTCGTATAATGAATGGTAGGGTCAGAGCAGTCAACGTTGAACGTGGAATTTTCGGAATCATCCGTTCAGTGACACAGAAGGATGACCCTGAGATCTGGGACGCCCTTCATTCAAGGAGACCTGCAATCTTCTCTAATATCCTCGTGACAGAAGATGAAGGCATTCGTTGGTTGGATGATGGACATGAACCTCCTGAGATAGGTATCAATCATTCAGGTGAATGGTTCCCCGGGAAGGTTGATCGCCATGGTCAAGAGATTCCATATGCAAACAAGAATGCGCGATACACTATTGGCTTGGAGGGACTAGACAATCTCGATGATACATTGGAGGATCCCCGTGGGGTTGAGGTTGGTGGAATCATCTATGGAGGACGTGACAGTGACACATGGGTCCCAGTTCAGCAGTCACTGGATTGGAATCATGGAGTCATAACCATGGGTGCTAGTCTGGAGTCAGAAACCACGGCTGCAACACTTGGTCCCAGCGGAGTTCGCAAGTTCCAACCTTTCTCCAATCTAGACTTCATCTCAATCCCTCTTGGCAAGTATATCCAGAATCATCTTGATTTTGTTAAAACTGCTGAACAGGCTCCAAAGATATTCGCAGTTAATTATTTTCTCAGAGATGAGAATGACAACTTCATTACAGACAAACTAGACAAGACAGTCTGGTTGAAGTGGATGGAACTCAGAGTTCATGATGAGGTTGGCGCTATTAAGACCCCTACGGGTTACATTCCCTTTTTTGAGAATCTGAAAGAGCTGTTCCAGTACCATCTTGATAAGGACTACACTCGTGAAGAGTACGACGCCCAGTTCATGATTCGTGTTCCTGAGTTATTGAATAAGATCAGTCGAATTGAGAAGATCTACCAGAAAACTGTGGAAGACACGCCTCAACTGCTGTTTGACCTGCTGGATGAACAGAGAATTCGACTTCTTGAGGTTCAGAAAGAGCTCGGTGACTGTATCTTGCCTTCATCTTTCGAATGAACAATCGTAAAGTGGTTTTTCTCCTCTTGTAAACAATTTTTCATTTGGAAAAATGTGAATTCCATCAATATTAGAAATATGTCCGTTTTCGTAAATTTCCATTCGATTCTTGCAAGAAACAGCTACTCGATATGTTGGCCTTTATCGGTTGCAATATCGGCAAGCATATAGTCAATTAATTTTCCCATCTACGAGATTATAGTTCGATAATTTGGTGTTGATGCTACCAATCGACGTCGACATTTATGGTAGGATCAAGCTATTCGAACCAAACTCATCGAACAAGTGCACAAAGAAATCCACGTGGTCGTCCCGGAGGACCGTACATGACTACAGAAAGACAGCCTAAATCAAGGACTACAACTAGCAAAGACACTATCAAGTCAAACGAAGCCCTCGTTATCGGAGGCGGAGTAGCTGGAATGCAGGCAGCGCTCGATATAGCAAATCAAGGTTTCAAAGTCACTCTTCTCGAGAAGACACCTTCCATTGGTGGTCGTATGGCTATGATTGACAAGACCTTTCCAACCTTGGACTGCAGTGCATGCATTCTCACACCAAAACTGAGTGAGGTTTCACGTCATCCTAACATAGACCTTCTTACCTATGCAGAGGTCAAATCTGTACAAGGTGAAACAGGTGACTTCATGGTAAGGGTTCACAAGAAATCTCGTTTTGTCGATGAAGACAAATGCTCGGGATGTGGCGACTGTATACCTGTTTGTCCAGTCGAAGTTCCAAACGAGTTTGATCAGGGTCTGGGATTTAGAAAAGCAATCTATACCCCCTTCCCGCAGGCTACTCCAAACGTCGTAACAGTCGATAAGAAAGGTGACCCAGCATGCCGCTCGACATGTCCTGCAGGTGTAAATGTGCAGGGTTTTGTTACAATGATGAGACACGGAAAAATGGATGAAGCTCTTGAAATCGTAAGAAGGTCCATCCCATTCGCCGGAGTTCTAGGTCGTGTCTGTATTGGATTCTGCGAGGGTGAATGTGAACGCGGAATGCATGACGAGAGTATCAGCATCAGGAATCTTCACAGATTCCTCGCAGACTATGAGAGATCACACAGTGTTGCTCCAGTAGAAGCGAAAATCGACAAGAAGGATCGAGTGGCTGTTGTTGGTGGTGGTCCTGGAGGAATCAGTTGTGCCTATCACCTAGCAAAAATGGGTTATCCCGTGACCATCTTTGAAGCACGAGAAAAAGCAGGGGGAATGTTGAGATATGCTATTCCTGAGTATCGCTTACCTCGTGACATCTTAGATGAAGAGATTCAACGCGTAGTTGACATGGGTGTCAAGATAAAGACAAAGGCCAAGGTAAAATCCATTCATGACCTCATGGAGAAGGGCTTCAAAGCTGTATTTGTAGCCACTGGTGCTTGGAAGAGTAACAAACTCAGGATCGAAGGCGAGGAGTCAGAAGGAGTTGTCCACGCTATCGACTTCTTAGAACGGGTAAACAAGGGTGAGGATGTTCAAATTGGCAAACGAGTGGCAGTTATTGGTGGTGGAGATGCGGCTGTCGACTCTGCTAGAACTGCAATTCGACTTGGAGCCAGAGAGGTGACTCTAATCTATCGTAGGTCACACGTTGAAATTCCTGCTATCCCCGGTGAAGTTGAGGACGCAAAAGAGGAAGGCATCAAGTTCATGTTGCTGACCTCCCCTGTAGAGATTCTTTCACGCAAGGACAAGCTTGTTGGAATACGATGCGTTAAGATGCGCCTTGGTGAACCCGATCACTCAGGTCGTCGACGCCCTGTCCCAATAGATAATTCAGAATTCACCATGGCTGTCGACACAATGGTTGTCGCCATTGGACAGTCCACTGACCCAAAGGGAGTACAGACAGAGCTTAGTTGTTCTGAATGGGCTACTGTCAAGGCTGATCCAATTACACTCGAGACAAACGTCCCAGGAGTCTTTGCTGGTGGTGATGTTGTCCTCGGACCTCTCACCGTGGTGAAGGCTGTTGGTCATGGTAAGGAAGCTGCAATTTCCATCGACCGTTACATCCGTGGAGTGGATGTCAAAGAAGGTAGACGGAAAAGCATTCACAGAGTGCAGTCCTTCGAAGTTGACAAGACTGGGATTCCCTTTGAGAAAAAGGAAGCAATGCCAAAACAAGCTGTCACAACCAGAGTGAGGAAATTCACAGAAGTTGAACTCGGTTTTAATGAAGCAATGGCTGCGACTGAGGCTGAACGTTGTTTGGGTTGCGCTATATGTTGTGAGTGCGAGCGTTGTGTTGATGCTTGTACTCGAGATGCGATAGATCACTCCATGGAGGACAAGGTCATTGATCTCCATGTTGGTGCCATAATTCTTGCGACTGGGTACAAACTCTTTGATGTTGAGGAATATCCACAGCTTGGTTATGGCAGACTACCAAACGTAATCAATGCAATGGAGTACGAACGACTCATCAATGCTGCCGGTCCAACTCACGGTCATCTGGTCCGTCTGACTGATGGCAAGGTTCCCAAGAGCATTGGTTTCGTTCAATGTGTTGGTGCTCGTGATGTCCAGAAAGGTGTACCCTATTGCAGCAGAGTATGTTGTATGTACGGGATTAAAAACGCAGTGATGGCTAAGGAGCACAATCCAGATACCGAAGTGACCGTGTACTACGCCGACATCAGAGCTTTTGGAAAGGGCTTTGAAGAGTTCTATGAGATGGCACGTACGCGCTTCGGAGTTAACTTCGTGCGTGGCCGAGTTGCAGAGGTACTGCACAACAAGGTGGGCGATTCCCTCTTTGTTAGAGTTGAAAATACCGAAACTGATTTTCTAGAGCAAGTCGAGCATGATATGGTCGTAATCAGTCCTGGAATCCAACCTCCAGAAGGTCTTGCTGACATTGCTGTGGAACTAGATATGAACCTCTCAGAAGAGGGTTACGTCACTGTTGAAGACAGCATGACGAAACCCGTTGATACATCCATTGACGGTGTTTTTGTCTGTGGATGTGCTGATGGTCCAAAAGATATCCCTGACTCTGTGTCAATGGGTAGTGCTGCGGCCATGAGAGCTACGATTGTACTATCGAAAGTTGATCAAGAATAGAGAAGGAAAAGTGGTGAAAAATGTCACAACAAACTAAGGAACAACCACCAATCAATCATGCACCAAGCTCATCCTTTGCTAAGGAGATCGGGCAAGAACCCGGTGGTGAGGGTATCATGCAGTGCATCCAATGTGGAATGTGTACTGCTTCGTGTATGGTTGCAAGTAAAACTGAACGCTATCGTCCACGGAAGCTCATACAGAAGATTCTCCTCGGTAAACGAGAAGAAGTCCTTTCGAGTGAGTTGCCATGGCTTTGCATGACGTGTAGACTCTGCGAAGAACGATGTCAAGAGGACGTCGACCTGTCGGAGATCTTCACGGCTGTCCGAGAGGTAGCTGCTCGTGAGGGATATATCCCACCTGTTTTCCAGAACACTATAGACAAGGTGCTTGAGGATGGTTGGTTGCTCAATGACGCCTATACAGACTTCGAAGAAGATGATCGTGATGACTTAGGACTTGACACTGACTTGGGTTGGAATAACGAGTTTGTCAAGAAGGTCAAGAAGAGGTACTTCAATGGAGGTACTGCAAAATGAAAGAATTCATGCTCTACACAGGTTGCACCACTCCTGTGAGACTTCCTGGATATGAAAGAGCTGTGCAATTAGTGCTGGAAAAGCTTGGTGTCCGTCTTACCACTATGAAGGATGCCAACTGCTGTGGAGCCCAATATGTGGAGTCAGTGAATCATGTTGCATTTGCTGCTATGAGCGCAAGAATTCTAGCTCTTGCAGAAAGCGTGGGCAAGGACATCATAGCAATCTGCGGGGCTTGTTCAGGCTCTATCAAACATGTGAAGCACGACTTGGACAACAATCCAGAACTCCTCGCTGAGGTCAACGATCTATTGGAGGAGGAGGGACTGAAGTACACTGGCAATGTGCAAGTCAAACATCTTCTCCAAGTATTCAGAGAAGATATTGGTTATGATGCTATCAAGTCTGCAATAGTAAATCCCTACAAGGATATTCGTCTCGCTGCACACTATGGGTGCCACGTGACACGTCCTGAAGAGATAGTGCAGGTGGATGATGCTGAGAACCCAACAATAATTGACAGAATAATAGTAGCTGCGGGAGGTACAGCTGTTGACTACAATGGTAAAACCCGCTGCTGTGGCGGCCCTCTACTCGCCATGGATGAAGAAGTAGGGAACGCAATAGGTCGTGACAAGATCGAGAACATCCGCGCTGAGAATGCCGATGGAATTGTCACAGCCTGCGTATTCTGTGATATTCAGTTGACTCAAGTTCAGTTTGGAGAAGAGGCTGGTGACAAACCAAAGATCCCAGTCATCACCCTCCCTCAGTTCTTGGGTCCTGCCCTAGGAATCGATGAGGACACGTTAGGAATTCAACTAATCAAAATCAGCCCTCAAACAATTCTCAAGGCTCACTAGGAGAAAACAAAGATGACGGAAAACAACGAAGCTAGAATCGGTGTGTTTGTTTGCCACTGTGGTCACAACATCGCCGGTACTGTAGATGTAAAAGATGTTGCAGAGATGGCCTCGAAGTTACCAGGAGTTGTCTTTTCTACCGATGAGATGTTTATGTGTTCTGATGCTGGACAGATTCTCATCAAGGAAAAGATTGCAGAACATAACCTCAATCGTGTAGTTGTGGCAAGTTGCTCTCCTCGGATGCATGAACCTACCTTTAGGCGGGTTGTCGAAGAGGCAGGTATGAACAGGTATCTGTTCGATCAAGTCAATCTACGAGAGCATGTTTCTTGGTGTCATATGAGAGAACCAGAGCTTGCAACAGAGAAGGCGAAAGACCTTGTGAGAATGTCCGTTGCGAGGGCTGCCAAGTTGGAGAACCTTCCTGTTAAGAAAGTACCAGTTCTTCCTACAACCTTGGTCGTTGGTGGTGGCATTGCAGGATTGAGGACCACACTGGACATTGCTGAGAGAGGATTTGATGTCATTCTTGTTGAGAAGGCTTCAGAATTAGGTGGAAACGTGGTTAGCTGGACTCACCTCTTCCCATCAGACCAATCCGGTGTTGATGTTATCGTACCTCTTGTGAAGGCCGTAAAGAAACACAAACGAGTCAAGGTTCTTGTAAATAGTAAGGTATCCGCTTTCGAGGGTTACATTGGTAACTTTGGCGTGACAGTCAAGAACTTGGAGACAGAAAAGGAAAAGAAGTTCGAAGTGGGTGCTGTAGTTGTCACCACTGGATTCGAACCGTTCAAGCCTGAAGGTTACTATAGCTACGGTGAATCTCCTGACATTCTCACTCTGGCAGAGCTTCAAAAACTGCCGCCTAGTGATACTCTTCTAGTACCAAGTACTGGAAAACCTGTGAAGAAGCTGGTCTTCATCGGGTGTGTAGGGTCTCGAGAACCAGGAGTCAAGGGTCACGAACACTGCTCTCGTCATTGTTGCTCAGCGACAGCTAAAGCCGCAGGAGACCTTCGAGATCGCGTGGATGAGGCTCTAGTTCTCTATCAGGATATTCGAACCTATGGCTCTGGCCATGAGGAGCTACATCGCTTAGCGAGAAGGAAACATGTCATCTACAGCAAGTTTCCAAAAGATAACAAACCTGAAGTGACAGTCAAGAACGGCAAGATCAAGATCAGATGGTTTGACGTTCTTGCAGGCGAGAATCTCGAATTCGAACCGGACATGATAGTTCTATCAACAGCAATGATTCCTCCAGATGATGTTGAGCAGACATCACACATGTTCA
>JASFEF010000094.1:0-10025 GCA_050124975.1 Candidatus Thorarchaeota archaeon | reverse complement strand
CTTCACCATCAGATGCCCCAGGAGAATACGTCAATGCTACTGTTGTTGGAAACCTTAGTATGAGTGTAACAGGATCTTTCTACACGATGGTTCCGCACAATTTCCCAGCAACATTTGACTTCACAATTCAGGTGAGTGTAAACAACACCAGACACACGTCGATTGATGATTTTCAGGTTGTCAAAGTGACCATGTTCTATGAGGACGCAACACCCGTTTACACATTTGGTGTGGTTCCAGACAGCGCCTTCACAATCGCAGCGGATTCTATATGGGTCCAAGAATTCCAGAATGATCGGGACATGGTGTCAATTCCTTCAGAGTTCCTATGGGCACCACAAACCTTCGCACGGGCTCTCGTTTCGTTTGACAATGGCACTGAAGCCATCCTTACTACTCCTCTCACCTCTTTTGGGCATGCAATTGAATGAGACGATTTCGAACCTACAAATCAAGAGCTGAAAATGAAATATGAGCAGAGAGCACCGCCAGGAATCGTGGGGTAAGGAGTTAAAGTGTTGAGTTTATTGAAGTCTTAGGGAAAACTCAAACTGTCGGACCTCTGCTCAATGTCATGATTAGGATAGAGAAATATGGAACCTAGTAACACAGGGTCAGATATTCAGCTCATCAATCCGTTTGAAGAACTCGCGTGTCAGAAAGGCGCGGTACTTGAAACCGCCCCATCCCGATTCCTCCATTAACGTGGCTACACCTCCAACGAGTTGTTCTCGTGACATCACTGTTACATCAAAGATCTCTCTCGTGTCGACTTGTTTCATTTCGCCATCAACTGGTTCTGCAAGGAAGACAAGTGACCTCCAAGGGATTGTTTGATCTTTACAGATAATATCAAGATGCAAGTCAAGAATAAAATGAGTCAACCGAATTGTCAACCCAGTTTCTTCGTACATCTCACGGATCGCAGCATCCTCGAGAGGTTCACCTGGAGTTGCACCTCCAGAGGGTGCACGGTAGATTCCGGTTCCTGCATATTGAGGTTTCTGAATCACAACGAAGTTACCGTCATTTTGTCGGATGAAACAAGTGATGTCATGTAGTCGACCCTTTGACTCGGTTTGCTTGACGAGATTACACTCAAACTCAAAGAAATCTGCAGTGAAGCTATTGACCACCGGTTCACCATACTTCTCTTTCAGGGCTGCTAACTCGGTTTCGTTGATGTCGTTCAGAGGACTCGCCAACAAAAGAGCTGGGATAGGATGCATAAAGTTTGTGGGACGACAACTTTTTACGAAAACGATTCCAAAAGGTACTTGCTCCAATTGGAGGAAGTGGTGAATGGAGAAGAAGGTTGGTGCTGTAGTAGTCAAGACGTACATTGGCGACATCACCGAACTTTCTGTAGACGCGATTGCGAACGCAGCTAATTCTGATTTGTGGATGGGATCGGGTGTTGCAGGAGCCATCAAGTCTAAGGGGGGACAACAGATTGAGGAGGAAGCTCTATCCAAGGGTCCTATCAGACCCGGTGAGGCAGTGATGACAACAGCAGGGGCTCTTCCATCCAAGTATGTCATCCATTGCGCGGGGATGCCACCTGGAGGTAGAGCAACATATTGGAAGGTGTTGTCCTCTGTTCAGGCTGCTCTCAACATCGCATCGAACCATAATCTAAGTTCAGTAGCTTTTCCAGCAATTGGAGCCGGAGTAGGAGGTCTCTCCGAGGAAGAGTCTGCGAAAGCAATTGTCGAGGGCATTGCGCATTATGCCAGAGCAACGCAATCAGTAAAGGAAATAACACTTGTCGGACTGAACAAGTATGTGTGTGATTGCTTCTACAAAGCTGTCAATGAATGTAAGGAGTAAGAGTCTTGGGTGGATGGTCTCTAGGAAACCTCAGTGTCATAGTTGAACTGGGGAGCATAGATGATTCGGATCTTGACTTAGTTGTGAAAACCAAGGATATCAAACTTGGAAGAAAGGGACCAAGTATAACAGTGCAAGAAGGGAGTAATGCTGAAGAGACCTTCTATTGGCCAGGAGTCACTTTGGACAATCCAGACCGTAGAACCGCTATCCACGCTGCAGCCTTGGACGCGCTTGAAGCAGCCGATGGTCTCAAAGCTGAAAAGGTTGGTTTCTTCACCATGGGTTTCGAGGTCTCTAGAATTCCCAGCTGGGAGGTCGCTGAGGAAATCGTGAAGGCAATTGTCATCCATTCAAAGAAAGAGAGCGGGCTAAACAGCATCTTGCTGGTTGCCAGCTCACCTATTCAAGTGAGCTCATTTCAATACGCCTTGAACAACATTGCCACAATAGTGCCCGAGCGTCCTACAACTTGAGCCTCCGACGAGCCGCATCAGCTGACGATACTAATGGATCCCATGTGTCGCATATTGCTGGAGCGTAGCAGTTCTCAAAGTCGAAGAGTTCTACTGCATCAATGTCTTGTTGAATTCCTAATGTCAGAACATTGAGTCGCATTGCCGCGTCTTCTTCTCCAACCAATTGACCGCCCACAAGCTTACCTGTTTCTTTGTTGTAGAATGTCTTTAATTTGAGCTCTTTCCCTCCGATGAAGTATGGAGGTTTTGTAGCTCCCTTCATTGAACCTTTGACCACAGGAATCTCAAACCGTTTTGCCATATCGTCAGTGAAACCAGTGCTCGCAATCTCGAGACCAAAGAGCTTTGTAACCTTTGCACCAACTATTCCGGGGAATGTAGCTTCTCCACTAGCAGCATTGATCCCAGCAACACGTGCTTGTCGGACCGCAACTGTACCAAGACCCCCAGCCATTGGTGTGCGTGTTATGAACTCGAAGTTCTCTGCGCAGTCACCACATGCATAGACATTGTCGAGATTGGTCATCATCCGGTCGTTAGTCTTGATACCCCTTGTTGTACCGATCTCAACACCAGCTTTCTCTGCAAGTCCAGTGACTGGTCGAACTCCTGTAGCAACGACTACGAAGTCCGCGGGAATCTCAGACAATTCCTCAGTTTCTCGGTTCTGGATAACCACTGATGTAGGTGAGTCCTTGCCTTTGATCTCTTGTGCTGCGGTGTTGTTGAGTATCTTGAGTCCATGCTCCTCACAGTGTCTCTCGACAATGGCCGCCATATCTGGATCAACCATGGCAAGTAGAATGTGTGGAAGGAACTCCACTACAGTGACATCAAGTCCTCTCTCATGGAAGGCTTCAGCTGCCTCCATACCGACAAGACCACCGCCAATAACAACAGCAGTCTTTGCCTTGTCTGCCTCAGCAGACAGAGCCTTGGCATCATCCAAAGTTCTCAGACCGTAGACTCTCTTCTTGTCGAGTCCCTTGATTGGTGGATCAGCATTTTCTGCACCAGTCGCAAATATCAAGGCATCATAGTTCTGCGAACCACCTGAAAATACAATCTCCTTTGATTTATGGTCAATGTCAGTAACTGTCACACCTAGGTTTGCGTTGATTTTCAATGCACTCCAATTATCAGGAGCCATTAATACCAAGTCCTCGAATGCTCCAACCTTTCCTGATATTGTGTAAGGAAGTCCGCATCGTGAGTATTGTGAATAAGGCTCAGTATTGAAGACAGAGATCTCGACTTTTCTGTTGAATTTCCTTGCCTGTAGAGCTGCGGTCGCGCCAGCTGCTCCACATCCTATTATTGCAATGTTGTCGACCATGTTGTACAGACTCCGAGGAAACCTGATTTTGCGGTTACATAAGCGGGTCTTTAGGGTATCGGTGGACATCTCGCCCAGAATCGATAAAAGGGTGGGTGTGAATCACTGCTGACTGCAACGTCTGTCGTGTTACAGTACATTGCTGTAAGTTATCTAGAAGGGAGTACTGCAAGATGTCGCCATCAAGGGAGAGAAGAATAAGCCCCTATCGTCCAATCGCTAAACGAATGGATACGAACTTAATTAGTCTAGCAAAGTCACTAATCGTTGTATGCCTGCTCATCATGTTCGTTCTACCAATCTCAATGAATTATGAGCCAACACAGATCATGACCCACAATGAAAGCCCAACTACTATTGCTCAGGAAGAATCACTCTATCACTATAGTCTTCCAGATACTAACATTCGAATAGCAGTGGGGGAGATCTCAGGAGTTCGTGGTATTGCCTATGTGATTGAGGAGGAGAGTAGGCTCTATTTCGTTGACATTTTAACCGGCGTTTCGATGGATATCGCCTTACCGTTAGGAGTTAAAGCTAATGGTGCTTATCTCACAGGATTTGATGTTGACTTAGATGGTGATACAGAGTTCTTCCTTCGGAATTTTGTCGATTCCACGTACTACATCTTGATGGTAGACATTGATAATGCCACTGTGTCTGAGTATCCAATGCCTATCAATATGGCATCTCCAATGGGATTTGGGAAGTTCAATGGTGATGCATATCCCGATTTGTTAGTGTTAGATGTCAGCACACGTGATGATCTCCTGACACTTGACTTGATTGCAAACACAACAATTGGGACAATAGCGGTGGATTATGCTGCATACATCACTCCGGTTATTGGTGACTTCACAGGTGGGACTACAGAGAGCATAGCAATTGTAAACAGAGCAGGAACCACATCTGCGAGAAATCTTACTGTTGTTGAAGCAGATGGGACACAGGTTGACAATATCATCCTTAGTTCATCTATCCAAGACTATGTGAAATTCGACTATCCTGGGGCATACGATGAGATTGCGACGATACAATCTGATGGTAACATTGTTGTTTATACTGGAGATACTCTTAGTCTTGTGTACTCTCAACTAGTCGATGTTTTACCCACAAATTACCGATGGATAGAAACAGGAGATTTCAATGCAGATCCACAAGACGACTTGGTTGTGATCAGCAGAGACCAAGAAATGGCATTCTTCAGAGATGGTAATGCTGGTGCTCCCATTCGTGAAGTCAATGATATCTATACATTTTCAACAAGACACTTAGGCGTGGGGAGAATGGATCACGATGCCTTGGATGATTTGGCCATAGGTACTACCCTTGGAGGATTAGGAGTGATCCGTGGTGTTGATGGGGAATTTGCCAATCTTGAGTATCTTGTGGATGTACGACAGACGGCATATCAGATTATTAGCTACGATTATTTTGATAATGGCAGGGATGATGTCCTTGTTAGAGTGATGGATGGTGTGTACATCATAACAAGTGACGCAACAGAACCGATCATAACACCTCAACCAATAGATCCACTCCATCCAACTGTATTGGATGATTATCTCACTGTGAAGGTGTATGTCGATGAAACCTCCTCGCTCGAACACGTTGATATTTGGATGAGAATGCCTGGGAGTGTGCTTTGGAGTCAACCACAGGAAGAAATGTACGAGTCTCACACAGAAGGATTCTATTATGCATTCATCGGCGACTTGCAACCAGGAGAGTACGAGTATTACATCATTGCTCAAGACACCTACCTAAATACCGGAGAACTAGGTAATGCTACACACCCCTTAGTTTTCACTGTCGCAGGAGATTTCGTATGGCAGATAGACAAGTCGAATACGGACTTTGTGCACAGAAAGTTTCACCAATCGGACGTCGGAAATCTGTCTGATGGTAGAGCTACAATCTATACAATCGAGAGAGCTAGTGGATCCTTAGACCTCACACTTACAAAGTATTCTCGAGGTGGAGGTGTGTATGACTCGCTAACAATTATCAATCCAGCAGCAATCCCATTTGATAATTTTGCGCTCTTCACCGCAATGTTAGACGGAGATAATATACAGGACATCATTGTATTGGACCTTTACTATGACAAGGATTACATCTTCAGGTATCATTCATATCATGGAAGCAATTTCTCTCTGATGGGGAGCGGCACAATACCGTATGCGTACAAGAGTTTCGAATTTATGGGCGTATTCGATGATGATGGAGACGGAAATGAAGAACTGTTCATTGTGTCAGATACAGAACCTCATAATGTCATAAAGATGGACTCCGACTTAAGTTGGACAGCTGTCAATCTTCCTCTGTTTGATAACAATTGGTATAGCCCCAGAGGGTTTGCATTATCGAGTGGATTTCCCAATGGTTTCATTGCGGTTGTGAGGGGTGACATACGAATTGATATTTTAACAACGAACTTGGTCTATTCTCATTCACTTAATTTCGAACTAAGTGCTTACACCAATATGGATGTAATCGGAATTCAAACATTGCACAACGCAACTACTGGTGAAGACCAGTTTGTAGCTGGGTTTAATTATTGGAATGCGTCCGATCCAACAAGTAGATTCTATATTTTTGAAAGCACAACTACAAATCTGAACAATACACCAGTGTATGAATTACTTCATCAAGATATGGCATTTCTATATCCTGCAGATGTAGTCGGAGATAGCTCAGACGAGTTGTTCATCACCCTTCCAGCTGGAGAATTGTTACTAACAGATCCTGGTGCAACTCTCTCAGTGATTTGGACTACTCCTATAACTGGTGCAACACCAATTAGTGCTACAATCACCGATTTTGATGGTGATTTGGAGGATGAACTCATTCTGTTCACAGATCAGGATGAACTCTTGACTCAGGTTTCATTCACAGGAGAGGTGGAGTGGACCGTAGAAGTTGGAGAAGTCTATAATCCATTGATTCTAGGTAACATCGACTTGACTCCAGGAGTGGAGATTGCAGCATATCCGTTTGCCACAGTGACAAGCTACACCATCGGTGCGATAAGGAATCTTGATAGCCAGTATAATCTCGATGTGTTCGTCGAGTGGGGTTCATCGGATATCACTCAAGGCGAAGGCTTCTGGGCGAATGTGACTGTGGCAAACATCTACGGTGAGATTGTTAATGATGCTAGTGTCTACATGAGCGCACACTTCATGACTCGAGAAGGCCCGGGTGTGAACACATTCGGATTCTACTTTGATTGGCCATCAATGAAGTATCAAGGAAGCACTGATGCAACTTGGCCCATCGGTATTGCAAACTTGAGTGTCATCATTGATAATGGATTCTACCATCCGTTTGAACGAACATATGTCGATGCTATCACTATTCAAAGTGCCCTGGATGTTACTGTGGATGTTGACGACTTAGTTACCCAAGGTGAAAGCATGAATGTTACAATCTGGGTGCTAGACAATCAGGCACATCCAGTTGACGACGCAGCGGTGTCAATCACATTAGGTGGTGTTGGATTTGTTGCTACCCAAGCAGTTTCAAATTATATTGTTACAATTCCAGAGATACAATTGGATGCAGGAATTCACATTGTCACTGCTACTGCAGACCATACTCATGCCATTGACACAGGAGTTGGAGAAGCAGCGATCACTGTTCAAATCTTGACTACATCGTTGACATTAGTTTCAGACTTCCCTGCAACAGTACAGCAGGATGAACTGATTACTGCATGGTTTAATGTCACGGACGGCTTGGGACAACCAGTCCAAGGAGCTATTGTCTCTCTACGAAGTGGTCCAAGAGCATTTGAACTGGTCGAGAGTTCTGTATTGGGTAGTTATGTCTTCTCGAATAATATGACTTTAGGTATTGGTTCTCAGGTGTTCGATGTGATAGTTGAAAAACCGGGTATCATCGGACCACCAGTAGCTCAAGTCAGTTTTGATGTGTTTGGAAATCTCACACCCAATGTGTTCTACACTCCTCGTGTAGAAGGCGGGGCACCTTTTGATGTCACTGTGTTCGTAAAGGACAAGTATGGACCAGTGTTCAATTGGACTTCAATCCAGATCGATATCAATGGTACTCTCTATACAGCATATCCCTCTACTACAGAATTTCCTGAATATACCCTCTGGGCCATTGCAGACTTCCTCCTAGGACCCAGTAATTTTAGTGTCTATGTGAATGCTACTCATGGTAATCCTTGGTCAGGAGTCTTCGGCATCCGTACATACTCTGACGCTGCAACTGATGCTCAAGTGTTCTCATCTCTGGGATGGACAGTAACTCAGGGAGACCAACCAATTATTGAACTACACTTCTTTGACTGGGCAGATCGACCGGTGGCTGGAGCAATAGTGACCGTCTTTGTCAATGCACTCTCCTATAACCTCCTTGTAACTAGTCCTGGTGTTTATGCGGCAACAGTCTCAACAGCAGGCTGGATACCAGGTCCGTATGAGTATGTAGTTTCAGTGACTCATCCAGATGTTGAAACTGGTGAACCAATCAATGGAACCCTAATTGTGCTAGGACAACTGGAATTCATAGTGGAATATAGTCCCGAAACACCAACCCAAGGTCAACCTCTTACAATAATTGTTGGAGTTGTTGATGGCTATGGCAACCCTGTTGCTGATCTTGAGGTTTTCATTGAGTTCATGGGATTACCTGCCATGATTGCTTATGCAACTGATCAAGTTGGAGAATATGTCGTTACCATTTCACTCGTACCTACTTCGCTTGGCTATGGAGATTTCACTGTTGCAGTTACAGCAGTTGGAGATTTTGTTGAGGAGGCAGTGGATACTTCAACAAATATTCGAGTCGAACCTGCTACTCCGAACTTCGCCATGTCAACGAGTTCGCTTTCGCTAGGAGCAGGTGCATCATTTGTGCTGAGCCTCATTGGAATGGTCATCTACTTCAGAATGGCCTCATCCATGAGGGTTGACGATAAATCACTAGAAGGACGAAAGAAATCCCTCAAGAATATGGACCGACTCTATCTTCTGATTGTGTTGGGAAGCGGAGCTGGTCTTGTTGCATCCTATTCGATGTACACAGCTGGGAATTATGCATTTGCTTTAATCCTCACTGTTGCACTTCTTGGATGTTCAGTGTTGCTCTATGGCCTTTGGCTCTATCGAGATGCAACAGCGGCAGTGCTTGTCCGAGGATCTCTCAGTAGAGGGAGGATGGTCCTAGGATTGTGGCATCTAGTGTTTGTACCTCTAGTCATCTTCATGATACTCGTATATGGCGTTGAGATTGACTGGTTCAGAAGATACATCATTGATGTGTCGTTCACGATTGGAGATATCTCAATTCCATCAATCATGACCACTATCTTTGCTGCATATATGTCGTCGATTTTGGTCGTGGTTGTGAACCTCTACCGAGAGGTCAGTAAGGGTCTCAAAAAGATTGTGAAGATGGAGGATGCAGGTACTCCATCAGATATTGTCGAAGATGAAAGGACATCCATGGTTAGTAGATTCGGCTCTTCTGTCCGGATTAAGTTCCTGATGTTCTTAGTGGTTGTTGGTGCTACTACCGTTATGAGCCTGGACTTCCTAGCAAGTTGGGAACTCGCCGTGATTGTCCTTCTGCCGGTCGCATTCCTAGTTGTGATTCCCTTCATATCGTCAAAGATAATCCAGCTGTTCAGCAGGTTATCTGGTGGCAGGATACCAACTGCTCCTACTGACACGTAGATTCAATGAGAATAAAGGGCGACCCTTTCTCGGGTCGCCAATCTCTCTATTTGAAGAAGAGTAAGTTATTCACCCGAGGTGTTGTCTTCGTCCTCAACCTCTTCAGTCGTATCAGAGTCCTCAGAAGCGTCTACTAACTCCTCTTCAGAAACATCTTCGTCTGTTTCCGAAGCTTCGGTTTCCTCCACATCCTCCTCTTCTGGTAGTTCCTCGGTTTCATCTACAGCTTCTTCTTCAGGAGGTTCAGCAGCAGCCTCTTCTTTAGTTGGAAGTATCTTCTTACCTTCTTCTTGGTCGACAACGAATTTCGCAATCTGAGCCTTCCTGGTGAAGTAGAGAGCAATAATGACTGCTAGAGATAAAGCAGCACCCACCATTGTCAAGGTGGTCAACCATGCACTTGAGCTATTACCCAGCAATTGTTGCCAAGTGACTACAAGAAAGGCGAGACCTGCGATATTGATGATAAACGACCGCATGGGAGTACCAACCTTTGTGATCTCAGTCACTTCAGTGTCTACCATTGCAGCTTCAATCACGCCAGCTTTATATTGAGTTGACTTGGTCTTCTTTGCAAGGGTCTTAACATCGGTTGATTTCTTCTTACCCATCCATTTCAATGCAGCAGGAACCTTGGATGATAGAAGTTCGGCATATGCAACTCTGGCTTCT
>JASFEF010000093.1:0-10034 GCA_050124975.1 Candidatus Thorarchaeota archaeon | reverse complement strand
TCTACTACTCAATTATGGACTAGGCTTCCAGTGAACCTAATAGTGCCTTGGCCATTACTTGCAGGAATAACAGGCACTGCTGTGATAGTAGCTCTCATAGCAACATATGCAGTTGTATCTCGAGCTCTCAAACTGAATATTGCAGAGGAAATTCAATACATGGGGTGAATAAATGACAGAGAATCTGGATGAAATCGCATCAGAATACAAAGTCGTTGTGCGAGACCTGATGAAGGTCTACAAACGTGGACAAAAAGAGGTCATAGCTCTAAGAGGAGTTGACTTTGAGGTTCAGGAAGGAGAGTTTCTCTCAATTGTTGGTCCAAGTGGATCAGGGAAATCAACCTTACTGAAATTGCTTGGTGCCCTGGACAAACCTACTGCTGGAGCAATCCTATATGATGGTCATAGTGTTTCGATACTGGATGACAGAAGGTCGATGCTCTATAGACGACAAAAAGTTGGATTCATCTGGCAGATTGGCAATCTTGTACCAGGTTTGACTGCTTTCAAGAATGTTACCCTCCCCATGAAACTTGCAGGAGCTCCAACAAAGCTTGCAAATGAGAGAGCTCACATGTTACTTGACACAATGGGACTTGGACCCAGAGCAAATCACAAGCCGAATCAGATGTCAGGCGGTGAGAACCAACGATGTGCTATCTGTGTGGCATTAGCAAACAAACCCGAGCTTCTCCTCGGAGATGAGATTACTGGTGAGCTTGATAGTGAAACCACAGAGATGGTTATGGAGGCATTGAAGAAGACAAACGAGGAGTTTGGTACAACAGTCGTCAATGTCACACACAATCCGAGAGTTGCAGAATATGCTGATAGAGTCTTGAGGATAAGAGACGGTCTCATAGAGGGTCAGAAGCACACTCTCTACGGCGACATCACCGAGATCGATGCAAAAGGTCGGATGGTCATCCCTGAAACGATCAGACGTCTTGCAGGTATTGGAAAACGTGTAGTACTGAAAGCAACCTCTGAAGGTCTCTTGGTCAGTCCATTGGAAACCGGTGAAGAAAATAATAACAATCAGTCCACTCAATAGAAACAACATTCAGAACTGGGCAATGTCTATATTGCAGTGAGCTTGACAGTTGAGAGTGGTTATCATGAGCTCCGCCAAAATGCCTTGGTCCTTCTATACGACCCTTGTATCATTTGCGATATTCTTTGCCAGTCTGAACGTCTACCTCCTCACACTCTGGTTAGCACATCCTTTGGCAAGTCCACTATGGTTGATTGGTGTTGCAGTAGGAGGTATACTCCTTTTGTACTCTGTACGAATGGTGAGAATCCATCAAGCGGAGCTTGTGGAGAAGAAGCGTCAAGAGACCTCGACTGAATCTCCTGAAGACTAAGTCCTAAGCCGAATCCTGCGGATAAGAAAGACGATTCCCACGGCAGCCACAAACCCGCCTCCAATAATGACGATGTAGATAGGAGGAGGTGTTGTGGGAGTAGGTGTTGTAGGTTCAGGTGTATCAAATACTCTCAATGATGGGTTTCCGAACAGTGACACCTTTGAAGGGTGATGATAACTAGTAACATCTGCTATTTTCGGACTCCTTTGAATCCTCAAAATCTACTACTCCCTCTTAGACCTTCATTTCTTACTTGAACTAACCCACGAATTCTGCTGATATAGCAGCTTCGGGCTACCAGCTCAAGAGTTTATCATTCTAAGGGAATATTCGAGTAACTGTCCTTGGAAATGGGATACTATCACGAATGTGGTCTAGTTCCAACATCCATGTTATTATTCTATCAACTCCGACTCCAAAGCCCGAGTGTTGAACACTCCCATATCGACGAATATCAATATACCACTTGTACTTCTCAGGATCATCCCCAATGCGAAGTAGATTGTCAATCAATAGCTGTGCATCTGTTTCACGTTCGCTACCTCCAATCACCTCTCCGAATCCACGGGGTGCAAGGAGGTCACTGTTCTTGTAGGTACGTGGATCCTCAGGATTATCTTTCATATAGAATGACTTGATTTCCTTTGGATAGTATTCAACGAAGAGGAAGTTGTCACTATCTCTTGTTAATAATTCCTCAGCCTCAGCACGGATATCATCCCCCCACTTGATATCAAGTCCAGCTTTTTGGCAGAAATCAAGTGCTTCAGCATATGTCATTCTATCGAACGGTGGGTTAACAGCTAGTAGCCGCCTAGGATTCACTCCTAGTTCGTTAAGTTCTGGAGTACGATTCTTTGCTACTGCATGACATAGGTAGGAGATGAGTTCTTCTTGTCTCTTCAAGTTACACTCATGATCACACCAAGCCTCCTCCACTTCAAGATGCCAGAATTCTGTGACATGTTTACGAGTACGCGACTTCTCGGCTCTAAAGGATGGTGCTAAGATGAAGACTTTTTCCATACCAAATAGTTGCGGTTCAAGATGCATCTGACTAGTCTGTGTCATATACATCTTCTTTCCAAAATATTCAACCTCGAAAAGCTCGGCACCTTCTTCACCCATTGTTGAAACGAACATTGGACAAGTGGTTTCATAAAAGCCCTCTTTTCTTAGATACTCTCTGGTTGCTCTGAACACTTCATCTCGAATCTTCAATACATTTGTGAGCTTACGGGATCTCATCCACAGGTGACGATTATCATTCAAGAATTCAGTGCTCTGGTTTTCCGTGATTGGGAACTCCTCTGCGAAGTGCAAGACCTTAAAATTCTCGACTTGGACTTCGTATCCTCCCTCTGCACGAGAGTCGGCTTTCACTACTCCGACCATTGTGACGAGAGATTCTATCAGCATCTTCTCTGCATCAGCGTATTCATCCTCGCTGACTACTGTTTTCTTGATGACGGTCTGTACGACACCCGATGGATCACGTAGAAGGGCAAACACCATCTTCTTCTGTTTCCGAATCCTATGGACCCATCCACGAAGATGGACCTTTTCACCTTCATGTTTTCCTTCAAGCACGTCACCGACGTGGATATAGCTCACTGTTTTCACCTTGATTATGATACCACAGCATACTGTAGCTGTGGCTCTCCAGACCTCTCCTGCTAGGGATAAAAGGCTGACGGCCTTCGTAGACCGTCACACCATTCAGCGATTTCTTACAAACCACACAATACCAATGAAAACAACTAGTCCTACAGCAAGGAGAGCTGTGGCTGTGATGTAGATAAATGCTGTCGACACTGATACATATACCATCACTGTGGACTCAGCCATGTTGCCACCAAGGTCATAGACCCTAAGTGTTACAGTATGCTCTCCCTCTTGAAGTCCTGAGAAGTCGAATTCAATGAGCTCAGATGTCCAATCTGCTGTGACTACAACTACTCCATCAATAAGGATTTCATAGTAGTCCATAAAATCATCTGTAGCAGTCCAATTATACACTTGGTGAATATCACCTTGGGCATAACGAATAGTTGCCGGAGTGTAAGTAATCTCTGGATTAACAGAATCACCCAGCACAGTTACTAAGACACTGTGTGTTGCTGTATTGCCGCTTGTATCATTCGCATAAAGAGTGAAGTTGTAAACACCGACTTCGAGACCGTCGAGGCTGTACTCTATGAAAGGTTCGTCAGGATCTATAGTACCATTGGCGACGCTTTCGTTGTTCTTGCGAATCTCGTACATACTGGGATTATCTTCTGTTATATTCCATGAGAGAGAGTAGCCTGTTTCACTGAAAGTGAACTCTACTGGATCTGGACCCTCAATTATTGGTGTCACATTCTCATAGATTCGAAATGTGATCATATCTTCTGCGAAGTTGGAGTTTTGGTCAATGGCGATAAGTTTGATCTCATATTCTCCAAGGGCGAATGAGGGAAATGATGCACTCACATTGTAGACGTAATCAAAGGTCGTGTTTGTCCAAACTGTTGTCACATTGAGGAGATCATCAACCCAAACCTCAATGGAGAAGGGATATTCGTCTTCAAGAGTCCAGGTGAGAGTCACATTCTCTGTACCAAAGAGGACATCTTGGTCTCCAGGTCCAGTGATGACTGGATCTCTAATGTCAGCTTCGATACTTGTTAGATTGTAAGAGTAATCACCCAACCCAATTGGTTGTCCCATGTAGGACAAGGTCCAGTTGATGAATTCAACTGGAAGGTCAA
The DNA here is from genome assembly GCA_050124975.1 of Candidatus Thorarchaeota archaeon. GTDB lineage: Archaea > Asgardarchaeota > Thorarchaeia > Thorarchaeales > Thorarchaeaceae > SMTZ1-45. The sequence goes on along the minus strand of JASFEF010000093.1, from coordinate 5,908 downwards.
CAAATAATACTGTCCCGTTAGCAGGTGTGACCATTGAGTCGTATACGGTACCATTCTTGAAAGAAACTTCAACATCAGCACCCACAATTGGTGCCAAGCTAGTTTCATAGTATGTGAAGATCTCTAAATCGTAGTAGTCGGGGTTTCCAGTTATTGGACCAATACTCTGGTAGACCAGAAGTTGTGTGCCATTAGACTCGATTGTCCCTTCATCTAGAATATAACCATCATAAATCGGGTCACCGAGTACAGAAACTCTCCAAGTGTAGTTGTCCGCTGGAAGATCCTCAAATCCAACTTTTCCGTTAAAAACCTCAGCTTGAGCCCAAATCGAGTTGTTGCCTAAATGATGGATAGAGAAGTTGAGATTCTCTGCTGGAGTACCCTCGATATCGGTGATTGTAGCATTCAGATCATCATCGTCATTGTCCCAATCGATATTTCCAAAGATGATGTCAACATTAGCTTCAGGACCATCTGATACAATCTGACCAGTTTCCTGTGGGGTTACAGGATCTGAATCATGGGAAACATTCCACTGGTAGACACCTTGGGGGAGATTGTAGAAGTAAGCGTATCCTACTCCATCTGTATCATCTTCATGCAACAACGCATCGGTTGTTACGTTGTAGAGCCGCACCCAAGCTCCGCTTAAAGGCAATGAACCATTGAATACTCTGAACTGGAAGTCATCATCATTGTAAGCTTGGAATCTGTTGTAGACTCTGATATCAACATTATATGCAGTAGCAGCAGTTTCAAATGAAGTGTCTTTGCAAGCATCAGATATCAGGTTGTCTTTGAATGTGAGGGGGGTGGCTATACTGGCTACAAAAAGAACCAGAAAGAAGAATGCAAACGCTTTGTGTGTCTTGCTCATCCAACGTCACTCTCGATGGGGCTAGAGACGGACTATCCTTGAGTCATCTCGATGCTTGGCGGCGTCGAACCCTCGGCGCGCATAAAAGGGTTTTCATAGTTGAAGTTCGGACCTAATGCCCTAGAACAATCCTTATGACTAGGAATGAGAGGGATACAACTATGACAGAAATTCAGTGGGATGATAGCCTCTCAGTTGGTGTTGATTTGATTGACGAACAGCACAAGATGTTGATCCAACGTATCAAGGATCTGTCTGATGCAGTGAATTCAAGTCGAGGTGCCACAGAAATCGGAAAGACACTCGGTTTCATGATTGACTATACTGAGTTTCACTTCTCTACAGAGGAGAAGCATATGTACAACCTGGACTATCCAGGACGCGATACCCACAAACAGCAGCATGAGGAATTCAAGTCCACTCTGAATGAGATGGTGATGGAGTTCGAGGAGGACGGTGCAACAGCACAGCTTAGCGAGTGGGTGAACAACTACTTGATCAATTGGTTGGTCAAGCACATCAAATCAGTTGATACTAAGTTGAGTGAGTTTCTCCAGGATACAGGATTCGAGGGATAGAACGAACAAATCTATCCCCAAGGTTTCTTCTATCTCAACTTGAGAATCGTTGCTATATTAGCATCAGGATCAATGACTGGTTCTATCATTCCCTTTGTTGAAGTGAACAGTGTTGTGACTCCGGGTCCATGGCCGGATATAACGCAATCACTATGTACGATAATGCCTACAGACACTGCATCCTTCAGATAGATCCTTCCATAGGAATGGTCCGCATTCATTATTGCAACGAGGTCTCCAAACCTCAAATCATCAAGACCATACTCTTTGTTTGTCGTTTCATCAAACAATTGAATGTCGTAGTCTCCTGAAGAAACCTGATCAGCTCCAAGACCAGAGCCCATGATGCGGGCTGGTACTTTGTGCGTAACAGGAATGGCGAGCTTACCATTTTCCTTCCCAAACTTGATTTTGTTAAGAAAGCCAGGATCGATATTCATTACCTTGATCTCGGGATAGTCCAAGAATTCCAGACCCTGACCAAAGGCCTTGACCATCATCTTATCACCGATGACCAGTTTCTCCATGACTTCTTCGGGAAAATCTACCATGACATGCTCAATTCCCCCGTGCTTACCAACAACAGTTCCAATCTCACCTTTTGCCTCACTTGTACCAACGACTTTTGCTTCATTGCCAACACATGAGAGTACATTCAAGGATGTGTTCGCCATAGTCTTGAATCGAGCATCATTCTCTTTATTCTCAATGCTAACGCCAGGCTCAACATGGTCAGCCTTCCATCCTGTTGCCAAGTCACCAACTCGGAGATTGTATGTTATCCCGCCTACACTAGGTAGAGTCACAGGTCTACCATCATGAGTAATCCTGTAGGCGGATCTAGCTACTGGACTTGCGACCTCACCCATAACAGAAATCTTGACCAATTTGTCTTTGTTAGTCCGAACTTGCATAATTGATTCAACCATGTTAGGGCGCGGCTATCCAATAAATAAGAATGATGATTCCAACAAACATGATTGCTAAAGACGTTCTTCAAGCCAACTGAACATATCAGAGAAGACTTCTTCGCCTCCTTCTTCATGATAGGGTTCATGATAGAGGCCAGGATAGAGTTTCCATGTCTTATCTTGAGAAGATATATTGTCGAAGAATTCCTTGTTTCTTTCAGGATCAAGTATAAGGTCTTCACCCGACTGCTGAAGTAACACAGGAAGGGTGATTCTATTTGCCGAGTTAAATGCATCTTTACTAGCCTTAAGACCCTCAATGGCAAACCTTGGTGTTGCCTTATCGAATCGAAGTGGATCTTCTCGATTGTCTTTGACGACCTCAGGGTTCCTCGAAATCAATTCATGGTCAAGACCATTATCAATGTAGATTTTCACATTGAGCTTTGAAAGCAAAGCTCCCATTTTTCTAGTCGCTGAACTAACTTTGAGCCTTTCTGAAACTGCAGGAGCTGGAATAATGATTCCGTCTGCTTCACCGGGATGTTTCAGAATATAATGAATAATGAAGACACCGCCCAAAGAATGACCAAACAGAAAGAGCTTCTTCTCATTATGGAGGAGTTTCAAATATGCCACCAATGATTCCATGTCATCAGTATATTCTTCAAACCTCTCAACGTGACCCTTACGGCCTGGATAGGTGCCGAAGCCTCTCATATCAGGGGCATAGAAAGCATATCCCTGTTTAGTGAATCGTTCTCCCAAGTACTCCAAGCGACCACTGTGAGATCCTAACCCATGTAGACCAAGCACAATGGCTTTGGGTTCTCCTTCAGGTTTCCAAATCCGCAACATCATAGTGGTGCCGTCGAATCCTTGATATGTACTCTCTTCACTCATCTCGAAAACCACGAAAACACTTGAGCAAAACGCCCTATGTGTCTTCCGAAGTCTAGGAAGCGTGCTGAATGAAAGCGAATCGCATCTTCGGATAGTCAATAACAGTTTCAAACCTGCTTAGGAAGTCATACCCAATTATGCCATGCTCAATTAGTTTCCCTTTTGGTGAAACTTTGGATAAATCGAGAACAACAGAAGAAGTATTCGAAATTTCAGCATCTCCAACTGCTAGTTTGTCTACTTCTGTAAGTTGAAGTTGGAAATCCCCGCCAATTCCTCGAGCTATGCCGTGGACAGGTTTTGGTTCAAGTCCAATCTGAGCAGCTAGCTCTGGAGTCATGACTGTATTGCCTGCTCCTGTGTCAAGAACGAAATCAAATGGTCCTTTATCATTGATGTGTACAGGAACTCCAACAAGATGGGAGTCATTGATGAACTTGAAAGGAGTCCAAATGATATCTCTATCAGAGTTACCTTTGCTTATCTTGAAGCGCTTCTTGTCGTAATTCAACGACATTGTGCAGTGCTTCAGTGTTGTGTAACCTAAGACCCCTTCACGACCACCCGTTGTTTTCAGCAACGCATTGACATCAAGGACATAGACTTCATCTTTTTCAAACTCAAGGGAACCAACACCTATGGCTGCATCTGCGTATTTTACTGGAATTCCACCACCAATCCCACGTGCCTCATGAAGGTCACCTTGACGTATGGGGATTCCTAGACTCTCTGCAAGCTGGGGAGTAATCGTTGTAGTGGATGCCCCTGTGTCCAAGTTAAAGGTAAATGGTCCTTGCCCATTGACCTTGACCGGAACTTTGACGAGACGGGTCCCTATGTCGATTTCTACTTCAATATCCATTGCTATTTGCCCCTTCACTCAGGTTTGGTTCCAGCAATATAGGCACTATATGCTCCGTATATGCTCTCTCCTGCCTTACTGGTAATCCTGGCATCCTTGAAACCTGCATCACGCATATGCTGTAGATACTCCTCGTCCAGGATAGCGCCGCCAATACATCCAGTGTATGTAACGACCTGATCACTTACTTCCTTTGGAAGTGGTTTTGATAGGACTATGTCAGAAACCACGACTCGACCACCAGGTTTCAAGACTCGGAATGCCTCACGAAACACCTTTCCCTTATCGGGAGCGAGATTTATGACACAGTTGCTAATCACAACGTCAACAGAATCATCCTCAACTGGCATATCCTCAATGTCTCCAAATCGAAACTCAACATTTGTGATGCCAAGTTCTTCAGCATTCTTCTTGGCTTTCTCTACCATTGCAGGGGTCATATCAACTCCAATGACCTTTCCTGTTTCACCCACTTTCCTGCTAGCCACAAACATATCGAGACCCGCACCACTTCCTAGGTCAAGTACTACTTCGCCTTCCTTCAGACTAGCAAGCGCGACAGGATTTCCGCATCCTGCGAAAGTTTCAACCGCACCAGTCGGCATGCCTTCAGTGTCATAACCAAGAGCCTCTGCAAGGTTTACTCTTGTGACCTTGACCTCCTCTTGAGGACCGCAACAACTAGAGGATGTTTCTTCTTGGGGAGGGCAGCAACTGGTATCAGCACTGCTTGGTGTTTGCTCCTCGGTAGTCCATGTTCCATCTGCGACACGGGAATATGCGTCCCGTACAGCTTCTTTGATTTCATCTGATTTCATTTCACTGACTTTCTTCGTCATATTACCACCAGTTTCATTGGTTCATAACCGGCACACCTGAGGGATCGACTCGTCTGTCGAGAACCGCAAGAGAATTGTTGTGGATCAACAATTTCTTTACATTTCTTTTCTGCCATTCAATCACCATCTATATTGGGTGTCCAATACATCGAAATAGTATTGGGTGTCCAATATAAATATTTCTTTTAGAGAAATAATTTGTATCTGCAGATGAGAAAGAGTTTATTAGCTATAGGACATCCAATAGATGACATGTCCAATCTTGAACAATCTGACCCATGTTGCCCACCTGATTGTTGTGATATGAGAGGACTTCTTACATTTCAGATACTATGGGAACTCGACAGGGAAGAGATGAATGGGCAGCAGATCGCAGAGAAGATTGCGAAAAGGAGAGGAAGCAAGCCAACCCCTGGAACTATCTATCCAGCACTCAAGGAGCTAAAAGAGGGAGGACTCATTGTCGGGAGAAAAGAGGGCAGGCAGATCATCTACCAGCTGACGGAGGCTGGAGAGAGAGGACTAGCGGAAGCTTCAAGATACTTCTTACAAGCCTTCGGTGACATCGCTGATGATGTGAAGGTGAAGATAGTAGTTGTAAAACGCGAAGACTGTGGTTGCTAATTTTTGAGTACGATTGCTCACATTTAAAAGGTGACTTATATAGAACGCTCAGGTCCTTTATATGCCTTATATACTATATAAATGCAAGAGAATAGGCAGGTAAGAGCAGATGCCACGTCCACAGCCAAAGACAAAGATAGAGAACGTTGTCGCTTCAGTCATACTTAACCAGCGACTCGACCTCGACGAGATTGCAGCCACGATGCCCAACGTCGAGTTCGATCCTGAGCAATTCCCCGGTCTAGTGTACCGTCTGAAAAAGCCCAAGACAGCCACCCTGATTTTCAACTCAGGCAAGATGGTGTGCACTG
>JASFEF010000092.1:0-10162 GCA_050124975.1 Candidatus Thorarchaeota archaeon | reverse complement strand
AAGGAGTAACAGATACTGAAGTGGTCTATTATTCAATCGAGCACCCTCCAAAAAAAAAAGATTGCATACTCACTTTTGTTTCTTTTCAGATGGTGTCAACTTTCGAATAACCGCTGTTTCTGTATATGTTACGGATGAGTCAATCTGATCATTGGAGAGTAACTTCTCTATTCCCAATCTCACTGATTTTGTATCTGTGTTTGCTAGCAATGCAAGACGTTTGATTGTGATTTCTGGGTGCGAAATAAGAAGTGTCCTGATTCTCTCTAGCTCTTCGTCTTCAAGCTTTACATCAATCTGAGCTCTTGGTTTCTTCTTCAGTACAAAGACAGCTGATGTAAGAATGCATATGCCTACAAGGATTATTATGAGTGATATGCCATCGACCGAGGTCAATACATGTTGTCCTGAACTTCCTACAATCATCAGGTTTCCATCACTGACTGGGAAGTAAGACGAAAATCCTCCTTGTGAAAACACCAAATATATTCCAAGTCCGATAGTGGAATTTCCATTGACGCTTTTAACTGGAATGAGAAATTCAGCAACAACCCCTGAAGTGACCAGACCAGAATCATAGACGACACCTACCGGATGAACTTCTTGACCATATGGAGTCGTAATGCCTCTGTATTCCTTGTCAGCACTTGGTGCCTCTGAAGTAATGCAGACATCTTCCATAGAACCGAGTTCAGCATCTCCCCATGATCCACTTCCTTCGCCATCTACATACAGAGCAATTCTCGAATTGTATCTATCTGGCAATGGTGTTACAACTCCCACATACAACGAATCATTGTAGTATCCTGTAAAAAGAGTGAATGGTATCTCACTCCGGTCCTCTCCCCTCATAGTCAACTCGAACATATCAAAAAACACTGACTCGTCATTACTCACAATACCGTCAATTTGAGGTTTGGCTGTGCTATCTGGAACTGATATGGACGTTTCTTGATCTGTCACTGTGAAGATAGCATGAAATGAAGACCAATTCTCCTCGGAATCTTCTGCATATACATCAAGACTGTGCAATCCCAGTGAATCTGGTACCGGGATGTCCCATGGTGAGAAAAAGGAAGAATTTGTCTTACCATCCCATGAGTAGAGACCGCCTACATTCTCTCCTTCTATCTCGATATCCACCTCATCAAAATCAAACAACTCTGAAGTGTTTGAAGGCCAGATTAGGGAAATCTTTGGGTAAACCTCTGTTTCACACAGCTCCCTTACATACACACCCACCCGGTTTATGATGAGTCGATCAGCTTCGACAAAGCGGTTATGACCTGATGACGTAATGGCAAACTTCAATCCGACTGAAGGCACGCACCTTGAGATCATCCCTTGAGTGATATCATCAATTTGTAAACGAATGAGTGACTCGCTCCAAGTCAATCGGTAGCGATGTTCTTGGGTCAAATTGACGTCTGGAATGATTGTAGCAATAGACTCTCCATCACTACAGCTAACTAACAGCAATTCATTATCCCAATAATCGATAAACACACCATTCTGACATAATCTAAGATTCGAGATCCAATTATTGATGGGGTCTTGAAAACCATCCGCCCAACCAATTCCAAAATAGCTCAATCCTCCTGAGAAACGCAGATTGAATTCTGCAATAACCTCAGGACCTGTATTCTCAACCGATTCTAGTGTTGTATGCATGAACCTCTCTGAATTGAAAACCTGTGATTCTCCATCAGCCCAAGTTAGGGTTGGGTCATTTACGGTATACAGATTCCATAGTGAGCTATTGAACCCGAATGGTGCTGATATGAAGTCATCATACAGTAATTCATCTCCGAGTTCGTCAAAGCATTCTGTTCTTTCGGAAATTCTTGATTTTGATTCGACAGCATTGCTCTCATAGGAGTCTGATATATGAGTCCAAGTGAGTGAACTTAACAGTATGATTACTACCATTAGCAGAGTTCGGACTCGCAATGCAACAATCCCCATGCAGCTTTCCGCAGTAGGTTGAATCACTAGAAGATGGTCCTTCTAAAATGCTTCGAGAAGTATCTTTCTTGATTCTAGACGTTGAGTCCAAACTGATGTCCAACGACCTTCAGGATAGAATCAACATCTGGAAATCGTTAACCCTACTCTGATTCAATGAATCGCAAGTCAATGGAGAACTCATTAGAGAATCCAAGTAGGCTCTCAAATGTCCTATCATCGAGAGGTATTCCATCCAGTACTCGTCGGTCATGCTCATCATATTCTTTCTCGCCATGTACGAATATCCTGCTTTGTCCTTCAGCTTTCTCAGCAGTTTTCAATCGATTGATCAAATCATCCATTCTGGTCTTGAACAAGTCTATTTCGATGAGGAATGAGGGATCGAAAGCCATGAAGAAGTGTCCAATTCTAGGATGCTTAGGTTTACCATATTTCATGAACGATGCATCACGCAAGATGTTGGCTCCTGACATAACTCCACACAGAATCTCTACCATGGTCGCCAAACCATATCCTTTGTGACCACCATGAAGCTCACCTTCACCCCCAAGAGGAAAGATGCCTCCTTCTCCAAGTCCTTCATAGAGATTCTTGAGGACTATCGTAGGGTCATTAGTGCTGTGACCTGTTTCATCAGTAGCCCATCCCGAGGGAATGGCTTCACCCAATCTATCATGCACCTCAAGTTTCCCACTCGGTACGACACTAGTGGCCAAGTCCATGACCCAAGGTTTCTCGAGTTTTGTAGGAGCCACAAACGCAATTGGATTTGTCCCTATCATTGAGTTCTTGCTAAATGTTGGAACTACAAGCGGTTCTGAATTTGTCATTGCAATCCCGATAAGATCATGCTCCAGAGCCATCATGGCATAATATCCTGCAAAACCATAGTGATTCGAATTGAAGACCGTAACAATCCCCACACCTGAATGCAAAGCCTTCTCGATTGTCATCTTCATACCAAAGACTCCAGCTGGTTGTCCTAATCCATTCATCGCATCTATGTTAGCAAAGATAGGACTATCTTTCACAATCTCAGGTTTTGATTTCGGAAGTATCACCCCATTCTTGATACCCTCAACATACCTCTCCAGTCTTCCAACACCATGAGAATCTATTCCCCGTAGATTGGATGCCACAAGATTGTCTGCAACAAAGTATGCATCCTCATTTGATGCCCCCATATTCATGAGTACTTGCTGCGCAAATACTCGTAGTTCCTCATGATGAACACATCTATCGGTCATCTTTCTCAATCTTTCAATGCAATCTCCCCATAGATAAGCACTCTGACACACTAATTATGCAATGTGTTACGAAATGCAAAATAGAACTAGGCTAATCATGATCGAGTATTATGGTAGGTTCTGGGGATAATCTAGTCATGCTTGATGAATGAACCTTCGCGGTACTCTCGAAACGCGACATCAAGTTCCTCTCTGTTGTTCATGACAATCGGTCCGTACCATGCAATGGGTTCACCAATCGGCATTCCTGAAACCAACAAGAACCGAAGCTGACTGTCCTCAGTCTTAGCGACTATCTGGTCACCATCCTCAAACAGCACGAGGTGCTCAGACTCGATTAATTTCTCGTTCCTCTCATCGAAGTATCCCTCACCCTCAAACACGTAGGCGAAAACTGTGTGCCCCTTCTGCACTGCATGAGTGAACTCCTTTCCTGCAGGAACGGTGACATCCATGTATGCAGGGTCTGTGACTATCTCAGTGACTGGTCCACATGTGCCATCCAGTTTTCCACAGATGATTCTCACCTTAGCCCCACTCTCCGTTTCGACCTCAGGTATCTCTGCCTCTTTGACATCTTGGTAACGCGGATGCATCATCTTGCTTGAACTGGGGAGATTCGCCCACAACTGGAAACCCATCATCAAACCCTCTGTGCGATTTGGCATCTCCTGGTGGATGATTCCGCTTCCAGCTGTCATCCACTGGACATCTCCTGATTCAATAGTCCCTGCATTACCCAGACTGTCCTCGTGTTCGACTTTGCCTTCAATCATGTAGGTTATGGTTTCAATCCCCCTGTGGGGGTGCCATGGGAAACCCTTGAGGTAATCATCCGGATTGTCTGAACCAAAATGATCCAACAATAAGAAGGGATCCATGAGGTCAGTTTCATGATATCCGAAGACACGCTTTAGTCTAACACCTGCACCTTCCATGGTGGGTTTGGCTTTTAGAATCGTCTTAATGCCTCTGATCTCTGACACACTGTTTTTCTCCATTGAGTAGTCAAATAGAATAGTGAATACTTCACAATGGTGAATTTAAGCATTGTATCATAGGCAAAGAGTGTCTTACATCTTGGCAATCTCTCTGATGAAGTTGGTCAGTCTCTCAAGAACTGCATCAGCAATAATCTTCCCTTTCTCTTTGGTTGCTTTGGTGGAGTATCCAACAATACCTGATTCCGTGACCTCCTTGAAACTGAAGGATGTGGATACATGAGGAGGTGGAGCAAGCATGTCGGGTTCCACAAAACCCGGTACCAATGCTTTCCCTGGCTCATCGATTCTTCTATCCTCAAGAACTCTCTCCCCAAGATACCAAGCCACAGAAGTTTCAATTTCGCAGCCATGGTACATGGGAGGAGTAGCAACCTCTTTGATTATGTCCGATACTAGATTCCACCAATCTGCATTGTAGACCTTGGCTTCAATGTTACCCTGCATATCATGCAACGCGTTGCTGATTGCTGTTTCATTTCCTCCATGGCCATTGATAATGACAATCTTCCTGAATCCATGTTGAGCAAGTGAATGACAGATGTCAGCGATCATACTTGAAAGAGTCAGCTCACTGAGTGTGATAGTCCCTTTGAACTCCATGTGATGTGGAGAGAATCCAAAAGTGATAGTTGGAGTCACAACCACCTTATGATTATCCCAAACCATTTCAGCTGCTATATATGCAAACTGAGTCGCAATGTAGTGATCCGTGCTCAAAGGGAGAGCAGGTCCGTGCTGCTCTGTTGAGCCTAGAGGCACAAGTGCGATATCACACTCTTCGAGTCGTTCCTCAACCTCCGGCCAAGTCATCTTTGCCAGTAGATACTGCTTCTCCATTTCCAAACCTCGCTATTCACTAACAAACATTGGCGAAAGGTGGATTATCATCTGACCTAGGAGGTAGGTTATACCCACGGCCTCAATACCACTGAGGAAACCTGAATCAATCAGTATCCTGTATCCGAGGATGTAGTCAGATATGAAGAAGAAAAGAAAGCCAATGACTAGACATAGACTGAACAGTTGGGGGAAGTCATCAAACCACTTTGTTATACTGAACACAAGTGATGAAACTAGGAATATCCCATAAGCAAAGAACCCAATGCTGATGATCATATCTGCTGGATTGTACAATGTGAAGAAGACAAGCAAAAAGACCACTGCTATACCCACGATCCAGATTGCTAGATTTTTTATGATTAGTCTTGGAGACTCACTTCGTAGAAATAGCGATGAGCGGTTTCTTAACGCCAATATGTAAAACACATGTCCCATCATGAAGAATAGGACTCCGTTGATAAGGCTCTCCCCTGGGATTATGTAGAAAACTCCTGCCATTAGGAGATCTGCTATGAAGCATACGAACATTGCAATGAACATGAGCAGAACGAATCTAGACAATTCTGCATCGTTTCTTCTATCTACAAAATTGAAGAATGAGAGAAGTACGATCAATGCAGAGCCAATGAGGAATGTCCAGTTTGGACCTGGTGACCAAAAGCCAACAAAGACTTGAAGCAGAACTACTAAAGCTAAGATGACTACGATCACAAGTAATCGTAGGATTCCAATCGGTGTTTTTAGAGAAGCAGTTGACATGATTCATTCACCTCAATAGAATAACCAGTTCTGGACTAAGGAGTGAATGTTAAGGATTCCGGATTCGATGAACCACCTTTATCAGAGGAATCAACACTAGCAAGAGTATGTACACCGGAGAGCTTGTCCGTCTTCGAGCACTTGAGGTGACTGATCTTGATGACATCATGAAGTTCTATAACACGCTAGAGCTTAGGAGATTCTTGGGTCCCCCAATTGTCAGATCTAGGAGATACTTGGAACAGTGGTTGTTGAAGGTCTCAGTATGGAATCCATGGAAAGATGGACATCTCTATCTAGCTGTTGAGGAGAAGCATTCACGCGAGTTCCTTGGCCTCGCACGAATTGAAGATGTGCGACTACCCCACAATCGTGCTGAAGTAGGCATCTCTATTTACAACCCTGAAAAAAGAGGAAAGGGTTTCGGGACTGATGCTATGCTTGTCTTATTGGGGATTGGTTTCCATATACTTGGTCTCAATAGCATCTACTTAGACACCATAGAGGACAATGAACGGTCGATCAAGGTCTATGAAAAGATTGGCTTCAAGCGAGTTGGAATTCTTCGTGAGACCGAATACATGGATGGAGCACACAAAGGTCTCTTAATCATGGACATCCTAAGAAAGGAGTTCATAGAGAAATATCCCGATGGAACCTTCAGTGTTCCTGACTAACCATTGCCTGTATCAACTTCACATACCTATTCAAGACAGGCAATTTGAATATCTTGATAATCTCTTATCATTTAGCCCCAGAGTTCGGTACATTCATATCATTTCTCAACCAATGAGAATCTGCGTGAGGAGGTAGTTAACGATTACTCCACCTAGTGACACATCTGATGATTTTGATGCTCATTTGTATTTGGAAGTTCTAAGAGAAGATCCTCCCTTGAGTAGATATGTATCAAGAGGCGACACTCCAGATGATGTTGATATTCCTGGACCTCATCAGGATGCTGATCGAGCAATCTGGCGTATGGCAAGGTTCACTATGAAGGATCATTCATGTAGACTCCAACCAATTCTAGGTCCTGCTGGAATTGGTAAGACACACCTCTATTGGGTAATCAAAGGTCACGAGGACCTCTTTGCAGCTGGCAACTTCCTTGCTGTTTATGTCCCATCACCTCCATCTCCAGTTCGGGTGCCATTACATCTCCATGCTTGTATCGTTGATGAAGCTGGGGATGAGCTGTTCGAAGAAACTGTTGATATGTTGATCTCCAAGTTTGGTGGTGTAAAAGGAGTAACACATGAGATCTACGACTACACCTATGCCATGGAGCGACTAATCGTAGATTATCCGGGAATCTCTTCAGATGTTGTAAAGGCATTGCTCCGGTATCGTCTTGATCCTGCTACAAGAGACATCGCACGAAGATGGTTACTCGGTGATGCACTCAATGAAATGGAGCTCGAGCGTTTAGGAGTCCGGACAATACTGGAAGAGGATGATGTCACACTAGCCATGCTTAAGTTATTGACCGAGGGTTCCGAGAGACCAATTGTTTTGTTTGTTGATGAGATGGAAGGTCCCTACAATGCTTATGGAGAAAAGGCTGAGCGTTATTTCTTGGAAATTTTGAAACGACTGTACAATGAAACAAAGAATGTCGTAATCGTAGCTTCATGCTTAACAGAGATTTGGGATCGAATATACGCCATCGCTGATGGTCCTACAAAATCTCGAATGGAGAGTCCTGTCCATCTTAAACCATTCACAAGTGATGACATTGTTACTTTTGTCACAGAAACAATGGCTAACTATTGGGTCCGGCAAAATATCGAATCACCCCCTGATCTGATATACCCATATACTAACCAAGACATAGACACAGCTTTCGCAGAGAGTGAGGGTATTCCTCGTGAAGCCATTCGATTTCTAATCTCTCGATTGGATGAGATACTATATGATAAGGAAGAGGTGGAAGTCGCACCACAGGAAGATTATGTTATCAGGCTTACAGCTACAGTTATGCTAGACTCCATAGTGGAAGCGCTCTCATTGGCTGCTAAACCCCTCGGGATTGAAGTTGAACTACAGGTTTCAGGTGCGGGAACACAGAAGCAGCAGGCGGCAATAGTCGAGCTAACACAAAATGGCACCACTCAATATGTCGGAATTGACCTACCCAACGTGAAAGACTGGGATAGGAGTGGAGGAGTTTCTGCGTTCTATTCTGCTAAACGTCTCAAGAAGGTTCTCGACGCTGATGCGGTTAAGGCTGCTATAATAGCAATCCCCACTGCCACAAAGGGTGCCAAGTTTGTAGCTCTATCCGAAGAGATTGGAAGCGATATGCTCACCCTACGATTCGATGAGGAGACCGCAACTCTGTTCGTCCGTGAAACGAGTGATGGTATATTGCCCCATGGCTACGCTGAGTCTTTCACTGGACTAGTAGATGGTCTGTTCGAGTAAGTTAGCTGTGACCACTAGCCACTGGCATACAGAATCATCGGCTGCATACCAAACATCCCACCAATGAGATTCCCAGGGAATGTCGCAAGCTTAGTGTTATAGGCTGTTACTGCATCATTGTAGTCCAGCTTTGCCTGAGTTATTCGATTCTCAGTCCCAGTGATCTCATCAAACAGTTCCTGATACAGAATATCCGCAAAGAGTGTTGGGTAATTCTCCTGAATGGCAACGAACAGTGTGTTAAACGCCATATTTAGCTGCGACGAGATGTTCGCTTGCTCACTCGGAGTGCCATTGAGCGATAGCCATTGCGTTCGAAGTTCCGTGATTAGCGTGAGTGTTTCTTGTTCATACTCTGTGTAGTTCTCGACGACTTCCACTAGTTGCGGAATCAAGTCAAGCTTACGTTCGAACTGAATCTGGATGTGTGTCCAGTCGTTCTCAGCGGCAAGCCTGGCTGTCACGAGGTCGTTATATGTCATGATTGTCATTGCGCCAAAGCTTACACCAGCGACAACTACGACCAATAATACTACACAAACAACTTGTCTACCTTGCATGTTTTCTCCTCATCGATTTAATATCTGAATCCTCCACCCTCAGTTCTTCCTCCTCCACCTCTAACTCTGCTTCCACCAGTCAATATTACTGTACCTCCCAAAGCTATAATGATAGAATAACCAAGCACATGGAGTGTATCATCCCACCACCAAGCAAAGAGTAGGAGTGCTGCTATTCCAATAATTGGTATGAGCGCGCCTCCTCTGAATCTAAATGCAATCCGAAACCACAAGGAGAGAAATACCAGACCCAAAGCAACAATCGCTCCTGCTATCAGGGGATTCTGATACCCCCAATACCGAAGTGCACCAAGTCCAACTCGGTTTCCCTCAGAGCTGACAACACTAGGATCATCTTTGAATTCATCATACAATTCTCTGATTCCATCTTCGAGACCGTACGCAAAATACCAGAGATCAAACCAAGGAGTACAATTGTCTCTGGCGATTCTGCCTGCCTCGGAGTCTGTGATTGCTCCCTCAAGTCCTCGTCCCACCTCGATTCTGAACTCATAGGAGAAGTGGGTGGTGTTTTCCCAGTAGTATATGGTTAAGAGAAGACCATTGTTTACATCTTCCTTCCCTATACCCCAATCATTGAAAACCAAATACGAGTATCGATCTAGGTCCTCTCCTGCTAGGTCATCAGTTATTATGACATAGATTTCCACAGTTGTCTGTTCCTCAATCCAGCGACAAAGACTCTCTAGATCATCCTCTTCTGAAGAAGTTAGAATGTATACCCAGTCATTCACCATATACCCTGTGGGTTCTGGAAGAGCACTAACTGTTGATATCCAACTGAGTGCAATCACTAGTCCCAATGTGACTGCAAGAAGTGCCATTTTTCGACTGGGAACAGGATTCATTATAACTTGGCCTGTTTGCAGCGTGGAATAAGTACCTTCTTCTAAGGGATTTCTGTGCTTGCTTTCTTACTTTCCATATCTTCCTCTTCATCGTCATTTCCTGTTAGGAATTCGGGTAGAATGATTAAGATGAGTAGTAAGAGCAGGATAATTGGAAAGACACCTGGTGTTTGTAAGAACAAGGTGATGTTTCCTACCCAAGGAATTGCAGCCACGACCACTCCCACAATATCATCATAGGTCCGATATGATTGGTCTGGTGTATCGTTTGCATCACCCTGTGTATAATAACGATATTCTCCAGATACATTTTCGATTTGAATGACTCTATGAACCACCGGGGCTTGAGAGTGCCATACTGCGGTGTACACAACAACATCTCCAACCTTGATGTCTTGAGGTGCTCTTGACTGTAAAACAAGGAGATGACCTCTCTCGAATGTGGGCTCCATTGATCCGCTGGTTCATAGAGTCATTCAAATCGAAAA
>JASFEF010000091.1:0-10212 GCA_050124975.1 Candidatus Thorarchaeota archaeon | reverse complement strand
CATGACACGTTTTGGGATTCCAAAGATATTGGGCTTCATGATTGCTGGTCTCTTTCTTGGTACAATTGGGATGTTTAATGACTCAGTTCGTACAACTCTTTTTCCGTTAGTTGACCTAGCCCTTGGCCTAATTGGATATAACATCGGACTTGAGATTCGCAAAGAAGTCTTTAGTGGTCAGACTCGACGAATGGGGACAATTCTCATACTCGAATCTATACTAACGTTTGTTATTGTCACAGGACTGACTGGATTTCTGCTTGGACAATGGCACATAGCAATTGTATTTGGAGCTCTTGCAAGTGCAACCGATCCTGCATCTACAGTGATGGTGATTTGGGAACGAAAGTGCAAGGGCGATCTCACTGACACACTGATGTTCATCCTAGCATTGGATGATGTAATTGCTATTCTTCTCGCTGACATAGCCATTACGATAGCTGTACTTGTATACGCCTCACCTGGTACTGTCACTCTTCTTAGTGCAGGTTTTGCTCTAGTCTATGAAATTGTCGCGTCAGCCGGAATTGGTGCTGTTCTTGGATTTATCATGGTATATTTTGTGAATAAAGAAGACAACCGACGGGAAGTTCTAGAATTTGAACTTGGGATGATTGTTCTCCTTGTAGGATTGATGTCATGGTTACATCTCAGTGCCATCCTATCATGCATGGTGTTCGGCTTCATTGTTGGTAATTTCGTGAGTTCTGACAAGGATCCCATCAGTCACACTCTGACAGTTATTATGTCTCCGATCGTCATGATCTTCTTTGTAATTGTGGGAGCCTCTATTGACCTCGGAGTAATCGCGAATGTTTTCGTCATCCTTCTTGCGGCAGCTTATGTGGGTGGTAGAACTTTCGCCAAGTACTTTGGTGCTAGATTTGGAGCTCAAATTACTAATACACCTCCACTCACTTCCAAATATCTTGGACTATGTCTTATGTCCCAAGCAGGTATAGCAGTAGGACTGTCATTGGTTGTGGAACAGAGCTTTCTTTCTATAGGGAGTGCTGAAGCAATCTACTATGGGATTTTGATTCTCAATGTCATTGCATTGACAACCATGATTCTGCAGGTATTCGGTCCTGTTGCTGCAAGTGAGGGTCTTCGAAGAGCAGGTGAATATCCAGCAGGCCTCATGAAACCAAATGATGTTCTTGGAATAGAATCACCGACCATCTCGCCTGCCAATAGTCCTGATTCCTGTTTTGAGAATGCCACTACCGATGAAGTACCGGATGACAATCAGGAAAATGAATAGCGACAAGCTGTCTATCAGTGTGTTAACTTGAGGACCAAGCATGTCAAAATCTGATTGTATACGGGAAGAACCCTGGGACATTCTGTGCAGAGTTGTGAAGCAGGAAGGCAGCTGTGCAGACGGACACAAGGTCGGAGATGAAGATCTCCTCACCGGTGATGAAGTCAAGGGTAAGATTTACATCAGCGCTATGTATTCCATGATGCCCCCAAAAAAAGCTATTATGTAACTAGCAATACCTTCAAATGTTTTCAGACCTTTTATAGACTCCCGTCTCTAGAATAACACTGGAGCTTCAGCCTTTGGACTATTTCCTTTTGACAGTGGGTGCAGCCCTTGTGCTAGCATACGCTGGTGCGTTCATACTCAAGAGGCTAGGTGTTCCCCAGACACTTGGATTCATGCTTGCTGGTGTAGTTCTAGGTCTGACAGCCATCTTGACAGAACAGACTATCCATGATTTACGATTCTTTGTCGCTCTAGCTTTAGGACTGATAGGTTACAATATTGGTCATGAATTAAGTAATCCCAATCTCTTAAGAAGAAGAATACGAAAACTCATTCTCATTGTTCTTATAGAAGCTACAGCAGCATTTACCTTGGTTACATTTTTGACATTCATGATTCTCTCAGCTGTTGGATTTTCCCATACACTCGCTACATCAATCCTCTTTGGAGCTGTAGCCAGCGCAACCGCTCCTGCTGCAACTGCTGATGTAGTCTGGGAATGTGCCTGTGAAGGACCTGTGACCTCCTCGCTCATGTTTGTCCTCGCTGCTGATGATATTGTTGCAGTTATACTTACAAATTCGGCCATTGCTTTTGCTTTGTGGGTCTTTGTCCCTGATTCGATAGCCTTCATATCTGTTGTTTTTGAACCTGTGATCGGTATTTTCTTTTCTGTGATTCTCGGAATCGCTTTTGGTTTGATTTTTCTCTATCCAGTCAACATCGAGAAAGATAGAGGAGCACTACTTGAGCTTGAGATTGGAATGGTTATTCTATTGATTGGGTTCATAGGATTTTTGAACGGGTTTTTCGAATCTCAAGGATTGCTGATTCAGATTAGTGACATCCTTGCAGCGATGGTCTTTGGCTATTTAGTGCGATCACGAATTGATTCCAATAAAGAACAAGTTCCCGAATTACTTGAACGTGTAATGGCTCCAATTGTGATGATTTTCTTTGTCATGGTAGGGGGTAGAATGGCGCAGCTTCTAACGACCTGTGAAACCCTCCTTCTGATTATCATAACCACGGCTTTGTATCTTGGTGGTAGATCGTTTGCGAAGTACTTCGGCACAACAATTGGGGGGCGTATTGTCAATGAGGTTCCTGCAATTCAAAAATATCTAGGTCGGTGTCTTCTATGTCAAGCTGGCGTTGCTTTAGGTTTGTCTTTCATTATTGAAGAAACTCTTGTTGCATTGGGAGGCGATGCTCAGACAATGGGTGTGCTGATTCTCGGGGTTGTTGCCCTTTCAACAATGATTCTAGAAATGGTAGGACCAATGGCTGTGAAGATGAGTCTGAATTCTGCTGGTGAATGTCCTGGGTGCCGTGATGCATTTGGTTCTCATAAGGATACATTTCTTGATATTCCTGATAACAGACCTTATTCCAAATTAGATGACGATGATTTGGATTCTGAAACGCATGATGAAATAGAGAACTGATTACCAACAAATTAACAAAGACCCCTTATATTTTCCAGACTCATGTCAGATGAAACTTGCATACGTGATGAGCCTTGGCAGATTCTTTGCCGCGTTGTGAAACAAGAAGGAAATTGTGCAGCTGGTCACAAGGTTGGTGATGAAGTCCTCTTTACCGGCGACGAGGTCAAAGGGAAAATCTGTATCAGTGCAATGTACTCCATGATGCCCAAAATTTACGCTATGATGTACAACGCAAGGTTTCCATGGCTAAAAGATCAGTGTGTTGCGACACATGCTTGTCCCGACGGATTCAACCCTTTGATGTACGAGCTACATCGCATACCTCGCGACTAAATCAGAAGTCATCCTCGACGATTTCCTCCACCGCACCAAGGAAGGGGTCCTCTTTTGGATCCATCAATGGGGCAAAGGCTCCCTGAAGGTCTTCTAAAACTGCATCTTTCTCAGGACGGTTTGACATGACTGGTGCGATTCGACCGTACCATCCACAGTCAATGCAATAAAATGCGGGTTGAAAGGAGCCTGGAAAAATCCCGAGGTCATGTGCTGAAGTGAGATCAACAAGTCGGGGGCTCTTACAGACTGGACAGATTGGTATGTCCACGTCAAAACCTTTCTTCTTCCACTCATCCAGAGCTTGTCGTACAGCCTTGAGTCTCCTGAGTTCCGCTAACTCTTTTTTAGTCAGTTGTCCAGTGGCTGGTCTTGACATCAGTGGCACCACATTGACAGCTTAGGGTGTCAATTTACCTTTTGTGATAGACGACTGTTTGTACCAACTATTAACATCAGACGAATTCATAAGCCCTAAGACAGTCAACAACTGCAGGTGTTGTGATGTTCCGCGCCGGAGAGTGGAGAAAGAGGATTGACATTATCCTTGTCATCATCTCTGTGGTGATATTGTTCTTTGCACTCTGGATATGGATCTCAGCAATGCCTGTGGCAAGAGAGATAGTATTCCTCGCTACTACAATAGCCCTAGTCATCTCACTTGTCCTAGTTCTAAATGTCGCTGTACTCGTTGTGATACGTCTTCAAAGAAGAGTCACCCACCTAGAGGAGATGATGGTGACCTCAGATGTCAAAGAAGCGCCAACTGACAAGGTCCTGGTTGTCACCCTAACAAACACCGAACGTCGTATCATCAACCGCTTAGAGGAGAACGGGGGACAGATGGCTCAAGATGAATTACGGAGGGCCACCGGTCTTAGTAAGTCCACTCTAAGCGTCACACTTTCAACCCTAGAACGAAAGTCATTGATTAGTCGAACAGAGAGTGGTCGAACAAAGATAGTCACCCTCGAACACGATGTTGCCCGATAATCTATGGATCCTTTTCGAACGGTCGCAGACCATTATAGGTCCCTAAATGAACAAAAACGCCCTCATAAGCCTCCTCATTGTACAACTTTGAACCGTTCACAGAAAACTGCTATTATACTATGTGTCACCTATTTCTGACATGGAAAAGCAACTCGAGATGAAAAGACACGATGAAACCAATTACAAAACAACTTACATCTCTTGTTCTGCTCTCAAGTATAATAGTGCTGGGAGTGGGGACAAATGCCGCAATCGCTCTGGACGGGACCTTTAGTTCTGCTCAGATCGTCAGTCCATTCACCGAGATGCAACCTGGGGTATATGTTGCATGGGAATGGTGGAATGATACTGGAAGTGACTATTTTGGGGCGATGGAGCCAGGATATTTCTCCAACATGACAGATGACTACTACTACTCTGAATTTTATGCGGAGGACATCTTTGAGAATAGTTACACCATCACCGAAAAAAGCTTCTCCAACTACACATCAGAATGGGCATTTTCCAATCTACTTGTTGTGATTCTTCTTGATCCTGATGCGTCATACATGGCGTGGATGTCACGACAACCCAACATCGAAGACGATCTCTGGGGCATATATTGGTGGCCTCAGGAAGAGGCACTGACTGGAGATGAGGTGTTCATCTATTCCTCTTTCTACTATTCTGAGTATAACTCAAGTAGCTACTACTATGCTGAGTATATTTGGGAGGATGAGAATGGATTCCCGGTTGATCCTAATGCAGTGATTCCAAACCTGAAGCCCGAGTATGATTGGGTCACTTGGATGAATGAAACCTATGAATATGACTATGATTGGGACTACTGTGGTTTTGGATATGATGTCAATGAGATGTTCAGAGCCGATGATACTGAACACTGGATGAATCACTACTTCTCAGGCATTAGTACATTCAATGACACTAATGACAATGGCAGAATGGATATCGTTTACATGGAGGTGCCATATGACTTCGACGAGGATGGTACGGTCGATTGGATTGCCTATGAGATGAATGAAACCGCCTCAGAGTTTTTCTATGATTTCCATACCACGAATGCCGATATGGGAGCAATCACCACACCATTTGTCAATGAAGATGATCAAATAGAGTGGAGTGCAGAGGTTGTTGATATCCAAGGCTCATTGATGAGGTATTCACCTTACGACATCTGGTTCTGTGAAGTTGGATACATCGACGATTTCATTTCAGAGCAAGAAACAATCCCTGTTGAAGTGGATAGTTTCGAACTCACATTCAGGTTTGAAACCACAAATGCCGCAGCTGTTGTAAAGATTGACCAGTTTATCGATGACTTCAACGATCCGGTCACAGGAGAGGTCTCAACTGAACTAGAAGGTCTAGGGCTTACAATCAACTACTGGAGCTCTTTCACAAGCTTTGTGATTCCCGAAGTTCCCGTAGACCCAACTGACCCCGAACCATATCCTGGAGATGAACCAGTTCCTACTGAAACTCCACCTGAGGGTACCGCTATGCTAGAAGAGAATTGGGCTCCGCTCCAGACCGACTCCCTGGAATCTACGGACGTTCCAGGCGGTTTCCTCCGATTCTCCGATGAAACCAGAACTCGATCAACAGTCGACTTTGGTGGGACATATGTCTGGGGTCGGGATGGACAAACCTACGATGTGGTTCCTGCCATTATGCCCTACTACTTCTATGCCGTGCCTGTTTATGGCGCGTCCACCACCGATCTTGCCTATTCCGAATGTTGCTGGTGGGGGGACACATACTACTATAGCTCCTGCTATGCACAATGGGATGGGTACTCAATCACTCACGACCCCATTTTCTCAGTGTTTCCAACAACTGCACCCGGGTCTGCGACTGGTTTTATTACGGGTCTGATTTGGTCATCAGCCATTGTTGGTGTCCTTGGTGTCGTCGCACTCTCCGTGGTCTGCGTGAGAATAAACTCTGAGAGGAAGTGACGTAATTGAGACAGGGAGCGGACCTCCGCTCCCACCTTTTTCTTTAATGCCAATTCTAAAAAGACAATGAAATTATAGATGATAATCAATACAGGATTATTGAGAGATTAAGATGAGTGATATTGAAGATATCCAACTCGCCGTAAAGAGTGTTCGAAAATGGCGTGACATGGAGATTAAACTCCTCTCAGAGGCGGGATGTGATCTCTCATATCGTCCCCAGAATGGAATGTCATCCTTTGGCTGGGTTCTTGCACATCAAGCAGCAATATATGACTTCTCTGTTAACATGCTAATTGAACAAGGCTCCCCAATGAATCCTGAAATGTTCAAGATGTATCAGCCTGGAACAACAGGAGAATGGCGGGGGACTCCGCTGTCTGAGATTCAGGAATATTATGACGCCACTGA
This sequence comes from Candidatus Thorarchaeota archaeon, assembly GCA_050124975.1. Taxonomy (GTDB): domain Archaea; phylum Asgardarchaeota; class Thorarchaeia; order Thorarchaeales; family Thorarchaeaceae; genus SMTZ1-45. The sequence goes on along the minus strand of JASFEF010000091.1, from coordinate 3,574 downwards.
GGTAAACCTACTTGACTGGGTGAAAAAGGCCAGACCTGAAGATTTTGAAAGAGTCATTGAGGAGGGCACTGCTCCGAAGTTCTTTGTTGGGATGTCGTGCAGAGAGGTATTGACAAGTGCTTTTACACACCTCAACTACCACACAGGACATCTGACTGCGATTCGGAAAGACTGGGAGAAGACACAGTCAGAATGAGTAGAGTTCAAGAAACTCAGTGACTCTTTCTTTAATCTCCTGGTTGAAACGCTATACTTCCTGAAGCATCTCACAAAGGTTTTTGCAATAGATTTATAAATAACAATTGTTAACAAAATCTGTATTTGTGGGGTATTTTCCATGTCAGATAATTTTAGAAAATTCCAAATCATAAACATCATCGCAATATTGTCTACAATAGCGATTAATGCTCTTGCTAACATTCTACCGTTTAATGGCGTAAACACAGGTCAAGTGGCGGATGTGTTCTTCAGCTACTTTACCCCAGCAGGGTATGTCTTCTCGATCTGGAGCGTGATCTACACACTCCAAATCATCTTCATAATCTATCAGGCACGCTCGAGTCAAGTGAATGAGGAATACCTCGGAAAGATTGGTTACCTCTATCTGATAAGTGCGATTTTCAACATCACATGGTTGATCTCATTTCACTATGCTGTGGATAACAACCTGCTGTTACTTCTGACTGAACCATTGATGCTTGGTATCCTTGTAACTCTCCTTTATACCTATGTTAGACTGGAGATAGGAGTGACTGAGGTGCCTCTAAGGCAGAAGTTGGCAGTACACCTGCCCGTCAGTGTCTATGTGGGTTGGATATCTGTTGCAACCATTGCCAATACCGCATCAGTACTCAACGAGTTCTTCATCATTCCCTTGGACACACAGTATCTTTGGACAGCTCTTGTCCTCGTTGTGGCTCTGTTGCTTGCCATAATCATGCTTGTGATGCGAAAGGACATTGCATACAGTCTAGTCATTGTCTGGGCAGCGATAGGCATCTATGCAAAATGGACCACCGTTGAAGTGATTCCTCTGATTTTCTGGACCGCTTCGATTGTAGCCATAGTGGTAGTGCTTGCGATTATCTTGGTTCCTCTGCTAATGCGGAAGAATCCAATTGATTACTACTTAGTACGTGAATAATTGATTAAATGAACCAAGGTGAGAGGGACACTCCTCTCACACTCTTGGTTCTAACTTTCTTCATCTACTGAATCAGGAGCTCTGATTATCTCAGTTGCGAATGGAGATTCATCAGTTGTCACAAGGAAATGATTCTCCAAAGCTTTCATGATTGCTTGATAGACTCTTCCTTCTTCGAGACCGCAGGCTGCAATCTCCTCAGCCAACTCCTCAAGCTTGAACTCCTCTCCGTGTTTCCGAGCAATTCGCTCATCAGCACAGGTGGATGTCGGGAACTTCTTCTCATCATCTAACTTGTATGTCCTCAAGAGTGAACCATCTAGGATATCATCGAAGAGTGCGTCGAACTGCATGGTTGTGTGATGATCTAGTACCACAATTGGAACATCTTCTATGGTGTCATCAAAGATGAAGGCAACTGTCTTTGCAAACCGAATCATCCTCTCCCGCTGTTCTGCTGATGGGTTACCTGTGGTGATGAATGCGCATACCAGTTTGTTAGTAGAAATCACCCGTACAATGTCTGAGATTGGGATGAGACCCCACTCCTCGGATGAGGACTCGATATCAAACTCACCCCGGAAACTTGTGATGGCTGTGATGAAAGCAGAAATGACAGTCTCCTCAAGACCCTCTCTAAGAATCTTTGAATAGACAGGCAACCCGCTGTCTTTGTGAAGCACAATCACTCCAAGCAGACTTCGAACATCATCAAATCTTCTCTTGATTGCCAGAGTCACCTTGTTCTGTCTAATCCTACGCTTTCTAGCTGATCTTCTGTACCCTAATCCAATTGCAACGGCTCCTATTCCAAGGAATATCCAATAGTAATTACGAACAGTAATCACAATCATGGTGCCAATGTCTCTCCCTGGTTGTAATTGCTCAGTGAGTGGCTCATCAAGAATGAAGTTGGTCGCATCACATGAAATTATAACAGAGAATGTGCCATCCGCTGAGGGCATGTCGAGTAAGGCTGCATAGACTCCAGGTGTGGTCGACTCAGTCATCAATATGTCTTGTTGATACCTTGGAACTCCATTGGAATCGTGGATGTTGTAGAACACGGTGGCTCCGGAAACAGGAGATCCCGTGCCTGTTTCAGTAAGATTGACCATGAGTGTTATTGGTAGACCCTCTGGTCCCCTGAGTCCTTGCAGTACTTCAATGGTGACTGGTACTTCTGCTACAGAGAAACTAAGCATGAAACTCGCAGTTTCAAACCCGGTTCTTTCAAATGTCAGAAGCAGATTATAATCACCAAGAGCCTCAGGAGTCAGATTTACTGAGTAGACTCCTGAACCAAGCTCACTGAAAGTCACCCAATCAGCACCCTCTCCGAGTGGTATCACAGTGGCTCCAAAGATATTACTACTGTTAGACTCAAACTCGTAGTTGAAGTCGAACTGGTATGACCTTCCAATTAATAGATCGTCAAATGGACTTGAACCTGAAACAGAAGTGTCGATTTCTTCAACTTCAAACAGGAATTGCTTGGTTGAGGTGAAATGGTCTGTTTTGTTTGCCGTGACTGTCAACGACCATGTACCTACAGCTTGACCTCTAATTGTGATTAGGTAATACCCTGCATATCCATCAACAGTGATGACGAGTCCAGGATCATGTGCTATTACTACAACATCTGCTCCATCAATATTGACTGGTATTGCTATGTCCTCTCGATAGTAGTAGACTGTAAGTAGATACGGCTCTGCGAACTCAACGAGAGCTGAAGACACATCGCCCTCAAATTCGATTCTTGTTTCTATCTTGGTCACTATGAGGGTAAAGGCTGCACTTGAGCTCTGATAATTGTCAGCTGAACTCCTGAAGAGTACGTTGAAAGTCCCTGTTGCTAAGGGAGTCAATGTAAAATTATACAATCCTCCTCCTACTGGAGTTACATTTGAAATAATTAGACCGCTTGGAGGACTAGTTATTGTGAAGTCAGCTGTATCAATTGGATTATAGCCCTCATCTTGAAAACTGAGTTGAACAGTGAAGTTCTGATCTAAGGCGACACTTGCACTCGAAGGCAGTGATGTAAGAATTGTTGGTATTCCTGTTGCAGACAGTGTGAATGTCGCATACTGGGTTTCATGATTTATTACACTCGCACTGATGACTATTGAGAATGTCCCAGCCACTGTGGGGGTCAGTGTGATTTGATAGTATCCATCAAACATGTGAGAAAAGTTGTTGTGGGTCAAACCAACTGTTGGAGTTATATCGACGACCTGTAAATCAGCTCCAGTGAGACCAGTACCAGTACTGTTTCTATATTCTACAACCAGAGTGTAATTTTCACCAAATAAGACGACATCTACAGTACCATTCAGAAGCTGGAGTTCACTCCCTGTTTCTCCAATAATGAGAGTGAAGACATCAGAGGTGTTGTAATGATATGCCTTGGAAAGGGTGATAGTGATT
>JASFEF010000090.1:0-10246 GCA_050124975.1 Candidatus Thorarchaeota archaeon | reverse complement strand
TGAACGTGCAACATCTACGAATGCTACAAAGAATACGTTTGTCTTCAACCTACGACCGTCGTCAAGAGTAATTGACTGAACAGCACCAGGGCGTGGGAAATCGATAGATTTGATTTTGCCAGAGGTCCACTTGAAAGGAGACTGTTCTAGCTTGGTGAGGTCTTGTTGCTTAAAGGGAACATAAGCATCTTCAGTCATCAGGATCGTTATTTTGTCATTATCAGTGAAACGTGACAGACTGTTTGCAACGTGAAGTGCACTACCGACTGTACCTACATTGACAACCAGGACTTTCTTGTCCTTACAGAGAGGGGCCTCACAATCTGGACAATAGAACGCCCCGTTCCCTACATTGGCTACGGGTAACCATCCTCTCCATTTGCCATCTACCTTTGGATGCTTTCTGGCTGTGCCAGTAGCAATCAAGAGTGTCTTTGCTTGGTATTCACTCTGATCTTCTGTTCTATAACTTGGTTCAGTCCGGATTGTGAACTTGGGATATCTACCACTGATTTCGACAACATCAGCGGCAATATATTCAGCTCCAGCAGCACGAGCTTCTCCTTGCATGTTCCTCAAGAGGCTTCTCCCTTCGTGATAGACTGAGCCTGAGAAGTTGAGGATTGAATTTGTGTGGAAATGCATTGGGCTGGTACCTCTATCTAACACCAACACATTCCGCTCGTGATATGCAAGATGAAGTGCTGCTGAAGAACCCGCGGGACCTCCGCCAATAATAATGGCATCATAAATCTTAACCATAGTAAAGATGCCTCCGTTTAGCGATTGTTAACACTGTTAATAACTCTATGGAGATGTGCACTTTCTTGTTTTTCTCTCATTCTAGCCACGGAATTATTCGAGATAACTGTTGCATACTTGGGCAATTCATGTCATCACAACCTTAGATTAGGCACTCCGTTAGGAATGAAGACAAGCACTACCAACTTCCTTCCCAAGATCAAATGCCTTTGAGTTTGCTCCAACAGTTTTGGGAGGAACTAGTGCTAGTACCGCTTTCCTGACTTCCTCAGCAGGAATTGGGAAATCCCCGCATGCTACTGTAGCACCGATAAGAACAGAGTTTTCTGTGCGAGCATTGCCTGCTTGAATGGCTAGATCAAGTGAGTCCAAAGGCACAATTCTAGAGGTGACCTTTTCCAATTGCTTGATTATATCATTCAAGGTCAGGTACTTAGTCTTCCTCTCTTTGTCAAGAGCCACCCTCTCAGTTTCAGTGACTGAGGGCATGATCCTGTTGCTCATGATAACTACCCCATCCTCTTTGAGATACTCCACATACCTCAGAGCTTCACTTGCTTCCATGGCGATCATCATGTCGGCTTTTCCGTAGGGTATCAGAGGTGAGATAGGTTCTCCAATTCTGAAGTGGACATAGATTGAGCCCTGCCTTTGTGAGAGACCGTGCTGCTCTCCAGTCATCACTTTAAGACCAGTGTCTACAGCAGCCTTGCCAAGGATAGCTGAGAGAAGCATAAGCCCCTGTCCGCCAACCCCTGCAAACATGATATTGAAGGTCTTCTTTTCGTTGCTCATTTCTTAACCTCCATTTGACGCGGAGCATCAACAGGACAGACCTGTCTACACTCAAGACATCCATCGCAGAGGTCTCTCTGGATGACCATCTTTGCATCGGTTTCATCAATCGTGATAGCTGGACAATAGAACTCCCTGACACAAGTGTAAATCCCTCGACAGGTATCCTTGACATTCTCACTGGGGATGATTTTCTCTCCACGTTTCTTCTTTTCACGATCTCCATAAAGAGCGCACTCTCGACGTGAGATTATAACAGAGAAGCCATCCACCTCAATCGCCTCTTTTATAGTGCCAATACAGTCACGGGTTTCATATGGGTCTATGATCACAATCTTATCAGCACCCAAGGCTTCGAACATCTTCTCCATGTTGATCTTTCTAGCAGGTGTGCCTCCTGCATTAAAGGCTGAGTTCGGATTGAACTGCTGTCCAGTCATTGCAGTCACTGAGTTATCCAACACAAACAATGTGACATTTTGATTATGATGTATGAGATTGACAATTCCGGGCAGAGCCGCATGATAGAGTGTGCTATCACCCACCATGGCAATAACCTTGTCTTCTAGAGCCATCTCCATTCCTGCTGAGAGACCAAGAGATGCCCCCATGGCTAACATCGAGTCTGAGAACTCATTCGGAGGTAGGAATGCCATTGAGTAGCATCCGATGTCATTGTTGAACACGATGTTGTCGCGAATTCGCAACTGTTGCAATGCTTGTCTGAATGCCCAAAGGGTTCCGCGATGAGGACAACCTGGACAGAAAATTGGAGGTCTCTCGGGGAGAATCTCCTTGAGCTTATCAGCTCGCTTAAGAACAGCATCGTAGTCCATGCTCATCTTCTTGTCGGTGACCTCAGCAAGAGCCTTCTCCACGATAGGTACATTGTACTCTAGCATCTCCGAGAAGTGCCCACTCCGCTTTCCAACAATGTTGAGACTCGGATTTACTGTTTGGGCAAGCGCTGCAATTCTAGTTTCAAGATAGGGTGTCAACTCTTCGACAACCATGAGAGTTGAGAGCGATTTGATGAATTCCTTGAGCTTCTTTTCTGGAAGTGGGAAAAGTGTACCCAGCTTGAACACAGGAAGCTCGATATCAAGATTCTGCATTGCCTCTTTAACATGAAGGAAACAGACACCTGCGGTGAGTATCCCCACATTACCGCTACCTGGTACAACTTTGTTGAAGTCTGTTTTCTCAAAGTCCTTCTTTATAGCTTTAGTCTTTTCCAAGAGTTTAGCCTTAAGTGCACGAGCTACAGAGCCAACAGTGAAGTACTGCCCTTTCACATCTTGCCACTTGTTCTTCTTGAATGATGTTCTTTCTAGTCTACCAAGATCAACCATTCCTCTTTGGTGATTCACTCGGGTTGTTGTCCGCAATATCACGAGGGTCTTGTGCTTCTCAGAGACCTCGAATGCCCATTTGGTCATATCAAGTGCCTCTTGCGCAGTGGATGGTTCTAACATAGGGACATATGCTGCTTCGCCAAAGTAACGTCCGTCTTGCTCACTCTGAGATGAGTGAGCATATGGATCATCAGCAATCAAACAGACACACCCTGCATTGAGACCGGTGTAGCCTATTGAAAACATAGAATCACTAGCAACGTTCATACCAACACTCTTCATTGAGGTGAATGATCGCATCCCAGCCATTGAGGCTCCAGCGACCGTCTCCAAAGCAACCTTCTCATTTGCAGAGATGTGCATCCTGTAATCTCCAAAATGCTCCATGACCTCTCCGAATGTGTCTAGGATTTCTGATGTGGGTGAGCCTGGATAGAAAGCTACTATCTTGACATCGGACTCCAGCGCCCCTCTCACTACTGCTTCATTGGTTAGTATTAAAGCGGGACCTTTGTCAGTGCGCTTTACATCTTCTACTGTCATTCGCAACCACTCGTTCCAACTATCAATAATGATACAAGCAACCAGTTTTTCTTAACATAAGCATTGGCTTAGAGCAGTTCCCTTTTCCAATAGTTATGACAACTTTCGACGAATTAACCTTAAGTAATCCCTTACGGTGCAAAAATACGGGACCAGATATCAGAGGTTATGCGCCGCAATGGAAATCCGTTTTCAATGTCCTGAATGTAAAGGCAACGCCCTAGTCCAGATGAGTGATGCCGATGCAGAGGGTGTCAAAGAGCGGATTAAAACTGAAGGTCGCTCACCCACTCTTATTGTAAGATGTGAAAACAATCACGAGCTATTAGTGACTCTCTATAACCTACGTAGTGGGGACGGATTGGGAGTTCGAGATGTTGTTGTACCGCATAGATCGGATAATGGTAAGACTGAGTCCACTGGCAAAACCGAGTCCACTGACAAGGACTCGAAAGAAATCGACTGGCTTGCGAAAGCGTTTGGAGGTAAGCCCTAATGGTTGTTCGAATGGTTGTTCAAGTCGAACTAGATAATATGGAATCAAGGGTACTATACCCTCCTGAAGAACAGAGTGCAGAGAGAGTAGCTCTCCTGACTGGGATAGTTCAACTCGTTTCAACTGCACTTCAAAGAGATGATTCTACTCCTATTGAATCTGACACTCCGAATTATATGAAGTCCGATAAGGGCGTTGTTGGTTATATCCAGCGAAATGGATTGCTTTTCATCTGCGAAGCAGATAATGAAAAGGAAGCAGGCTCGGTTCTGACACTGATTCTAGAAAATGTCAATTCTGCAGAAGAGTGGTTGACTCATTTGATTACCAAAGCCCTACGAAAGAGGGGGCGAGAGATAAGCAGTCTATGGGGTTGATAATATGCAAATAGAAATTCCTATTGATTTCGATAAGGTGCTCATTGATTCAGGATCTGTCATTATTGTGATATTGTTGGTATCTCTACTAATATTTGCATCACGAATTCGAGATATTTACTCTGATATTGGACTAGGTACAAGACGTGCATTGATTGCATATTCAATGACTGGGATTGCTATGGCTCTAGCTACCTTCTTTGGAATCCACGAATCGTACAGGTTCTTGATAACTGGTACTGGAGCATTCTTTCTTGGAGCTATCTTGATAGCAGAGGCATGGATTCTCTTTTCAACTGAACGTGCAAAACAAAGTACAGTTGTAACAACTTTCCTCGTCATAGGCGTTTTTGCAAATAATTTCTTGGAAGAATTCTTTGGACTCCCTCTCTATTTCATGATGATTGGACTATCTATTTTACTTGTAGGGTCAGTCTATCTAGCTCTGGTGCTTTTACGTGAGAATCCTTCAACATTCTCAGCATCAATGCTTGTGGTTCTTCTTTTATATATGTCAACTTGGGTTATTGCAGCTACAGACTGGACATTTAACCATCCACAATACTACATTCTGCAAGTCATTCCCCTCATTTTTGCTGCAACAGTGTTTGCCTCGGTCAGGAAACCGATGAGAAGGACATTGGCCACCTTCATTTTGTATTTCGCAATTACAATCGGATTGCCCATGCTTATAGATGCTGTTCGAGCCGGTAGTTGGGTTATTTTTTACTTTGTAGCTATTGAGATATTCACAGCACTGTGTTTGATGGCTCCATTGGAATACTTCCTAGAACAAGCAAGTGAAACTGGTGCGAGAATGCCTCTATACCTAGGAGCTGTTGTAACCTTTGTCGCATTATTAGTTTCTGCACATTCATTATCATGGGCGATATTCATTAACCAGAGACTTGTATGGAATCAATATCTTATTTGGGTTGATGTTGTCCTTTGTACCTGCGCAATCATCGCGTTTATGCTTGCTGCTGTGTCATCATTCTTTGGTGAGTGGGTACAGACTTTCACACGCGAAGCATTGATTATCTTTGGAACAGCTGCAGCATTTCTTACATTTCCATTGACTCAACCAGTTACTATCGCTAATGATTATGTCTGGACAACTATTGGTGTGATCATAACCATTGGTACATTGATGTTTGTTCGACTGTCAATTCGAATAGTAAGGGCAGGTGGAGTAGCTGCGGCTGGTAGATTGATGACGTTCATTATTTCTGCTCTCATGATAGCAATTGTTTCAGTGTTCTCGGATAGTATCCCTCCACTTCCTCCAAATGTGCCTATTGGTGCAATTGCGTTACTCCTCTTTGCAGGAGTCATTGCACTATTAAGCAGTCCACCTGTTACAGCGCGGTTAACACGTACTGTTACTCAACTGGAAGAACTAGAAGAGTTAGCAGTAGAAGAGGACGGTTCGATAAAGATAGAATATTAGGTTATGAACATGAAGATCCTGAAAGCCGTTGTCCTAGGAGACACAGAATGTGGGAAGACCTCATTTACGCAACGGTATACAACAGGAAACTTTCCAGACCCAAACTTTCTCAGGACCACTATCGGCGCCAGTTTCGACACCAAGCGTGTCACAACCTCTAATGGCAAAGATGTGACTCTGAGCATCTGGGACTTTGGAGGTCAACTACGATTCATCGAGCAGTTGAAATCAATGATTCGTGGAGCGTCTGTTGGACTACTCTTCTTTGATGTGACCCGACTGCAGACCTTGGATAGTCTGGAAGGCTATTGGATTCCTGCGATTGAAGAGAACAGTGTTCTAAGACTTCAGGAAGGCGATGGCCCTAGGTTTATGATTGTCGCCAACAAGGTTGACCTACTCGATGAAGAGCGTTATGACTTCATAGCTGATGAGATGCGCTATGTAATGGAGAAGTACAAAATGGGAGGCCAAATGATATCGGCCAGAACGGGTATAGGACTAGATCGACTAGAAGAAGGCTTTTTGGCAATTGTTGATAGATTTACTGAAGTCTGAACGTGGACTAACCACCAGGACTACCTTTCCAAGGTGAGTCCTTCCACATTACCTCCCAGATTAGATCCTCCGTGAGCGTTTCAGGTTCGATTACCGCTTTGTGCAGCTCCTTCAAGAGTGCATGGTGACGAAGCTCATCCTCTCGAATCATCATAGCAATTGTCTTTACCTGCTCATTGTCACTCTTGTCAGCAAGCTCCCCGTACGTTTCGACAGCCTGCTCCTCCATCTTGATGTGAGCTTCAATTCCTTTTGCGATCTTATCTCGTTCCTTTTCACTGATAAAAGGAGTAGGACCTTCCACAGCTTCTCGGAGAGATTTGAGAAGTGCTGCATGCTTCTTTGAATCTGTTGAGACCGCTAATAGGAGGTCTTTCACAAATGCGTTTCCAAGCTGTGCAACATTCTCCTCAACAATCTTCACAATTTTCAATTCGAGATCGATCTGTTTATCGATGAATGCAAGAGTCTCTTCCTTGTTCATGTCTGGTTCACTCCAGATTTCTATAGAGCAATTGATTCTTCGTCTACTTAAGGGTGTTCTCAAAGGGCACTTCATAATTTATATCAGTGAGAGAATAAGTCAGTTCAACGTTCGAATTTCAAGAGAGGATGTAATTCAAACATGGCAAAAGCACTTGTATACACCGCACCAAAATGTCCACATTCAAAAAAGGTGAAGGAGTTTCTATCTAGTATCAACGTTGAGGTTGAAGAGAGATGTGTCTTTGAAACCCCTGAAACTTTAGATGAGCTTCGGGAGTTGAGTGGTCAGATGGCAATACCTGTTACCAAGATTAATAGCGACTTTTTTGTCGGATTTGACCGACGAACTGAGCGACGACTCAAACGAAAATTAGGGGTGTGAGAAGATGTACGACTTAATTGTTATCGGTTCTGGCGTTACGGGATATGGTGCAGCCATGTATGCAGCTCGATTGGACCTGAGCGTTGCAGTAATCGGAGATGTCGAGGGAGGTACAATCACACTCACTGATGATGTAGCTAACTATCCAGGATACATTCAGCTCACGGGTCAAGAGCTAGCGGACAAACTGAAAGAACATGCTCTAGATTACCCTGTATTCATAGAAATGGGGCTGGTGACAGATGTCTTCAAATCAACGCAGAACTTCTTCTACGTAGTCACAGAGAACAAGACGTTTCTTGCAAAATCTGTGCTCTTCGCCACGGGTATGAAAGAACGGGAGCTTGAGGTTCCAGGTCATGATGAACTGAAGAATAAAGGTGTCAGCTACTGTGCTCTATGTGATGCTCCCCTCTACAAGGACAAGGTTGTCGGCGTTGTAGGAGGAAGTGATAGTGCTGTCAAGGAAGCTTTGCTCTTGGCAAAATACTGTCCCAAGGTGTACATCATCTATCGACGTGAGAAGATACGTCCTGAGCCGGTGAATGCTCGTCGTGTTGCGAGAGAGCCCAAGATAGAAGTCATTACGGAAACCAATGTGACCGAGATCTTGGGTGACCAGAAGGTTATAGGAGTAAAGCTCGATAGACCTCACAATGGATCGGAAACATTGACTCTTGATGGCGTCTTTATTGCGATTGGAGGTATACCCTATTCTGACATCGCAAAGAAGCTTGGGGTCGAACTCAACGAGAAAGGTGAGATCAAAATCGACCGTTCAAGCAGAACAAACATCGAAGGGGTCTATGCCGCGGGTGATGTAGTTGACAGCGAATTCAAACAGGCTATTACTGGTGTGAGCGAGGGTGTTCATGCTGCTTATCAAGCCTACAAATATGTTAACGAAAATGAATTCGTTTTCACATGCTCCGAAGAGTGAGTCTTATCAATCGGCTTTCAATGCGATTCTCCACGGATAGAGCTCTGCATGGAAGATACCTTTCTTGACAGCAGGATCATTTCTCATAATCTTGAGGGCAGCCTCTCTTGATTCCGCCTCTATCATTGACAGTCCAATTAGCACTTCGGAGAATCTTCCAGCCATCAGGAGAATGCCGTCTTTCAGCAGGGTTTGTAGGTACTTGAAATGCTCAGACACTATTTCTTCGGTTCCTTCAATACCATAGTCATTAGCTGGTCGTAGCATGATTACGAAAGATTGGGTTTCCATACCCTAGGAGAACCTTTCCCTCTATAATCAGTTTTGGAATTATCAACTATCAATGGCTTCGAACAGCTTCTCTACAAACATATCTACAGGGGACAGACCTTCAATGAATGTGGTTTCATTGATTATTGTCTTCGGAACTCCAAAAACACCATACTTGGCTGTCAGTTCTTGAAATTCAAGTGATTCTATCATCATTGAGTCAATCAAAGGATTCAGAATAGCAGCCTGATGAGCCAGTCGAGTCATGTTTGGACAATAGGGACACTGAGGTGTGACGAAGACCTTGATGTTGATTGGTTTGTCAATCGACATGATGTCCTCTATCACATCAGGTGGTAAGGGAGCAGTTCCTGTTGATACATCGATGATCGATCCCACCAAGGCTCCAAACTCATGTCCAGCTGGAATTCCATAGAACTTAACATTGTACTCCTTCTCACCATGAAGGACTATCGCAGGGTGATACTCTACTCCCCATTCTTTTGCTTTGCCAGCATCAAGAGAACCCTTGTGTTCAACAACAGTGACCTTGTCGCTCAGGTCAGCAAGTTGTTCAACCATGTCTTTCACATCATTGCAGTACAAACAATCCTTCTCCTCTAGAAAGAGGTGTGCTGTTACATTATCGACAATCCCGGTGAACAGTTCTCGAACCTGTTCCCTGGTAGCATCATCCATTTCTACTACCATTACTTACACGTCCTGAATTAGCATCTGCAAGTATCAGTTATATTCGCTTTGATTTGGCAAGCAAAACTAGTGAAGGTTTGAGAGTCGATCAGCATCTCCATTTGTTTCAGTAGTTGGACTCTCGAGGATTTTGACTACAGCCTTGCCCCCTCGTTTGATGATCTCAACCATCTCATCTTGCGAGCGGATTGTGAAACTCTCACCTTCCTTGAGGTGGTCCATCACTCCACGACCAAGTGGGCCGTTGAGGTACTTTGAATACATTTTCGCTATCTTAGCGATCTCTTGCTCCCTCGATGACATCGCATATCCTCTGTCTTGCGTGGCGACGCATTAGTCTCTAAGATTCTCTTTGATATAAATCTACCATGGCTGCGCGCGAAATGATGACTATACCCATTTCACTCTGTTTTCCTCAATTAACTCCTCAATGGCGAGTGGTATGTCATCCTCATCCTGCATGTTCTTGTCAGCTTCGAGTACGGTTTCAACACTGACTCCAAAATCTTCTAGTTCAGAACAGTTGAACAGTGGTGTGATATCTAATTTCTCAAATTCGTTTTCATCAGGATGATCACTGTGGAGGTAAAGCTCCGCAAGTTCCTCACAATTTTCAAGTGGCGTGAGGTCCAGCTTTGTCAATTGATTACCAGCAACATCCAGACTAGAGAGGTTTGCCATTTCAGCCAATGGACCTAGATCCAATCTTAGAAGACCATTCATAGCTAGTCCTAGTCTTCGCAACTCTGTGCAGGAGGATAGGGGAGTAAGGTCAATCTCCTCGATTGAGTTTCCTCCCAATCGAAGTATTCTGAAATCTGTACAATTACTGAACGGTGAGAGATCGATTGATTGAATCTGATTGTGATGAAGGTAGACAAACTTAAGTTTGATACAAGTAGAGAGAGGTTCCAAATCCACCTCTGTGAGCTTGTTGTACATCAAGTTCAGTTGTAGTAGTTTCGTGCAGCTTGACAGGGGTAGCAGATCTATTGATTTCAGCTCGTTGTTCTCAATCTCAAGGGTTTCCAGGTTGGTGCACTCTGCCAGCGGTTTGATGTCTATCTCGCCCAACCCATTATTGAAGAGTCTAAGCCTCTTGAGAGACTGCACAGAACCAA
>JASFEF010000089.1:0-10314 GCA_050124975.1 Candidatus Thorarchaeota archaeon | reverse complement strand
TTGGTGAGCCAATCAACGGTCTCTCCAAGAGAGTTGTGCAGACTGGAAATGGTTCTACATTCACAGTCAATTCTACGAACAATGTCGTTGTCATAAATTCGGGTCAACGCGACAAAGTTGTAGAACTCATGCGAGAGCGTTCATTGTTGCCAATTTCGTTAACTCATTTTGAAGATCTTGATGTACTTTTCATATCCAGAGTAGGAGACCGCTCTATGTTCGAACGAGTCAATTCCCTTCTGAACTCAAATGGTATTGAAACCAAGGGTCCTGTTCCAGCCCTTCTTGCGGAGGCTATTCAGATGCTGCCAATAATCGATGAGCAGAATGGATTGTTGATGAAAGAGTATAGACTCGCGACAGATGAGAAAACAATCAATGATCTGTTATCACTGTGGCCAACACGGATGACAATCTTTCCTACAGAGCAGGGCTTGAGGATTCTGGTGCCGGATATGGAAGTCATAGGTTTCAATGTTGAACCCTTGAAACTAGGACATGAGTCTGAAGTATTACTTTATCGTGACTTCACAAGTATAGTGGAGGTGAAGGAATCAGTTGAGAGTTCCGCTTGAAACACTGGATATACCCACAGAATCTCTGATTCGCTTCACTCCGCGTGTTCTCGGACAATCCTTGGGAAGAATTGTGCTTCCACGTCAAGTCAGTCTACTACATAGCTCTGAGCGAGCACCTCTAAGTATCATCGCTCATGGCGTTGCGGTGTCAGCAGCTAGGTCCCTTCCGAACGCTAAATGTGTGTTCTTGGACTCTGGGACAAACTATAGTCCCGCATTGGTGAGGTCTATCTGTCCTCCAACTGATGATTCCTCAGAAGTTCTGAATCGCATAATTGTTGGTCAAGTCATGGGACTAACTGACATCGAGGAAATGATGGGTATGCTCTCAGAGTTGGGCAATCTCTCGGTGTTAATCATAGACAGCCTTACTGGTTCATTGAATCTTACTGGCGCTCCTGGTACAAAGGGTCGGCAACGAGAACTCTTTCATACTCTTGAAACAATAAGGATGGCCGTCAACAAATACAATACTCATGCTCTCATAACTGACCATTCTTCTCGGAATTGGACCTCTGGAGAACCAACACCCATTGGAGGGAACGTCCTCTCACATGCTGTCGATAGTGTCGTAGGAATAGATCGACTTAGAACCAATCAGAATCTGATTCGTATTCTCACAGAAAGATGTACGGCCTCTAAGAATCCGCCCAGCATCATTGTCAGAGCCGACTCAAAAGGTATACGGAGTATGAAGTGAGGGTTGAAACGTTGGGTGTGAAAAACTGGAATGATAGTGTAATTCCTTGGCGATGGACTGGAATTGAAGAGATCAGTCCAGGTACTATTGCTGTAGATGTGCCCAATTATCTTACAAGACGGCTTCTTGTCTTGAAGACAACCAAGTCAAAAAATGGTAGATTGCCTCTTGCTCACGTTGGGACTTTTCTGAGTCTAGTCCGGTCAACATTGAGTGTCCATATCTTGCCAGTCATGATCTTTGACGGACCACCAGAAACAAGAAAGCGCATACCCAACCCTGAACTCATTCAGACCGCACACAACCTCTACGAGCAATTTGTCAGAGAGGGGGATCCATTCAATGAAGATATCACTGAAGTGCTTTGGAAGAATAGGGCAGTAAGGATGTACTTTGTTTCTGAGCATATAAGAGACCTCTCACGAGTAATTGGAGTTCCTACGATAACCGCGCCCTCTGAGGCTGAGATGATAGCCGCAACATTGTGTCGGAACAACCTGGTGGATACAGTGGTATCCAATGATGTGGACTCACTCCTATTCGGAAGCCCCCATGTGACAAAACAACTTCAAGTATCAAATTCACGAATTCTCAGGGCTAGATTGGCTGACTTCGAAACACAGATGGGGCTAGACCTTGAGCGATTGAAAGACCTTGCAGTCTTGTGTGGATGTGACTTTCATGATGGTGTCAAAGGAATTGGTCCGCGAAAAGGTTCACTGCTCCTCCAAAGACATGGAGGTCTGCTTGAGGTCCTTAAAGCCAAAGGCATATCTTATGCCAGGCGTGAAGAATTCGTTCAAGCCCGTGAAGTCTTTGACGAGCCTTTCTACCTGTCTACGGACGGTATCGAATTTAAACTCCATCCGCCTATTGTGCCCAAACTCACCCGCTCTCTCAGAATGTTGATGTCTGCAGAAGCCGTTGAAACCTCAGTGAATAGGATATTGAAGTTGTGGAAACAATTTGGTACTCGTCAGTCGTCACTAGAGCAATGGATATGACCTTATCATTCCCATGGATTAATGAATCCGTTGTCTGAAGCCAGTCTTTGAAGCACTGTCATCTGATAGGTCTTATATGACCTCAACCTTGCTGTAAATGACCGAGTAGTGATTCGGTCTTTCTTCTTTCCACCTGAGAGCTTTTCTCTTATGACACCTCCCACAACATCCGTTTTGTAGGGAGGTAGTCGAATGTAAGCGACCATGTTCGTTGACTTGTCAGTGAAAGCTCTAACATAGGGAATTCGAGACGTCATCCAGTCAATGAACGATTCTCTCGGTCTGTGTTCCTTGAACTCACCTACAACAAGCATTCCTTCAGGTAATCCACAGTACTCAAGTGCTGGAGTATAGAGGAGGCGCAGTATCTTATCATCGAGCAACTTCCTCAGATAGCGTCTGGCGGTTCTGGGTACAAAGCCCATTCTTTCCATCATCCACATTCTAGATGGTCTCAATCCGCGAAAAGCCAAAATAGGTCCAATGAGGTCTACTTCCCTTTTTGTCAATCTGTAGGAAGCGCCTTTTTGATATTCTGATTCACGTAATAACCATGAAGGAGTTCTTCCTGGACGTCTAGAAGCTGGTTTCCAAGGTTCAAGATTCCAAGTTCCAGTATTCTTATCATAAAGATTCAACCTCATCGAGATGAGCTCAGAATCAACATTCATCTGTATCGTATTGGGTGGCATTTCTTCAGTTGGACCTTTACTATTCTCCGGCTCGAGATGGACTGTACAACCCTCATAACCTGATTCCGAGAGGATCATCCTTTCCATATGACCGTCACTTAGAATGATTGGTTTCTGCTTCTCTGTGAAAATGAATCTGTATTTGAGACCTATCTTATGCATTGATGGGATGAATCTCTCAGTAAGTACAAACCCCAATCGTTGCAGAGTATAATGGGACATTCTCCTCTTGGTCTTTATCACCTGCTCAATTTCGGAAGCTGAGGGTCGTCCTGCTTTCTCGTAATCAGATAGGTGCTCACATACCTTGACAAGTGGTTCATAATCTAGTATGTTCAAGTTCCCACGGAACATCTTCAGCATTGTTTCATGCTTGGATGCAGACGGACCATCAGGACGAAGCGAATGGATATTCCATTGAGTCAGTGTCATTCGCTGAAGGTCTACCTCATCTAGTGAATCAGATCCAGCTCCCTTTCTGTTTCTGATTTCCTCCATAACTTCACTGGTAATTTTCTGTCGCGTTTCATCTTTGACTCGTCTGGATGATTTCTTTTCACTACTGAGAGACCTTACCCACGTATCAATCACATACGATAGTGGGTCTTCAGGTGCAAGAGCTTTATCTATGGATGGATTCTGTATGAGTATCTTCTTGATGGATTGTTTTGTCTTCTTCAAACTCTCAATGACATCATCTAGTGTTTTCTCTGAAACCAGTGATTCGTAGATTTTTTGAAGTCCCTCCAGTCTATACTCTTCGACCTTCATTGACCAGAGCGGTAGGAGCCACGGATTCTCCTTTCCAATAAACCGTGATACAATGTTGATTGTGAAGAGAGCTGCAGACAATGAATCAAGTCCATCAGGGACCAAAGGCCAGTCGGTATCCTTTGGTGTTTCTTCCAAGACAAACCTCGAGAAGACATAGGACAGAGTAGACTCGTCTGTTTCACTAATATTGCTCGGGAAGAGTGAAGCGACCTGGTCCTTCAATTTACGACCCATTGGGATCAGGGGTCTCATTTTGGTTGTGATTTTGTCAGTGACCTCATCATGTCCCAGAGCCCTATTGATGGCAACTCCAGTACTTGGCTCATTGGGGAGAGGTTGTAGATTGAACATTCTCTCGAAGAGTGATTCATCTAGTTTAGCTGTCTGAATTTTCCAAGCAGATGAATCAGATATGAGATTCCGAAGGATGGTGAGATCTTCAACCATTCGTCCTTTCCGCAGCCAATCCACTGTAACAGTCGCTCTACTTCCCATCTTCATCACATGATAGTGACGGCATTACTTATTGTTATAGGATACACATCTTAGGAGCTTATTAGCATAGAGCAACACTAAGTTACATGAGGCAAAATCAACTAATCCTGGAATTCTCGTCTTCAGTTCCAGAGTATTCCACTCCATCCCTTCAAGAGACCCTAACAGAGAGTCTGTGGGACACAGTCAAGGACAACTCGCTGCACATCCTCCTTCGCGAGCCTGCATTACTCGAGCTGGCACGACGCAAGGAACCTGGTGTCCTCTCCTATTGCGACAAGCTTCTTCTCTCTGAAGACCAAGAACGCTGGTTCTCTGCTTTGAAAACTTTGGAAGCATTGAACACCTACGATTCTGTTCAGAGGCTTCTTGTGGTCTGTGGGTACTCTGGTACCGGGGACAGACAAGTTGTGATGCATATTCTAGCTCGTGTTCTTACTGCATCTCATCGAGAAGGGTTCAGGAGAATCCTCAGGTCCATAATCACACCTGGTACCCTGGATGTGACAGGATGGTCGCCGACTGCACTTCGTGTTCTCAAGGCAGTATGTGTTGAGCTTGGTATCAATGTGGAGACCTCTATTCATTCACTTGCCCTTTCATTCAAACAAGAGGAAACTGACCATCGACCCACATCTCCCGTGCACATTCGACCAAAAGAAAAGGAAGAATAGCACTCATAAACCTTCTTTTCGTCAATTGGAATAGATTATCGTTATTTTGTCGAGAGCGAGGTATATTTGCCTTCTAAAACAGTCCTAATTTTCTATTGTTCCTTATCGAAGTACATAGCTAAGTACTTCGATGTTTGATGCGAGTGTTGTAATAGGACTGTAAAATGGAAGAGAAGAGAAAAGCCAAGGAGGTTTGGTGATGCAGACCCAGGCCGATGTACTCGCACTACTGGCAACGAACCTGGTCTTCTCGGTGAAGATCGCGCCGCTGGTGGTCGTAGTGGCAACGCTAGTCAGGTCTGCCCTCTTGTTGACCGGGAGGAAGAGGGCGATTGTGTCGTGGACGCGGAACACAATCCTGTCCATTGCGACGATAATATTCCTGCCTGGCATGCTTGTGAACACAGCAGTCCGATATGGTGTGTGCTCATTGTTTGGCATCGATTTGGAAGGGATCGGTGGTGGAAGCACATATGCGGAGCTGAACTTGTTTCTGAAAGTGGACCGACCGCCGAAGGTTGCAGTTCTTGTTTCTGCGCTTTATGTGAGCACCGTGGCATCAGTGTTCATCGGCTTTACCCTTCTCTTCCTACCGGTGGTGCTTCTGTTGGGAGCGCCTATAGTGCTGCTTTGTTGGTACATGGCGCTGTGTGTCTTATTTAACAGCTCCTTGAGAGGTGGTGATGTCCAGCTCCTTGGAGCAGCCCTTCAGAAGCATCCCGGCAGAGGGTTGGCGGAGCTTCTCGTAGCTCTGGCTATCCTCATAGTGTTCTATGTATTTGTGGGAGTGGGACTATGAACAAGACACCCACGATACAAACTACAATGTCCCGGGTCGGATCGAATTACCCACACCCTTGTTCTACATTTCTTTCAGGTCTGTTCTCTTGCCAATCCCTTGACCTGTATTCCGTAGAGGTCCGACCCGTGGGACACCCTCCAGAAATACGGGAGGACCAACCATAATGAGACGCGCATTACTAGTATTGATTATTGCTTTCATGATGCTCGCGACACCGATGAACACCACAAACCTAGAGGGGTCTCTGGAAGATATATCGGGTCAAACACCCATGGATAATATTGAATTATCGGCTGACCCCGGTGTCTTGGTCACTGTAAGTCCCTACCTAGTTCTTGAGATGTCTGGCGGAGATATACCAAATCGTGGTACAAACTGGTCTCAACGGCTGAACTCTTCTGGGATTATTAGTCGGGTTGTTGATTTGAGTGATGTCACAACCAATCCAGATACACTTGACGGAGTGCCAGCCATCGTCGTAGATGCAAGTGTTGGCTCGGGAGACGGGATGACGGTTTCCCAGACTTTGATTGACATCCTCATCCAGAAAGACATCGCACTGATTCTCACTGGGCGTTCAGCTTGGATTCTTCATAGACTGAGAGGAGATAGTCCACCCTCTCTGACCGCTCCTGCAACAGTGGTCCTACTCGAGTCTGCGGAGTACGCAGGAGCGGTCTTCATGTCATTGCCGGTTTCCCTGACCGTGGGTACTCAGATTTCCACAGAGCCCCCCGTCAGTCTTCCAACAGATCGGATACAGACAGACATGTCTCGATTGGTTGACCTGACTGGCACTTCAACAGCAAGTATTGCATCCCTGCGGTTCGATTCATACCCACTAGATGTGTTTCTCTTCTCAGCGGAGAATCCCTCATTACTGACAGGAACTGGTCAAGGTCTCTTGCAGAACACGATTGCATTCTCAACTGCATTGCGCGAAACTGACACAGCAACAGTCTTGGGTGACCTCCAGGCAACCGAGGGGTCTCCTCTAGCAGGAGGCTTTCACTATCTACATGAACCAACCAGCGCAGAGACCTACTATGCTGTTTACTCAGCACTTTCGCTCCTCACAGGATCATCGTGGAACGCATGGGTCTCTCAGAATAGTGCACTTGTCCAGAGTGTGCTAGAGACCCTAGTGGTTGATCTAGGTTCTGAAACCGGTTTCATGACCTCAGTGAGCGATGGAACCATCAACTGTCGGAGCACCGCTCAGGGATTGTGGGTGGTTGAGGTCATGGGTCTGACCGGGTCATTCAATGTTCCAGAAATGGTTTCATACCTAAGCTCGCGTCAGAACGTAGATGGAGGATTTGAGAATAGTATAACATCCACTTACCATGCAACAGAGGCTCTATATCAATCTGGAAATCTTGGCTCAATTGATACTGCAGATTTGGAAGACTGGTTGAGGTCCCTTGTCATCGATGGAAGCAAGACATCAGACCCCGACCTCTGGGGATCAATAGGGTCAAACCCGACCAGTCTCTCACCCACCAACAATTATGCAGTCAAATACTTGCGGTCTCTGCAGTTCCTTGGAAAAGCTCATCCAGACCCAGGAAAGCTCACAGGCTGGATTCTCACAAGGACCTCTAATGGTGATGGTTCATTTCTAAACTCGCACAATCTTGACGAGGAAGCTGTAACGGGCACAGCTTCGGCTCTGGCGTCAATGCAGATACTAGGAACATTGAGCACAAGCAATAGGACTTCAGGGCTTGCCTGGTTCTCGTACAATCAACTTGCATCCGGGGGATTCGGGATGAAACCAAAGTCATTGGACTTCATTGCCAAGACCAGAGAGAGTAGTAGAGTGGCTGGTTGTTTGGCTGACTTAGGTGCGACCGGGGGTACTCTCGCAAGTAACATCATCTCTTATGTTTCCAGCATCACAACTGATGTGGGATTTGAGACCATGGACAAGGTCCCATCCCTGATGTGGAGTAGCTGGATCCTTCGTACGGCTAAACTCGCACACGCCTCTGGTTCAGTTGATCTAGGAGCTGCCACCAAATATCTCAACTACTTTGAGAAATGCAATATCTATCCGCTGTGGGACAACCTCACTACAGTAATTCCACCTGAATATTGGTGGAACCAGTACAGGACAATCAGTGCGTGGTCACAGCTTTTTGGCGCTTCTACAGCCGACGCACTGGGTGTTGACCTATCTCCAGATGTGATAACTGAAGTTACTCAGTTTCTCTCACAGGCTCAATGGGTCACCGGACACTACCGTCCTGCTACTATGAGTGGGACCGCCCATATGCAACACTCTGTAGCAGCAGTGGAAACCCTATATCTATTGGATGAATTAGATACCATACCATACAGGACGTCCCTTGAATCTGCTATTCTCACTGAATATTCATCTGGTTCATGGGATTCAACTGGATGGACCCTTGAACCATTTGCAGGAAGTCAGGAAGCAATTGACTTTCTCTCCACAAGAACTGCTCTTCGCTTGGGCATTGTTTCAGCAGCTATGGCCTCCGAGATCACAGCAGCAATTGAAGCTCGTGTCCAGTACACAGACCTCTTAGCGCTGAGCTATGATATAGCAACGCTTTCTCTCCTAAACTACTCCTCGTTCTCCACGGATTTAGAGTCTATAGATCGTACTCAAGTTCTCAGCGCCTTGGGGTCTCATTTTACCTCTGGATGGTACAACTCAATAGCTTTGCGGCAACCCGTTTTCACCTCGTCTGTTCTGAGGATGGTTTCAATACTTGGACTCAGAACTAGTATGATTGATGCTCCTGGAAACATGGTAGTAGCCTCATCAAGTGCTCCAACCGAGCCAGGAGTCGACCTACTCGTTTCAGTCACAATCACATCTGCAACATCGAACCACTCGGTATTGGTACATTCGTTTGGAGAGTGGCACCTCTTCTCAAATGTTGCCAACTCTGACACACTCGTTCTACCAGTCCCGTCAAGCATAGACACGCTGGGACCAGAAGACATTGCGATCAATATTGTCGACTGGGGTGCCTCAAGAGCCTTCGATTCACTGAGCGTCAATGTTCAAGGAACTCTAGAGGGGTCTCTTGACCTTGAAACGCAAACAGTGAAGATTGATGAGAATGTCAATGGTACGATCTCATGGTCTCTTGAAGGTGGTATTGCTGCTGGAGAATCACAGGTGACTATTACACTTGGAGTTATGGAGTGGACCTATGATGAGACCTCTCCGTACTGGTTCTCTGTACCAACAGTCGGTTTTGATGCAGGGACATACCCTTTGACTGTGACAGTTGAGAGAACTTACTGTTCACAACTAATCATTGTTGATGAGGTCGTGATTGCACAGCCAAATCCAACCTACATCTCTGCGACATCTAGTCTAAGTGGAACAGTTGACCAAGTGGTCTTGATAGACTGGTCACTTCACTTCGCAGGAAACTCCAGTCAGATTGCTGACCAAGAAGCCACACTTACAATAAAGGACTCTCTGAATTCAGTCGTCTTCACTGATGTTGATGTTTCCTTGATTGGTGGTAGCTCATTCTCTTGGACTCCCTCTAACAGAGATTTCTATACATTCACACTTGTCTTCCCTGGGAATCACTCACTTGAAGGAAGTCAGTTTGCAGGCGACATCGCAGTCTCTGAGCATACAACGTTTTCTTGGAGTGGGACTGGGACAGTGTTTCAATACTCTGAGGCCTACTTTGATGTGTTTCTTGAGACCACTGGTGGTGAGGTGCTCTCAAGCCAGGCGGTCCACGTTATGGTGACGGCACCATCAATGAGCATAGTGTTTGATTCAGTCCTAATCACGAATTCCTCGGGGTATGTGACTGTTACCCTGACCTTATCAGAGAACGGAGTCTACCTGCTTCAAGCAGATTATGCAGGTTCTGGATTGTTACTAGGCACGACCGACTCCGAGTCGCTGATATCTTGGTCTTCGAGCAGTATTCAGGTTGGAGGTGTTGGAGCTGAAGTTGAAGTTGGTGAGACATGCTCCCTCTGGGCTAAGCTCACGGATTCGCAGATGAATCCAATATCAGGACAATCTGTTTCAGTGAGGGTTATTCTTCTACCTTCGACAACCATCGTTGAACAGACACTTGTTACAAACACATCGGGACAGGTCTCTCTCTTTTGGTTGGCTAACTCAGCCGGAGCCTCTAGGTTTGAAGTGGCATTTGATGGAACTCTCTCTAGAGGTGCTGTCACAGACCAAACTGATTTCGAGGTTCTGACACCAGTCACACTGACTGTCACCGTTGGGACGGGCTTGGAGGTTGGAGTGGCAAGCTGGATTGAGGTCAGTGCGACGGATCATCTAGCTGCGCCAATCTCTGGGTTATCGATCGTGATAGAGATTCGAGGGCCAGGAGATGAACTTCTTTTCACTGATTCAATTGTGAGTTCAAGCATCCCAGTTTCTATTCCTTGGACACCTAGCATGAGAGGGATCAACAGTATCTTTGTGACTTCAGCCAAGCAACTCTGGTATCAGAGTGCAAGTGAAGCAATTGTAGAGGATGTCTATGAAACCTCTACACTCTCTATATCTCTCCCCTCTGATGTTGTAGCTCCTACTACGAGAGACTTGGTTGTTTCGGTTGCAGACA
>JASFEF010000088.1:0-10339 GCA_050124975.1 Candidatus Thorarchaeota archaeon | reverse complement strand
CCATGGTAACACTCCTAATCATGGCCACGGCAATAAGCAATCTCCCAGGTTCGATAGCCGCAGACAGAGATCATGACCTGTACTCCAAGCTCTCCTCGATGCCAGTCAACCCAGTGTACGAATGCCTAGGAAGAATTGTAACAGTCTTTGTCTTCTCAGCGATTGGTAGTCTAGTTGTCATCGTTCTTGGTCTGACCATGGGAGCAGAGTTGATTGTGACATCGTTTGACCTACTGCTTATCATAGGTCTAGCTTCTGTAATTATACTCTGCTCGGCTGGTGTCGGGCTACTTCTCGCAAGTGTAGTGAAGAGTGAATCAGCCGCAGCGCATGTCGGCGTTGCTATTGTCATGCTCATCTATTTCATAGGGATTGCTTTCCCTTACAGTGATTTACCAGAATTACTTAGACCGTTTGTACATGTGAATCCCATATGCCTAGGAAGTAACATGATAGCAGTGCTCACTGTCGGGGAAGAATTAGTGGGATACAACCCCTTCAACTTCATCGATGTGACTGTGATGCTCCTATTGACTGGACTGGTGTTTGTTATTGGGTTGTATATCTACTCAAGATACTGCTGGAGGAGATAATACACTATCGATTCGTTATAATAGGTTCTTGATTAACGGTCAACAGAGCGGCTATTATAATGGCAGGAAACAAGAATACAGTCTTCGAGGACTCAGCTCCATACGACCGGTCACTAGTTAGGGTTGCTACAGTCATGCCAATCGTCATAGTTGGTCCAGTCTTTTTACTCCTGGCCTTCACTGAGCCAGCTCTGCGAGGCTTCGCAATAGCGTTATTCTTCATCGTACCACTCGTGATTCTGATGACTGTCTATGGATTGGGTGTCCCTGGGCGCGTTGTGGTTTCTGAGTGGGGAGTCGTTGTCAAGCATGGACTGTTGGTCAGAATCAAAATCCCAGTCGAAGACATTATGTCAATCACTAACGAACCTCCCCCATGGTGGTTGAACTACTACTACCTCTATGCTAATGCCCAGTGGTTGCGTGTAGGTAAAAAATCAGGTCTTCTGAAATGGTGGTATATACCAACGACTAGTACGACCAAGCTCAAATTGGTAATTGAGTCGGTTCAAAATCCCTAGTCGGGAGTTATAATAGAGAGTCCGAGTATGGCTTGGATGATCAGTATTGCTAGGACTGTGAGCGCGGCATTTAGGGCATATCTCCTCTTCTTCTTCTTTAACGGCATAGCGTCTTGATCATATCTCACACTCACTCTATAGCCAAGTGAGATTCCAAGTGTAGTGGGAAGGATGACTACAAATAGCACCGCCGCGATTAGGATGGGTCCTACAAAGGCATTGGCTGCAATCAGAGGAAATGCAAGTAGAGCAAGAATCCCAGTGAAGTCTTGTGTCAGGCAATAAAGCAGACCAGACCAAGCTACTGTCCTCCAAGTTGTAGACACCCATATTTTAGAGAGCGCCCAAGAGAGAACAATCAACGTGAGTGGCAAGATGAATATCAAGCCTAGAAAGACTCCTATCAAAGCCTGAGTGATCATCTCAGAACTCATGGGTTCACCCGGGTGAGGCTCCATCATTGCTGATGCAAACCAGTCGAAACTGACAGCTGCATACACACCTGACAGTATTGTTGTTATGGTGAGAAGTGTTTCAAAGGTCGAGTCAATCATAGCCCTATAGTCAGATATTCTTATACTCACGTCATTCTCCAAATCTAACCACTCCAATGCACCTACAAATCCATCGTGCCCTGATGATGAAATGCTTAGTAAAGAGTTTTACCAAGCACCTACGAATGACTGATTAGATGAATGAGCTTTGAAGATGTATTCAATTCAGAATCTAACTTAGTCAGTGGTAGTGAAAATTGACTGAGATTCAAGTAGACCAGTATGATCCCCGAGTCGTTCGTGAAGGGATACTTCAGAAAAAGGAAGATGATGGAGTACGTTGTCTTACATGTTCTCACAGATGTCTTATTCATGAGAACAAAATGGGGGTTTGTCGAACAAGAGTCAATATCAACGGCTCAGTGAAGACCTTGGTGTACGGGAATGTTTCCTCAATTAACAATAATCCAATAGAGAAGAAACCGTTCTTTCATTTCGCACCAAGTACGAGAGCTCTCACTGTTGGGAGCTGGGGGTGTAATGCCTCATGTCCATTCTGTCAGAACTTTGAAATCTCAAAGCAACAACCCATCCCGGAACTGACTCGATATATGAGCCCCAAGCAGTTTGTCGAAATAGCTCGGAAACGGGGGAGTGAAGGCACATCCATTTCCTTCAGCGAGGCTGCTACTCTGATGCTTGAGTGGAACCTCGAGGTGTTCAAGATTGCTAGAGAACAGGGTTTGTACAACACAATTGTCACAAATGGTTACATGACATCCGAAGCCCTCGACTTCATGATTGATGCAGGCTTAGATGCAGCAAATGTAGATGTCAAGGGTTGTGAGCCTCAGGTCAGAAAGATATGTGGGATTGCACTCCAGCCAGTATTAGATAACATCATACACATGATTGAGAGGGGGGTTCATGTGGAACTCGCGACACTAGTTGTTCCCGGGCTTAGTGATGACAGGGAGTGTTTGGAAACTCTCGCACGATGGATATTGGACAACACTGATTCAAAGACACCTTGGCATCTAAACAGGTACCATCCTGCTTTCGAGTACAAGGAGCCCTCAACCTCAATAGAACTGCTGAAAGAGGCACGAGAAATGGCTCTAAAAACAGGCCTAGAGTTTGTCTATATTGGTAACGTAGGAACCAAAGGCTTTGAAGACACTGTCTGTCCTAAATGTAACAAACTTTGTTATGAACGACGATGGCATTCCTCGAGAAATGCAGCTACTGGTGTTGATGGTACTTGCAACAACTGCGGATATGATCTAGCGATTCGGAGGAGATAACCTGATGAGATTCAGAGGTTGTACTCCTACTAGGTGGTTGTTCCCCTGCTCGTAGCAAAATAGTAGGCAACTACCGAGGCAACAAAACTGCCGAGCACTCCCATGATTACGCTGAACTTGTCCACCTCTAGCTGGTTGAACACAGTCATCACAACAACCAATGTGAACAGGCCGAAAATCCAGACCGCCAAAATCGCCCGCATATTCTTTCGTAGACTCAGTATCTGAACTGCACTTTCTCCTGCCGCTTGAAGGGCTTGAATGGTTGTCAGAATTAATGCTTCATTTACAACGATGATGGATGCAATCCCAAAGCCCAGACCAATGCCAAGTACAAAGACCACTGTTGTGATTACATCAGCAAAAAACCAGAGAAATGTAACAACGATGGTGAGTAACAACCCAACAACAAGCCAACCCAAGAGAGTAGTCTTCATGTATGTTTTCGTTTCTGTCATCTTATGTCCCCTTCCCTTGCATCCCTAATAACATGTCCACATTTCTGCCTAAAACGTCTTTCCTTGTGAGGGAATCATCTAATTCTCTCAAAGACAATATTGAAATGGAGCTTGCAGAATCCATAATGAAAGCTAATAGAACTGTGAGAAAGATGGATGACACTCAAAGAGAGACACTGTTTCTAACAATGAAAGCAGTCATTGACGGTATAATTGCAGAGAAAAGAGAGAATCCAAAACACACCAAGAGGATAGAATCATTCGAGGGCAGATTCAATATTGGACTACATGTCGAAGAAGATGAGATAATGTGGATAAATCTCGTTGCAAAGGATGGAGAGTACACTGTTTCAAGAGATGCTCTTGAGGAGCGTGACCTTGAGTTGATAGCAGACCCGGAGGACCTGATGTTCTTCTGCAATGGTCAGCATTCAGTCACGCACATGATGATGAAGAAAAATCGATTCGGGAACAGGAAATTACAATTCAAGGGGAGAGCATATGGCAAACTCCTAGCCCTACCCAAGATTTTAGTTCTAGACAAGAAATAATGAGAGGAATGATACATGGTTAAATTCGGAAGTCAAGAATGGGCAGAACTTTTCGAGAAAGCAGTAAATGCGAATGAGGCTTACGCAAAGGCGGCTGACTGGTGGGAAGGTGATTTCATATTCCAGATCGACCCACACGGTGGTTTGGACAAGCAGATTAGAGTCTGGGTTGGTCTACACCATGGCAAATGTACGGGTTGTCAGGTCCTAAAGGATGATGAAGAGTACAAACTCTTAGAGAAGGGTGATACACCTTCAGGCCAGCCTTTTGAGGTTGAGTATATCTATGCATCAAGAATAGATGTTTGGGAAACGATTCTGAAGAAGGAGCTTGACCCAATTCGTGCATTGCTCTCCGGTCAGGCGAAGGTCACTGGAGATATGCCTAAGATTCTACGGGCAACTGAAGCAGCCAAGGAGTTGGTTGCAAGCGCGACGACTATAGAGACAGAGTTTTACGACTAAACAAAACACCCCACACTAAGACCACATGGATTGACACAAGATGCTGAAGGGATACATGGGCAAGATACTACGAGTGAACCTCACAGATGGGACAATAACTGAAGAGTTCCCTGACGACGAGATCCTCAGAAAATACTTGGGTGGAGCAGGTCTCGCGACATGGTATCTGATCAATGAAACAGAGAAAGGAATAGACCCCCTAGGACCTGAGAACAAGCTCATCTTCATGACTGGACCTTTGACTGGCACTCAATCTCCGAGTGCGGGAAGATACAGTGTTGTAGCCAAATCACCACTGACGAATCTATGGGGTCAGGCCAACTCAGCAGGATTTTGGGCAAAGGACTTCAAGAGATCTGGTTTTGATGGCATCATCTTCGAGGGGATTTCCCCAAAACCGGTGTATCTCTTGACTGAAGACGGGAAGGCTCAGCTGGTCGATGCTTCAGAGGTATGGGGTAAGACCACGTCAGAAACAACAAGGATCCTGAAAGAGAAACATGGTCCTAAGCACAATGTTTCCTGCATTGGTCCTGCAGGTGAGAAGCTCGTCAAGTATGCTGCAATCATGAACGACTGTGATGAGGAGTACTTTGGTCGTGCAGCAGGTAGATGCGGTCTCGGAACTGTGATGGGCTCAAAGAACCTGAAGGCAGTAGTGTCCTATGGCAAGCAACAGATTCCTGTTGCCAATCCTGATGTGTACAGAACTGAGGCCAAAAAGAGGTTCGATTGGGTCAACCAGAGCATGCTCAAGATGACTCTGGAGGTCTATGGCACTGCGACCATGGTGGATCTTTGTCAGGTTGTGGGAGGGCTGCCCACTCGTAACTTTCAGACAGGTGTGTTTGAGGGTGCAGAGAATATCAACGGCACTATGTTGAATGATACGATTCTAGAATCGCGTAAACCTTGCTTTGCATGTCCTATCGCTTGCGGGCGAGTCGCCAATATTAAGGAAGGCAAGTTCAAGAGTAGAGGCGAAGGACCAGAGTACGAAACAATCGGCGCCTTCGGGAGCATGTGCGGGGTCGATGATTTAGAGGCCATTTCCATGGCCCACTTCCTCTGTAATGACTATGGGCTTGATGTGATCTCTGCTGGAGTCTGTGTGGCCTTTGTCATGGAATGTTTTGAGAAGGGAATTCTAACGAAAGAGGACACAGGCGGGATTGAGTTCACGTTCGGGGATAAAGACATCATTGTTGACATAGTACCCAAGATAGCCTTGCGTGAGGGTTTTGGTGATGTAATGGCTGAGGGCACGATGAGAATGGCTGAGAAGTTTGGTCAGGGTTCTGAACACTTTGCCATGCATGTGAAAGGACTTGAGCTTCCTGCATATGACAGCCGAGCCGCAAAGATCACAGGACTAGCTTATGCCACCGCCAACAGAGGTGGAGATCATATCACTGCTTGGATTGAAGGACCTGCTTTTCTCTCGATGCCCTTCATGATCGTGGATGATGCGGATGTGGGAGACCCGCAGAAGGAGATTCCAGAGAAGTCAGTGATACTGAAGGACTTTGAGGACGCCTTTCAGATTTTCGACGCAGTGGGTGCCTGCAAGTTCATGGGTATTGTCATGACTGCAGAGGACTGGGCGGTTTTGTTGTCCAATCTAATGGGAATTGAATATTCAGCAGCAGACTTCAGAGAAACAGGAGAGAGAATCTACAATCTCGAGAAGGTCTACAACATTCGAGAGGGTGCAACCCGTGCAGATGACACTCTTCCACCCAGGCTGTTGAAAGACCCACTCCCAGAGGGTCCTGCCAAGGGCCTCGTGGTTGACCTAGAACCCATGCTGGTTAGTTACTATGAGTTCCGTGGATGGGACAAGGAGGGTAGGCCTACGAAAGAGAAACTGACCGAACTTGGGCTGGAATGGGTAATTGACCAGATTTATTGAGTAGTAGTGTATCCAGCATGAGTGGTTGCGATGACATCTTCATATGAGGAAAAGCCTTGGCTCAAGGCATACTATCTGGGACCCTTCAAGCTGAAGCATTCGATGGAACCATATCCAGAGATCAATGTCTACTCATTCTTGGAGGAGTCAGCTAAGGAGTATCCGGAAGCAATCGCCTGCGTATATGCTGATGAAGAGATGACTTATCCTGAGTTGAAGGAAAAGGTGGATCGATTGGCATCAGCTTTTGTAGATTTAGGTGTGAAAAAGGGGGACCCTGTTGCCACAGTTCTCCCGTCATGTCCTGAGTTCATCATCGCAGACTATGCATGTATGAAGCTTGGGGCAGTCCACGTGCCTCTGAGCATCCTCCATAAAGCGGATGACCTAAGACACGAGATCAAGGAGAGCAAGTCGGAGGTT
The DNA here is from genome assembly GCA_050124975.1 of Candidatus Thorarchaeota archaeon. Taxonomy (GTDB): domain Archaea; phylum Asgardarchaeota; class Thorarchaeia; order Thorarchaeales; family Thorarchaeaceae; genus SMTZ1-45. Next base: position 3,618 of record JASFEF010000088.1, on the reverse strand, counting down.
GTTGTTTGTTCGTACCGACGGATTCCTCGAGTGAATGAGGTCAAACCAGATACTGATGTGAAGACCATTATTTATGCCCCGACGAAGATCTTTCCAGATTACGAAGCCCCTGAGATGGAAGAGATAACTGAATCTGGATACTATTTGATGGACGACCTGATAGAGAAGTATGAGCCGCACACCAAACATGTCGAGATAAACCCAAAGGAGGATATAGCGTTACTCCCCTTCACCGGTGGGACAACAGGAGTTCCAAAGGGCACAATGTTGTCCCATTACAACCTCACTTCCAATGTTATTCAGACAGTCCACTGGATGATGGACCCACTAAAAGTTGGTATTGTGGGCAAGGGAGCAACAGCGATTTGTGTCCCGATATTCCACATGTATGGTCACTGGGCAATCCATGCAAGCATTTCTTGGGGATTGAAGATGCTCCTGATGGACCCACGAGATATGGTGAAGATAGTCGATGTCATCAATGAGTACCGACCAGCCATAGTCTTTGCAGTACCTGCTCACTATACTGTCTTCTGTGATATGCCACTGAACAAAGGGCAGATATTCTATTATTCCGCTTCTGCAGCTCTTCCACCAGAGTTGGCAGAGGAGTTTGAGAAAATCTCGGGAGTGCCAATGGGGGAGGGGTATGGTGCTACTGAAACCTCCGGAGGAGCTACGGTCAACATCTCCGCCTTCTCAAAGGTGACAGGATTCATGAAACAGGTGAAACGTGGTGTTGGTGTTCCACTACCTGATACGGAGATTCGAGTCATCGATCCAGAAACTGGAGAGGAACCGCCTATGGGAGAACCCGGTGAAATCTGGGTCAGAGGACCACAGTGCATGTTGGGTTATTGGCCAACTCTTGGTTCCGGTTTGGAAGAGGGCGGTTGGGTGAGGATGGGGGACATGGTGACCATGGATGATGAGGGATATTTCACAGTGGTCGACCGAATAAAGGACATGATCAATGTAAGTGGAAACAAGGTGTATAGTCGAGTCATCGATGATATTCTACATGAACACCCAGCAGTTGAGGTAGCAGGAGTAATTGGTGTGCCAGATCCAGATAGGGCGGGAAGTGAAAGAGTTAAGGCGTTCATCCAGCTGGAGCCAGAGTTCAGAGGAAAGGTCTCTGAAGAGGAGATAATCGAGTTCCTCAAGGACAAGGTCAAGCCTTATGCAGTGCCCAAATTCGTTGAATTTCGTGATGAACTTCCATTAACCCTCGTTATGAAACTCCACAAGAAGCTCCTTAGGGAGGAGGAGCTAGCCAAATAGGAGATGCTGTTATGACAGATGAAACTACAAGATTGAATCGAGATTTTCTAGGAAAAGAGTACCAAGCAGGTCCTCAGACCGTAGATTCAGAGAGTGTTCGGAAATACGCCCTCGCGACAAATGAGAAGAATCCTCTTTATCTGAACGAGGCGTCTGAACCTACTCCTTCACCTCTCTATCCTGTCGTATTCCTACCAGACATCCTTAGTCAACTTGTAGACGATTCAGAGAAGATAGACTTCAACATCTTTCGAGTGGTCCATGCTGAGCATCAGATATCATGGAGAGAACCCCTCAGGATAGGAGATGAGATTCACACTACTGCAAAAATCAGCAACATGGAGAAGCGTGGTGTCAATGAGATCTTGGATCTGCAGATACAGTGCAGACGTGGGGATGTTTCAGTTGTAGAGATGAACTATCGACTACTTTCAAGGGGCAAGAAGAAGGAAGGAGAGAAGAAACCTGTGAAAGACACTCCTGAACCTGAGAGAGGAGAGGCGCTTGTTAGGCATCAATCAATAGTCACTGCAGATCAAGGAAAGAGATACGCTGAAGCCTCTGGAGATCACAATCCAATTCACATCAGTGATGAAGCTGCGAGGAGTGTAGGACTGCCCAGATCTATCCTTCACGGGTTATGCACCATGGCTCTTTCCTCACAGGCCATTGTTGATAGGCTCCTTGAAGGAAACCCCAAGCGGTTGAAAAGCATGAGCGTTCGGTTTTCAAGACCTGTATTATTGGACCAAACTCTAACGACTGAAGTATACGATGGAGGAGTCAATGAGGTGGGGCTACACGTTGTTCATTTCGAAACAAGAGATGAGAAGGGCACTCCAGTCTTGATTCATGGTACTGCTGAATATAGTGACTAGATAATCATGCAAAACCCTATTTGTCCAGCATCGGAGTATCACACAGCAAGTAGGGGAGTAGCAACGATAGCCGAAGCCACTATTTCAAGTGAAGAATTAGAAAGTCATCAAGTTCGTGAGATTGTCACGGACATATTCCAAAGGAAAGGGTTAGCCGCTCCGTATTCAATCGAGTTTGAACCAAAACCATCAGTGGAATCGAAACCTCGGGCGTATTTTGAGGGCGAGAGTCTGCGCATAATCGCATCCACAGAGTCAGAACTAAGACGTTTGATAGGAAGATTCGTTATCGAGAGATCTTGGTCGCCCCATGAGTGGTTCCTAGCAAATAGACTTGGTCTATACATATTGACCTGTGTGGTCCTTCTCACAACTCTACCTGTGATTGGGTTTGTACTTTCATGGTTGATTCAAGAGATTCGTCTTCTGCTTCTCTCACTGACCATCATTGGAGTAGCTGTATTCTCACTCTGGACATCGCACAGAGTTTCCTTCAGGAACATTCAACTTGTCAGGAAGCTGACTCTGGAAATGGTAGACCTAGGATGTATGACAGAGTACGATGGATATGATTACGAGATTGACTATCATCTGACCGCAATAGGTGCCCTCATAATTTGCACCTGGGCGGGATTAGTCATTGGTATGCTGGGTTTGATGTTTTATCAACAGGCTTCATACCTCTTCATGTTTGTACTAATTCTACTTGTGCTTCCTTCAGTTTTTGTCATGTTCACGACTCTTTCGAGGTCTCAGAAATTCGACCTCTGTTATGAACACCATGCTTGGGATGAGGAAGAGTCTGAAGAATTTGGCGAGTTTGATGACAATGATTACCTCCAGACAGAGTTCACAGATCTGATTGAACGAATGCACCTCAGAAGCTCACTTGTAAAGGAGCATGGCTCTGAGTTTAGCAAGATCAGGGTTGGGTATTCTAGGACAGAGTTTGCACAATGTCGATGGACGACCAACTTTGTTGAGGAGGTCACCCTCAGAATTGTATGCAGAGACGTTAGTGAGGCCGCACCTAGACGTTATGGAACTGCAGTATTGGTGAAAGGTACACTTCCGTTCTATACTGACTTGAGCTTCAAGAAACGAGCAGTCGAACTAATCGCGCTTTTCTTTGGATTGATAATGATGATGCCGGTCCTCATCATTTCATCAGTAGGGTCTAAAGAGTTGGGGATTGCAATCCTGATTTTCACAGCAGTCATTTTCTCAGCATTGAGCGCTATGGGAATGAAGCAGAATAATGAGGTTCGAAGAGACCTACCAGTCTTGCTTGAAAAGACGGGAGTCTATAATGAGCACGAGTTGAGATACTATAGTAAAAGGATGTTCTCTCTCACATCAAGATTCGATTGGGGACTCCTGATAGGGTTTCTAGTGGTTTTCTCAATTATCGGCTATTTGATTCTAGTTATGTCATAGATTTCTTAGAAGTTCTCCC
>JASFEF010000087.1:0-10403 GCA_050124975.1 Candidatus Thorarchaeota archaeon | reverse complement strand
TAGGAGATGTCTAGGACTGATGAGGGATGGTCTCCGAATCAGGTCTATCTTTGCCATGGTCGGGCCCTGATGAAAGAGTCCAAAGTTCGAATAAGACACTAGGTATTACGTCTACTTTCTAAGAGATTTGATCATCAGCATCAGTACTGCTATCACCACGAATACTCCAACCGAGATGATAGTCTGCATTGCTAGAGACACAACAGCCTCGAAAGCGGGCCCCATCATATAGAAACCAATCCCAGTTAGAATACAACCCAAGAACGGAAGAATCTGATATGGTGACTTCAGCTTGGACATTGCAGCCACTAGGATGAAGAATCCATAGCCTACAGCAGCAAATGCGATTGCCAATGAGAACAAGACTGCTAGAGTCTCAAAAAGACCATACAACAACCAACCTGCTTGCGGCAAGAAGTATGCGACTATTAACCATATAATGTCAAAGACAATGATTACCTTGAGCCCTGCTGCTGCATTCTCAATGTCCACACTGGAGGGAGCATTGGAGAACATGATTGTCATCGCAAGAAATGCCACAATCCAGAAGACTGGATTGATGACTGTAAGTTCTGCAAATGTGTACAAGAAGGTGTAGACAAATCCTCCAATTGCTGTTAATGGATACATCCAATCAGATAGCAACGCAGGATTTGATTTTACATTGATGAGCTCACTCAGTAACTCCAGAGCATTTGTTCCAAGTCCTGGTCTATCAGGAACAAGGTATGTAGCGCCATAGGCAAATAAGATGAGTAAAACCAGAGAAACTGCAACGGGGGCAAGATTGATGATGGCATTCTTGAACCTGCTTTGTGGTTTCATGTATTTTACGTATCCCAGAAGTATCTGGTCTCCCTGTCGTTCAACATTGATTGGCTTGAATTCAACAATCTTAGTTCTAGTGAAAACACAGCCCAGTGCATGAGAGGACTCATGAAGTGCAACTCCAGGCCCTACAAGCATATACCATGATCGTGATCCTGGGTCTTGTGTGGTTCGAAGCAGACGATGGGATAGTTTCTCAAGAAACCAACCAAGTCCCCACACAATGAAGAACAAGACAAATCCAAGTAGTACTATAGTGAAATATGCGTTCACTCCTCATACCTCCGAGTTCGTTCATTGATTACTATTCACGAGATTGTTCTTCACGTTTCCTTTTCTCTTTGTCTAGATCTCGGAAGCGTCTCTCCTTGGCTCTCTCAGCATCACGAATTCTCTTCCGAAGATGATCAACTTTTTTCTTAAGAGTCGAGCGCGTCTTGTCCTTCTGTTTCTTAGCATCTCGATATTCCTTGTCTGCATCCTTCCACACACGCTCTGCTGACCTAAGCTGACTTCGAATCGCTTCATACGTGTCTCGTTGAGACCTAGCTGCTTGTCGATATCGTTCTATCTCAGCATCCAGGCGGCTGTCCAATCCTTCAAGTTCCATCTCTGCACTCTTCAGATCGGTCTTGAAATTTCTAATATCAGAATCAATCTTCTGAACTTTCTTATCATGCAAGTACTCCGGATCCACCATCGCAATCATTGTATCGATAACACGATGCTATTTCACTGTTGTCCATGATTGCTAGAGATACTCCTCAGCAAACTGATTCATTATAGTTCTCTCAGCTCGACGTAATCTCTCTTGCATGGCCACACGTTTGATCTTCAGTTTCTTAGCCAGTTTTTCTATCTCACTTCTTCGTGGCATGTCATAGTAACCGTTTGATATTGCCAACCTGATTGCGTCAAGTTGTTTCTGTGTCAAACCTAGACCAAGCGTTCCTCTAGGTGAACGTCGGACACTGAGGACACGGACTTTCGCAAACCTCGAACGGAGGTTATCGAAGGCTAAGCGAAACGCACTAGTATCTGGAGCCAGAATATGGTGAATTTGAGTCCCTCCCTCTATAACTATTGGAAGCCTAGACATACATCCACTCTCAAGTATGGTCTGATGAATTGACTTCCTCCTCAACTTGTGAGTGACTTCGGTCCAGTACTGTTCAGGGGTCTTGTATGTCACTCTAACTTCAGCAATGCTCGATGACTTCTTCAGAGATTTCACGTAGTCAATAAGTGGTTTCTCTTCTCCAGACAAGCTCTGGATAATTCCAAATCCAAGAGGTCCATTGATTGAGATCAAGTCGACCCGTACTGGAATCTTTCTCGTGATGTCACACGAATAGTACCCTTCAGCAGTGATTTCGAGCTTGGCTTCTATCATTCTTATAAACACCCGTCTTACGACGGCATAACACCTATTCTTACTTCAATCTATCTATTTCTCAGGGAGAATGAATCTCTTGATTGACACCGACGATGGAAATCTCCAGGACTCTCGACGAACACGCATAGTCGCTGTTGTTCAGGCGTTAATCGTAACAGTGCTTTGGTCCTCTTCTTTCGTTATCATCAAGTTTGGACTTGAGGATATACCCCCGCTTACATTCGCAGGTCTGAGATACTCCTTTGCCTCATTGATACTTCTGATGCTAATTATAGCACAACCCAAAATGCGCTCATCTTTCAAGGGTAGATCAAGAAGATGGTGGGGCATGCTGTTTCTCTACGGGTGTATCTACATAACTGCAACTCAGGGAACACAATTTCTGGGATTGTTCTATCTTCCTGCAATCACATTCTCCCTCCTTCTCAATTTGACCCCAATCATTGTGTTATTGACAGCGATACCAATGTTGGCAGAGAAACCCTCGAAGATGGAAACAGTTCTCGTCATTCTAGGAATCTTTGGAGTGATTCTATACTTCTACCCATTGGATTTCGTTGGGGTTTCTATTCTCGGCCTCTTTATTGGTCTGATCAGTCTACTGGCAAATTCTGCTTCTGCTTTGATAGGTAGAGCAATCAATCGTGCAAAAGACACACCATCACTAGTTGTCACCGGAGTAATGATGTCGATTGGGTCAGTCTTCCTCATATTATTTGGACTGACAACTGAACCTATCTCTCCTCTATCGTTTACATCTTGGTTCTATATCCTATGGCTAGCTGTTGTGAACACGGCACTTGCATTTGCACTCTGGAATAGAGCAATGAGAGTGTTGAGAGCTATTGACATGGCTCTCATTAATAGCACAATGATGCCACAGATAGTCATCCTCTCATTCATCTTTCTTGCAGAGTATCCAGAACCTCTAGATTGGTTGGGACTGATTCTACTAGCTTTCAGTGTGGCTGCAGTCCAGTATCTTCAGACCAAACGGATGAATAATTCAACAGGGTAGGTTTGTCTATTTCAAGTCCATTCCATATCTTTCGAGGGGTAGTTGAATTAACACAGAGAAAGGCTAATGTGTCGAAGTGTCGTATAGCTAATTCCTTAGGAGGTAAGACTTTGATGAGCTACGAAGAGCTCCATGAAACAGAGCTATTTTCATTCTTCAACTTCACAGAGAGTGGAAGGAAGCCATTAGCAGATGGAATGCAAGAGATACATCTCAAACCAGGCGGTTTCCAGGAGTTCATAGATGTAAAAATGAAGATTGACCGGTCACAGAAGTTGCATGAGGGAGCTCTGTACCTTGACAGGGACTGGATAGGGAGTCCAATGACAGTAAGTCCCTTTGGCAAAGATCTAGCAAAAAGCTTCATAGCCGCAGTCACACCTCCTACTGATAGGGAAAAAGCAGACAACATTGTGAACACAATCTGGAACATCCAAGGCGCAAGTGATAGAGAGATTGCAATCAAACCTCAGAGCCCGAAAGATCTTGTTCCAGAACCACCAATCGAGGAACTTGTTCAGGTGTATCTAGGAATCGAAGATAGTTTTGAGATGAAATTAGATGAGTCACGCATCAAGATTGAGAATATTACTGAGGTAGGTCGGATGCGTCTCAAAATTACGATTGAATCTATCATATAGCTACTCTAATTTCCATGCCATCATGATTGTCTTTGCAATATCTGCAGCTGTTGCCCCAATAAGTGTGGCACTTGTCAAGACCTGAGCTATTGTCCTTTCGATTGAGGTTTCATCAGATGTTTTTCCAACGAGTGAAATCTCAAGCTCCTGTAGAGTTTCTTCAGGATGAAGGAAAAAATCTCCGAGTATCTTGATTTCAGAAATTCTTCCTGATGAAACCCAGAGTTTGACTTTGATGAGCTTCCCATCTGGGACCTTGTAGCTTGATTCACGCATAGGTTTCACCTTGAGAAGTTCCACTCCTTGGAGGAGTATTTCTCCTTTGCAAGTTGTTCTGCTTTTTCAATTTCTTCATCACTTAGTTTCTCAGTGATAAGTTCAATTTCCAATGCATCCGAGAATCCTCTTTTGAGAGCTTCCTGAAGTTCGCTGATCTCTACCTTCCTACCAAGAATATCTCGTATTGAAGTAACTCGCTCTTTGACATCCGCAATCATCTTGTCAGAGATTTTTTCTTGCGGCACCTTAAGGATAGTAAACATCAAGGTGATATCTAGATCAAGCAGTGTCGTTCCATGTTGTAGTACACAACCATGGCGTCGTGTCATCGCATTCCCAGAAACCTTCTTTCCTCCAACATCAACATCATTGATTGGTTTGAACTCTCCTTCAATACCGAGGTGTTCCAGAGCCTTCACAATCCCCCCACAGAGAAGCTGATACGATTCAATAACATCAGGAGGGGCGAGTCTATGTCCCTTTGGCATTATGATGCTATATGTCACTTCACCCTCGTAATCGTGGAAGACTGCTCCACCCCCCGTGATTCGTCGTATGAAGTCAATACCGTTCGCTTTGCAGAAGTCCACGTCTACTTCATCTTTCATCCCTTGGAATGTTCCTATTGAAACAGCGGAGGGATTCCAACGGTAGAGTCTGAGTGTAGGGCGGACCTTGCCCTCCTTCATAGCCAACATGACTGCCTCGTCAATAGCCATGTTTTCAAATGCGGTGTGTACCTCCAAGTCAATGAATCGAAACTCTTCCATTCATGTCACCAAGTTTGTGTCTTCAATTGCTCTTCGAACTTCTTCTTCTGTCAACCGCCGTGGGTAGTTATACATTGGACCACAGGGTCTCTCATTGTAGAACGGACGATTGCAGCCTTTACAACCAGTAACCTGGAATGCCCCTCCTGATGATAAGGATTCTCGAATCTTGTCATTGGCAATGTCCACTGATATTGTACCATCCTCATTCTCTCGTATCTGCTCAGATTTGAGTAGTCCTTGCGATACTAATTGTCTGACCACCTGAATCCTCCGATAGGATGAAAGTTCAGGAGGAGACCGGTCTTCAAGTGAAGTTCCCTTGATGTTTGTGAAGGCGAATAAGCCAACACTAACGCCCAGCTCATACATGTCGACTATGAAATCAGCTGCTTCCTTCTCAGTTTCTCCCAATCCAATAATGAGATGAGTGGTTACACGACCTTCACCGAAAATCTCTAAGCCATCAAGAAGACCTTGACGATGAGACTCCCACCGATACGCAGCTCCTCGATGTTCTCCCTTGATGTCCTCGAAGATATCCGGTGTGCTAGCATCAAGCGCAATCCCGATATTTGACGCACCAATATCTTTCAATCTGATCATGTCTTCGGTTGAAATCGGATGAATTGCTATAGAGATTGGGAGTTTTGAAACCTTTCTCAATTCGCCTACAATCTCAACAACATCATCAACAACCTCTGGATAACAAATGGTCTGAATGCAGATTCTCCTGAACTGACCAGGAGGAGGCCACGAATCAAGAACCTTACTGAAATCGAATTCTGGCCAAGAGATTCTCGAGAGTCGATCTGATGAAGAGGTACTCTCCAATCCCTGAGGACAAAAAGCACAGTTGGCTTCACATCCCCCTTCTCTATATGTCATAAGAAATGCGGTTGTGAAGTCGGGGTCTCTATCACCTGATTCTAGTCCAATCTGAATGGCTGTTCCTATTGACAGACGCACTCTCTCGACCAAAGTAATCGACTCTCGTTTCACCTATTCCGCTTTAACCGTGTTGATGTCGCTGGTTACTCTAAACTTACAAAGATCTCCTTCATTGAAGAGTCCCTTGAACTGATTATATTTCTGAGGAATGAGAATCATTTGCGGGATGTTCTGTTTTGTGAATTGCTTAGGATATAAAAAGCAAGAAATGCCACGCAGCTCAATATCATCTAAGAATGGTGTGACCGAAGGACCTCGTCTGAAAACACCAACACTTGATTTTGTTTGTTGAACTGTACCAACTGGAGAGTTTAGAAGGTTAACATGATAACCCTCTTTCAAATCAGTTGTTCCGATCACTCCACCAATTCTGTAGTGTGGGAGACCTCCATCAAGGATTCCAACAACTTCATTGTCTACAATTGCAGAAACCCCCGATAGATTCTGAATTTCAGCATAATCCAGGTTTCTAGCATACCCTACTAAGTGGTCCTCTGTTACGGAATCCACAAGAAATTCAACACTAGTTTCAATCGATTCTCGCTGCTTTGATTCAAACTTGTAGTTTAACTTGAGGGGGTATGACTTACTTGATCGGCGAAATGATTCCCTTGGTTGAATCTCTACATGATAGTGTGGTCCAGTCCAGTAGTTGAAGTATCGAGAACGAATTGCTCGTCCTATGTTATCTCCAAGGTGAACAGTTTCTCCTTCAGATACAGAAGGTTCACAATGCAGGATGCGAACAATATCGGTTTCTGACTCTTCAGGAAGAATACCAACTCCATAATCAAAATCATTAGTTGGAAACTGTTTGGGCTGTCCCATACTCATCTTCTTGATTCTAACAACAGTGCCAGACACCGGCGAGACAACTGGACCACCCCATTCCTGATGATGAGGATAGATATCAATGGCAGAACCCAAGTCGTGTCCAATGTAGGGGCTGTTGAAATAGGAAAAGTAGGAATCATCTTGCGCATGAAGCTTGACTCCTGCTGCAGACCCAACTACACGCATCAGATTTACCTCTCGAAGACAGAGGGAGCATGCTCCGACAATAGAGCATGCAACAATCTCACTTATGCTTCTTTGGCTGCAGCGTAGATGGGTACAAGCTTGTCCTTCCAAGCATCAAGACCCTTAGGTGAAGATGGATACTCACTATAGACTCTACGAATATCATTCATCAGTTTCGCAACCTTGTTCACTCGAAGAAGGAGTGGTATCTTTCCAAAACCAGAGACAAGACGCTTGAACTTCTCACCTGCACCAAACTTGACCTCACCAGTCATCGAGGTGTCAAGGAGATCACTTGCTTTGATGACCTGCTTCTTGAAAGCAAAGTCAATGTCCTCATTGGTGACATTCAGAAGGAACCATCTGAAGACATCAAGAGCAGCCTGCTTTGATCCGTAACTCTTGTGATATCGAGGATTGTAGTCCCAAAGTGCATCTATTGAAGTGTCATTATTCTCCAAAGCTTCGGAAGCAACAATTCCCGCATGAGCACCTCCCAAGAGTGATGAACCGATCCCCCCACCATGGATCGGGTTAACCTGGCAGGCAGCATCGCCGACCAGCATGAAGTTGTCATCCACCATTGTATCAATGGGTCTTCGAATGGGTGCGACTCCGCCACTGCTGTCTAGCACCTTCAGTTCTCCCCAAGTGTCCATCCATGTCTTCTTCACGAAGTCATACTGAATGTCTTTTGGATTGCGGTGACCCTCAATGGTCATTACACCGTTCCCGACATTGACTCGATTCTTACCCTGGGGGAACACCCATGTGTAACCTCCAAGGGTTTCATCCTGGTTCCAGAAGATCTCCAGTATGTCTGGCGTTTCGAAATCGAAGTCAGGGGTTTCATAGATGTCACGCCAGGCGACCATTCGGTCCTCACTGGCAATGTGTCGTTCGACTGGTGATGACTCAGGAAGTTGCATGCGAAGCATTCCAGTTGCACCAGTAGCATCAATGACTATGCGACTCTTGACGACCTGCTCGGATCCTCCTTCCTTCGAGAGCTTGATGCCAGCAACCTTGCCGTCTTCAAAGATCAATCGCTTCACTCGAGTCGAGGCCCACACCTCAGCTCCTTCTTTCTCAGCGAGCCCAACGAACCATTGGCCCGTTTTGAGCCTATTGAAGGACATACCGGTGGTTGTTGGTCCCTGCATTCTCAAGCGATGATCTCTGTCAGGTGCAATGAGGTCTATGCCATTCACATCATACTCGACAATTCCTGCTGGGAGTTCTGGAATACCAACGAGCTCCCTCAGTTCCTCGATATGATGATTTCCCAATGCATCCCCACATGTCTTGTGTCCAATATTGTCTCTTTCCTTCCTGTCTATGAGAAGTACTGAACGACCTCTCTTGGCAAGTGTGTACGCAGTGGTTGCTCCTCCAGTCCCTGCACCTGCCACAATAACATCATAGTCTACCATGAATCATACCTTCTTTGACATCTGCCACGTCTGTTCTAGAAAACCTTCGAGTTGCATCGAGATAAGTGGATTATCAGCCCAACCACACACACTCAAGTCTGGCATGGAGATCAGAGCTTCTTCAGAGTCTATCACAATATCGATTGCTAACGTATCTTCCTTAATACGCTGTTGGAAATGGGGAAGCTTGAGATTACTCTTCACCCCTAGAATAGCACGGATCTTTACACCTCGCCCTGAAGCCTCTTCTAAGGATGATATAACTCCCTCTCCAAAATCCTCCAGTTTTGGTGCCACAAGAAGAATGGTTTCTCCTGCTCTGGAAATCATCGAGAGCATCTTTGACATCACATCGGTGTTACCTCTTATTGTGTAGATAAGAGCAGGAACAGCGGAGGTAGAAGTACGGGACTCTTGGAGTTTCATAAGGTCCTCAAACAGTTGCTTCAGTTTTGATGTCAATGTTTCCTTGAGGTGTGAGAGTGGTGCAAACTGGTATACTTTGGGACGTCCCTCTTGAAGGACGACGTAACCCTTTCCGACCAACGCATCGAGTACTAAATACAGATTGGCATGATGGATTCCTGTTTCATCAGCCAGATCTGATACGGTTGCAGACTCCTTCATGTTGAGTGCAAGAATCACTGCAGTTTCATGTGCACCAAAACCTAGCTCTCGCAGTGTAGTCCCCGCACGTGTAGTAATTTCGTCTGCGGTCTTCAAACTCGTAAGGTTCATTTTCGTCGTCAAATTATGTGCAATTACTACTTAAAACTATTACGGACTAGCAAATCCTGTCAAGATTTCTTTCACAATATCTCGAGCTGCTGCAGCTGTGATGCCAGTAACATCAACTAAGGGATTGAGCTCAACGACATCAGCATAACGAACCTTTCCTGTTTCAAAGGTGGCCATGAGAAGTTGCACTAGATCGACCATTGAGAGACCCCCTGACTCAGGATGGCTGACTCCTGGTGCAACTTGGGGAGAGAGAGCATCAATATCGACAGAGATGTAGATGAAGTCAACCTGTTTTCCAATCTCCTTCACTCGTTTGAGAAAATGGTCCTTTGATGGGATTGGGTCTTTAGATCCCGTCATCTCCTTTCTTTGAGCAGGAAGTGCAGAACGAAGGTCGTATCCAGCAACATCCTCAATGAGAACAATTCCATCATCAACCAGATTCCTCACACCTGCTGAGTGTGAGAGCTTGTAACCTCCCATTTCTGCATATAGATCGGCATGGGCATCTAGATGAATGAGGCCGTAGCGACCAGGTCGACCCCTCTTGAGACCTTTGAGTATTGGATATGTTATGAAATGGTCACCACCAAGGAAAAGTAGACGACTCTCTCTTGGAGCAAGTTTTACACATGCCTCAGAGATGTCGACGACAGCCGCCTCAGGAAGTCTCAACATTACTTCGAGGTCTCCGATATCCTCCAATGTGATTCTTTTTGTCAGCGGCTCGTCTATCACTTCCTTCTTCCCGATAGAAAGAGAATAGCTATGAGACCGCTCGCTATCAGTTGCATTGCGAATGGCATCAGGTCCGAATCGAGGTCCTGGCATATAGCTGGAGGTCATATCATAGGGAACACCTAGAATTCCAACATCGGGGTCTCCTGATTCTGGAGCAGGGATACCAAAGAAGTTACGAGGTAACCTGAGATATCCATTCAGTTCGTCTTTCAGAGGCATGGACTCACTTTGTTGTCACTTCAAAATAAACGTGCTGAAAATCAAGAATAAAAGAAAGAGTGTGTGAAACTCAGAGAGACACTTCTCTCCGAGTTCACAATTTGAAACTATACTTGGTATGTTCCGCCGCCTCTACCTCGCGCCATGAGCACGATATTAACAACAGCACCGAGTGCTACTGCACCACCCATCATAGCGGTGAAGGGATATCCATCCCAAAACATGTCTTGGAGTAGACCAATGGGATCAGGACTCACCGTAAATCCGTCTATGTGAGTTTTCTTGGAGAAGGTGTTGTTTCCATAATCATATGTTAGCACAGCTGGAGCGAAAGCGTAGACACCCTCGTAGGCAAAGGTCACAGTG
>JASFEF010000086.1:0-10500 GCA_050124975.1 Candidatus Thorarchaeota archaeon | reverse complement strand
TGATGAAGCGTATATTGATGGGATGATTCAAAGAGTGACAGAAGATTTTCAAAACAAACTTCATTCTTTGATTTTTGCGGATGTCTGGAAGAAAGGAAAGTCTAGTCCAGTTGGAGTTAACTTTGGAGGAGATCTGTTAGTAAAGGCTGAAGCCAGTAGTGAGATTTGGGCGGGAGTCTTCGAGGTCTATGTAAAATCACCCAAGTCATAACAATACTATTTCAAGTTAATTTAGCAACCGCTTGTTATCGAGAATGGTTGTGAGAGTATTACTCCTCATGATTCTACAAAATGCAAAGAGAGGGACATAAACCCTCTCTTGATTGTTCAATGCTATCGTCTTCTTGAATATACAACCACTGTTATGATTACAACTCCTGCGACTCCGACACCAACATAGAGAAGCAAGGGAATATCGATCCCAGGTGGAGCTACTGGTTTGGGAATCTCATACAGGAAACAGTCACTCATTCCACTATGTATTGCATCTACTGGGAAATCTTCTGAATCAGAATGTCCCACAACAAGAATGTTCTGATCAGCATCTAGGGCAATTCCTTGTCCATAATCATCTCCAGATCCACCCACATAGGTTGAGTAACCTAGAGTGTTATTTGATAGAATTAGCTTGGACACAAAACAGTCAATCTCACCACTCAGACTCGATTCAGCCCCATTAGTTGTTGGGAAATCGCTTGATTTTGTATAACCGGTTATATAGACCACTTCATTTGAGTATAATAGGACAAGACCAATATCAACTGCTGAGCCACCTAGATAGGTTGAATATTCAAGGGAACTTCCATCAGTTGATAGTACGCACACAAAACAATCCATTCCACCACCAAACTCATCATCATAAGCGTTGACGGTTGGGAAATCGCTCGATATTGTATAGCCTGTCAAATATATTCGCCCAGAACCATCCACAATTGCTTCAAATGGCTCATCGGCTGCTTGACCACCAATATATGTCGAGTATATGACCTCATCTAATGCAGAATTCACTTTGACAACAAAACAATCCTGTGCACTGTTATGTGATGTATCGTATCCATTAAGATAAGGGAAATCGGTCGAAGAGGTCGAACCAATCAAATAGACATTGTTGTCATCATCTAAGAATATAGATTTTGCATAATCACGGTCGAATCCTCCAAAATAGGATGAGAACTCCAGACCATTTCCAGTAGAATTGAATTTGAGAAAATAGCCTTCTTCCATGAAATACCTTTCATCATCAAGAGGATTCACAAGTGGAATATCACTAGCATAACCATTTCCGAAGATATACACATTCCCATCCGTATCTATATCAATTGAATATGATTTATCGGACCCATCACCACCAAAGTATGTAGAGAAAAGCAAGGCTTCGCCAGTTGGATTCAATTTTAGTAGAAAGATGTCTTCTTGGTTTACATAATTCTCCTTGTATGCAGACACAACAGGGAAGTCCGAAGACTCTGTGAATCCTGTTGCATATAGGTTACCATCATCATCTACAACGATGTCTGTTAAGATGTCTTCATCTGATCCACCAATGTATGTTGAATACATCACAGTATCAGTTGCAATGTTAAATTTCATGATGAAACAATCAACGTTTCCTGCATGCGTGTCCTGATATCCGTTGATTATTGGGAAGTCGGTTGAGGATGTTGTTCCTGCGATGTACACTAAGTCTGGTTCAACAAATTTGAACGCTGCAACCTCGTCAGCACCAGATCCTCCTAAAATGTTTGAATACTGTTGGGTAGTTAGAGCTAGTGATGAATCATCGGATTTAGCTTCTCTCAGTATGTCCTTGTTCCTTTGTTTCTCAGTAACTGCGTAGCACTGTAATAGCGACACAACTAGCAAGAAAGTAAGGAGAAGTACATTCACTCTCTTTTTCATACTTTCACACTTCCACGCGTAAGTGACTAGCATTTTTCTTCGAAGTGAATCAACAGAGCCAGTCATTTTTCTTGAGGCCTCCTTCTTCAAGGCTCATTGTGATTCAATGTGGAAAGGAAGTGCATTAGTTGTATATCAGTTAGCGTTTACATCGATTTGAAAGATAGGGCTCAAGTAGGGTCAGAAACGGCCGAAGCTTAAACTTCGATGTTATCAAAACGGAATTCCTAGAAATGTTAGGCTTGCTAATCTTCCAGACGATGAATCCAGAAAATATCAAGAAGCTTTCCTGACATCACTGATTGCCTGGATCATCTCATCCAAAAGAAACTCCCCCAGCCATGGGAACTTCTTGTGAGAAAAAAAGACAAGTGGAGTTACGGATGTTACAGATGACTCCGTTCGGACTATTTCACATATACTATGTGCCTCTCTCATATCATCTGGTTCAAACCATGCGAAAAGAACAGGTTCTGTTGCTGACTGAAAGACATCAAAGACTCTTGTCGGGAATTCTTCCTTCAACCATTCCCACACTTGCTGACTTGGAGTCGCATTCTCATCGATTTGAATTCTAAGAGCTAGGTCAATTCCCTTGACGAAGGAGTGGCTCCATCTGGTAGTGAAGCGGAATGCTCCGCTCTCCTGTATCTCTCTGATAGTTTTACGCACACGTTTCACAGAAAGCCCAGAGTCCTCTGCAATTTCCTTTTTTTGCATCCGGGCATTCTTTCTTAGGGCTCGCAGCACAAGCAGCTGCTGTTTGGTTGCTGTCATTTTTGTCCCTTCTGAGATTCGGGATCGTATTGCTGAGTGAAGTTCCACATCCTTTGCACCGTTTAGACCGCGGAAGAGCCTACCAATCTCTAGCAAACGTTTTGACCCAATATACGACCCAGTGACAAAGTATGCTCTGCCTATTGTGGTTACCAGCTCTGATACTGTAGTGACCCCTCGATTGGACCCAATTAGGTTGATTATCTCCTTGACATTCTCTGTTCCATCAGTATGAATGATTCCGAGGAATCCTGAAGCGCTAATCATGGCTTGTGACGGTAAGACTATGAACTTCAAGCCATTCTCGATGAGTGAGGAAACACGTCGTATTACTGCTGTTGTGGAAATTCCGATCCGACCTGCCAGTTTCTTGTAGGAAATCCGACAGTCGCGATCTAGCTCATCAAGTATTCTCCTGTCAATTGGGTCCAAGGTCAACACCGCAATCCTAGTGAACTGCAAATGTTACACTGCGATTCAGTTAAGGATTTCCCAACATGTGAAACCAGTCGGTTAACAAACTAAAGCATGATGAAGTCAAATGCATCTATCGCTAGGAACACAGCACGAAAAGCATAGATTCTGAATGTGTAAGTTGCTACCCCATATTCAATTGCATCAATTGATGACCTAAGAGTGGAAAGTGAGTCATTCCCAAATGCATTCAAGATTGATGGAAGCGAGTCTAATGTTATTCTGGGGACTCCATTCCCAAGAACCAAAGCTATGTCGTTAACCAGAACATCAAGATCTTCGTAAACGTTATCAGTTCTCCCCAGAACATCAGTGGAGTTGCCGACCTCACCTAACCTCAAGCTCCAAGGAGTTCCTAATCCACTAACGGAGCTTGAGTAGGAATGGACCAAATACTCTCCCACATCACCGTTCATCTCAAATGAGAATCTAGAACGACTACATGACACAGACTTGTGTGACCAGTCGCGAAGTGAAGAGCGCGTGACTCCGCAAAGACGCATAGCAATGGAATCACCATCCAGCAAGTCATCGACAACAAAGGTTTCGATAAGGAGTCCAGATTGAATACCAGATGCAATCGCATCATTGTACAATAGCGATGATGCGGCCTCTATGCGGTTCTTCTCAACAGAATCAAATGAAGTCCTGATTAATCCACCAAAACCAACCAGGTCGAGATTTCTGGTTCGTCGCATCAACTCCTGCCATTCCTGTCTTGAGAGAGTCATATCAAAGAGGATGTACTCAGGCTCATTTGTTATATTGACTAATTCTAGATCAACAAGCTGGTTCAGAGCATTCCGATGACTCTCGTAGATGTCTTCTATCAATTCTGAAGTCGCTAGAGTCTGAGGGTCTTCACCAGCGAGTGCTCCACGGTCTGCAGATAACGTGACAGAGTAGAGTATCTCTGTTTCATTGAGAGCAAGCAACCAAGTTCTCAGTCTCGACCATGATGAGAAGTCACTCTCTAAAACGTGAAGGTCTAGATAGATGGCATTTGCCAATACATCTGATAGTAATTGAGGTGTGGGATCAACATTTTGGTATGGAAAATCAAAATCAGCCAAAGGAACACTTAGTCTGATTTGGGGGATTGTATTCACAGGGACATCTGCTATTGGAGTTTGTCCCATCACAACAATAGAAATTGGAAAGGAGAGACCTAACAGGTTTACAAAAAGAAAGTATGCAATGACCTTCTTTCCGGCCTCCCTCAGTTTTCCTCTGGGTCGAAAACGTCCCATGAAGAAGAGTAGCACTACGGCGATGAGATTGAAGAAAAGACAGATGATGAAACCCCGAACAAGAAGTGATAGCATGCTGAAGAAGACAGTGCATATTGTCAGAAACACAAAGTTCCAAGCTGCAGTCCGTCCACTATAGTAGGCACGAATCATGATTGGGAGTATAATCATCATTGGTAAGATGTAGAATGCGATTGGCAATGAGTCTATAAAACCAACACCACTCAATGTCATCCCAAATGTGACTGATATGAGTGCATATAGAATCAAGATCATATTGATTGTTAATACAACAGTGATGAAACGGTGAATAAGAAGGTCGTATTTAGGAACCGAGTTTATTCGTCGCCGAACGTTTCTGCGTGCCTCAAGAAGCTGACTC
Source organism: Candidatus Thorarchaeota archaeon (assembly GCA_050124975.1). Classification (GTDB taxonomy): domain Archaea; phylum Asgardarchaeota; class Thorarchaeia; order Thorarchaeales; family Thorarchaeaceae; genus SMTZ1-45. Next base: position 5,718 of record JASFEF010000086.1, on the reverse strand, counting down.
ATTTGTCCTCCCTCTGGTCTAAACCTGTTGCTAGATAAGGTTGATGGGCTCAACCTTTAAGATGATGTATCATTTGTTTCGAAAAGTGAGTGATTGTCTAGTATGCATGATGTCATTGTGATTGGAGCCGGACCAGGAGGCGCTACGGTTTCTCGTTATCTAGCCACCCTAGGACTTGAAGTCTTGATGATTGACAAAGATTCATTCCCACGTGACAAACCATGCGGAGGCGGATTTTCCCAATCAATCATTGACGAGTTTTCATATCTGAAACCAAGAACTCATGACTTCTTGAAAGGAGTTGCGAGAGTTGGTGTTATTCATTCGCCAAATCGGCAGATAGTCCTTGAAGGAAGTGTTGACATGGCAGTCACACTCCGAACAGATTTTGATAATGTCCTATACGAAGAAGCAGTATCAGCAGGAGTAGAAGCACTTTCAGGTACAAGGGCAAAGAAAGTAGTCATCCGGGATGAGGGTGTCATTATAGATCTTGCCGGAGGAAATTCAGTTCAAGGCAAGGCAGTGATTGGTGCTGATGGTGTTACGAGTATGATAGCTCGTGAAACACGCCTTAACCGAAGATGGCCAAGTTCGAGTGTTTCTGTGTGCAGAGTATGTGAAGTTCCAGCTTCAGAAGAGGATATTCTTAGTCGCTATACAGAGGATCTGAAGTACCACTTCTTCGCGAATCTCAGAGGTCAACCGGGGTATGGATGGATTTTCCCAAAACAAGAGACTATCAATGTTGGTCTTGGGATTGTAGGAACACATGCTGCAGGACTCTCAAGTATGTTTGATGCATTTGTGCGATTTCTCGAGATGAAGGATCTCCTGCCAGAGAAACCAGACATCAAAAGAGCTAAAGGAGCCCTAGTCCCCACAGCAGGACCTATCAAACAAACAGTTACCGATAGATGCATCCTACTTGGTGACTCTGCTGGTCATGTCAGTCCACTCACTGGTGGAGGGATATCTTATGCAATGAGAGCTGCCCGCTATGCGGCTCGTGTCATTGCAGACGCTTTGGAAAACAACAAAACAGATGCCCACACACTCAGTAGATATCAGCGCCTATGGGAATCTGATTTTGGAAGTGATTTTAGAAATCAGTTAATCGCTCAGAAAATCTTCACTAGTCCATTCACAGACTTGCTTTTTCAGATTGGTAGCAAGGACAAGGGAATCCAAGATATGGTGTCAGAGGCAATGACGGAATCATCTGATGATGAGATTGATGTTCTACAACTGATCTTTCGTACTCTAAGAGTTTGTTTTCGTGAAGCATTCCGGCTCTGATACAGTCTGTCTACTAAGCTCTGCAGATAACTAATCTGTAGGATGTAGGATATCGGTCTGTAGATTCTCTATCAAAGAATGAATTTCAGGACGACCCAGTAATTTCCTTCGGGTTTCACTAAGGTTGTTAATAACACAGGCTACGCCCACCACCTGCGCTCCCAATTTCTCGACCACCTTAGACACTGCGAGAACCGATGTGCCTTGAATCAACCAATCATCTACAATAGCAACACGGTCACCAGCATCCAGCGATTCAGACACTAGGGCAAGTCGTCGATCTGCAAACTTGCTTGTGGGGAGATATTCAACAGGTCGTTCATAATCTTCAGGCAGATATGCAATAGAACGAGCAGGAACTATACCACATCCAAGATAGTAGGCAATAGCACTTCCCAGTGCTAAACCTCTTTGCTCAATTCCTATGACTTTGTTTGGTCGTACTTCTACAAGCGGCTTAGCTAGAGTGACAACAGCCTCGTGGAAGATATGAGGATGCTCGAGGAGCCTGCTAATGTCACATACAGCCTGTCCAGGTTCTGGCCAATCTTTGATTACGTCAACGTATTCTGTAAAATCCACATCTGCCATCTTTTCAACCTGAGCGGGGCTATCTACTAGTAAGATTTTATTCTTTCTGTAGCACTCATAATAACGAATAATCATGTTCGTGTGGGTACTTGCACACGAAACAGTTAAGATACTACAAAAAGATTGATTGATGCTCTCCGTGGAGGCACCGAGTGGCAATGATAATTCCAGGCACAACCATCTCACTCACCCTCGCTCCGACCTATGTTGAGGTTCGGGACAAGGGTCTAGTTAAAAAGAAGATTCCTCTGAAAGAGAAATCCTTTGATGATGTCGCTCTAGAGCTGAAAAAGTATCTTCGTTATCTTGGTAAGAGGTTAGCTCCAGGAGTTCTTGAGGAAGTGTTGGATCGTATTGGTCTACCTCGAGCGAGAAGATTGTTGAAAGAGGAGCTAATAGAACCACCAAAGAAACCTGAACCAACACCAGTTGTTGAAGAGCCTATTGCCGCTGTAGAGCCTGAAAAACCTGAGAAGAAGAGGAGAAGCTTCCGCAGGAAAAAACCTGACCAAGCTGCTACCTTTGTGGAAAGTCCTGGTGTCAGTGCTGATGAGAAGGGTGAAATCACCGTTGATGATTTCGATGACATCGCAGATGCTCTTCATGCTGTCGAAACCTTGAGTGATTCATTCATGACTGGAGCGCCGAAAGAAAAACCTGTCGAAAAGAAGAAGGTTGAGATTAGTATCAATCTAGCAGGGAGCGAAGAAATTGTTGCATCAGGTAAGTCATACGCTCGGGTAGGCGAACCTCCAAAACCTGAGGAAGAGGTCCCAGAAGAAGCTGAGGAAGTTGAACCTGAAGAGATTGAGATTGTAGCAGAAACAGTTCCTGAAGAAGTTGAACCAACTGAAGAACCTGAAACTGTGGAAACGCCAGCTCACCAAATCAAACCCATTGTCGAATGCAAGGCATTACTGTTGGGTGAGGATGGGGTAGGAAAGGAGAGTCTCAAAGCAAAGGCAAATGTTGTCCCCATCACATTGGAGGATGAGTTTCTATCAGAACACATCTTTGGTGCTGTTATCGAAGGAAAGAACCATCGTATCGACCTGAGAGTGTGGTCATTTGATCTTGCAGTAAAAGCAAAAGTTCAGAGAAAGGAGTTCTATAAAAACTCTCAAGTCTTGATGATAGTCTACTCTGCATCAGACAGATGGAGCTTTGAGAGTATCGACTTCTGGTTACGAGAAGCAACCCTATCAACCGAAGAGATGCCGCCTATAGTGATTGTAGCAAACAAGATTGATCTCCGGAGTGAAGCTGGAGAAGACTCTGGTGATGAACCAGTTGGACATGACGAAGGGTTCAAGTTCGCTGAGGAGCTAGCTCAGAGATATGGGAAAGATGATGTATTACATCCGGTAGCGTTCATTGAAACTTCTTGTGTCACTGGCGAGGGTGTTGAAGAGGTCTTTAACACAGCGGCCCAGTTATTCGAAAACACTATTTAATCCGAATTCAAACACAGAAGAGCAGAATACTCAGAGAATTCATATAGTCATCATCTTGACAGAGATATGATTACACCCCGAACTTTGAAGCCCTGAAACATAAACCTGGAGGTCACTTCGATAGATTACTGTGAAAGCTGTGGCAAAGAAATCGATCCTATCACTCCAGCTAAGAATCTTGAAGACAACTTTGCTAATGACACAAGAAAAAAGCTTAGTATCTGCACTGATTGTTTCAAGAAGAGATTCAAAGTTACATCGAAGAAGAGAAGTGGCTATGGAGGAACCATCTACGAATTAGTAGAGAAACAACCACCAAGATTTGGCTTAGGAAGTACTTCATTTAGTTGTCTGAAGTGTGATTGGGTAGCATGGACAGATGTGGGCCTGGCAGTTCATATGAGAAAGAAACATGCTGACTGAGGTTACTGATTAACTGCGAATTGACTGCTTTCTCGAACAATTTCATGACCAGTTATTCTCAAGCCTTGAACTCTGCGAGCAGCACTCTCGAGCATACCCATCCGATATGTTGCAGTGCGAGGACCAATTGCGTGAAGCCATTCAAGACTTGCCATGTCTAGTTTTTCATTTACTGCAAAGTACACCTTAAGGTCTTCACCGATAGCCCGAGATCGATCAAACATTGCAACTGTCAAACCAAGACTTGGTGCTGCGAATCCAAGCAAGACCCAGATGAATATCAGTTGATCAGTTCCAAAGTATTCGTAAAAGAATACAAAGCCAGTGAAAACTGGTTGTACCAATGCGAGGATGACCAGAACTAGGGACAGATGTTGGGTGACATCATCACTTCCCAGTCCAGCAATTCCAATTACATCCTGGTCTGGCGGAAAGAGATAGACCAAGACTCCTCCAGAAGTTATACCAACAACAAGTGATGAGAATGCGATGAATAGTGCGTAGCTAGTGGCATTTTGACTCCAGACAGAATCGAAACTGATGAAGGACTGGAGGACTAGTGAGAGGGTCATGACAGCAGCGCCCACTATGAATCCTTGCCAACTGAAGAACTCATACTTACGCTCCATTATCTCGTCAGACAATGTCAATCACACCTCTAACTATTCTATGACCAAATAACACATGTGAAGTCTTAAAGTTTCTCATGCTGTACTCCTATTACTCAATTTTCATTAATTACTGGTTGTATGTGCGCAGGTTACACAGAGTGGTAATGGTAGTACAATTCTTCGTACTTCGAAGGAGTCATTTATTAGTCTTCAAACTCAGCATGTCATTAGCGCGAGAGAGAAGGCTTCGGAGTGGGAAGAATGAACAACGATGTAATTGTGGACCTCAAAGAAGTGTCGCGAGTCTATGACATGGGAGAGATCGAAGTTCATGCCTTGAGAGGTGTGTCTCTCCAAGTCAAGCGAGGCAGTGCTATAGGTATCATGGGTCCTTCGGGATCTGGGAAGACCACCCTCTTGAACTTGATTGGTGCACTCGATCGACCAACTCATGGAAGCGTTTTGCTTGATGGTGTCGACATCACCAATATGGGTGAGGGCGAACTCACAAGAGTCCGTAGAAACAAAATCAGCTACGTCTTCCAGTTCTTCAACTTGCTCCCTGTACTCTCTGCCCATGAGAACGTTGAACTCCCATTACTCATTGGTGGCATGGAGGAAGACGCCAGGAAAGAACGTGTTGACCATCTACTCTCTCTTGTTGGATTGACAGAGAGGGCAGAGCATCGTCCCGACGAGTTGTCAGGAGGAGAACAGCAACGTGTTGCCATTGCCAGAGCACTAGCCAAACCTCCAGGTACAACAAGTTCGGTCATTGTCCTAGCTGACGAGCCCACAGGTGATTTGGATTACAACACAGGAAAAGAGATTCTGGATGTTCTTGTGTCCTTGACAAAGGGAGAGGGAGGAACGTTGATCACTGTGACTCATGACCCAGAGGTTGGCGAGAAGATGGACCACGTATATAGAATGCGTGATGGGCTGATAGAGAATCCATGAGGGAGGCACAGAGATTTGTCTGCTACGCCTACGGGGTACGAGGCATTTCATAGTATGAGACGCAAGGGAGTGACTCTACTATGTTTCCTTCTAGCTTCAGCCATGGCGATGGGCATCACTGTGTATGTTGATTCCTACTCTGTACATGAATGGGACAATAATCTGAGGGAAGTTGGAGAGATAGCCATCTTTGCAGAGGGCGAAGGCATCGAGAATTACGCAACTCAAATCCAGAACATCGATGGTGTTGCCAAGTCCGCCGCACTTCAACGAAGCAGTGGAAATCTGCAGTACTGGGTCAATGAGACATGGGGAGAGTATTGGGATCAAGTTCATGGAGACATCATAGCACCTGATCAGGAGTTCATGGATACCTTTCC
>JASFEF010000085.1:0-10659 GCA_050124975.1 Candidatus Thorarchaeota archaeon | reverse complement strand
ACCTCCAGATAAACTAATCCAGAAAACAGTATACACTATTCTCTAGAGCAAATCACGGAGGGGTTGATGGAAAGTCTACCCCTCCTACTTGGGAGATTCAACGCCTGTTATTGATAGAGAACATTATTCAGAAGATTGCCGGAGGGATCCTCCCTAGTCTTGAGAAGTGCACGGTTCATACCTGGCTGAATATTGATCAGAACCTCGCCCTCAACTTTCTTCTGAGAGTCATCTGATCTTAGAACAAATACAAAACTGATTTTGTGTTCCCCAGGTCTGATGCTGCCCTCATAGAGTAGTACCTTCCCGGTTTCCCTAACCTCCTTAACATGAATCGGACTCCCATCGAGGTGAACAAAGACTCCGGTCAGCATGAAACCTTCGAATCCATGAGCATAGTGAAGCAGAAGTGTTGAACCGCGTCCTTCCTTCCTGTGCTCCTTCAGGAAATCTCGTACCTCATTTACTATCTTACGTGGCATTTCCTGAATTGGTCCTTTCTTGAAGAATTCCTCAAAGGACTGAAACCCACCAAAGTATCCTCCTCCAGACTGACAGGTCCAATCAGTACCATAGTAGGTCAGTCCAGATTCATCGATCTCCAGGTCCATCCAGTGGTCTTCAACAAAGAACCATTGCCATTTGCGTTTAGGAACTTCAGAATAATCCCACTGGATGCTGTCCGTCATATCTGTTAGATGGAGCTTTCTCTAAGATATATTGATTGTTCACTTGTCACACCGTTTGTAATAAGCAATAGTAATACTTATTACGTTTAATATGTAATATAATACACCACTGATCAAGCATGTGACTCGAGTTGCATGGTTGGTGTGGGTACGGCTGTGAGAGAATATGCAAGAAAGAAAAGTGAACAAGAGACTTAGCGATGGATTGCCAGCAAGAATCAGACTGGTCTCTTATCCGCAACAATCCTTCAGTTCAACCTTGACGAAGAATTTTCGGGTAATTGGAGGCATGCTTCTTGCAATAACACTGCTTTTGCCACTATTCTGGATCCCAGGTTTGGTGATCCTTGTCTTACCCTCAGAGGTGTATCTACTTGATTGGGTACACACGCAGTATACGAAATCTCTCGTTGGAATGTCGCAGTTTGACAACTCGAGCAGCTCTGAGTACGATTTTGAAGAGGCTGAACGGAAACGTGATGCAATATCTCGAAGTCGACACTGGGAGTTTGCGAGATAGTCATTCAACTCGTGTTGGACGGGAGTTCATAACTCCCGTTCTTTTTTTTCATCGCTCGGTTTCATGCTTTGTGAACTTCGAAATATAGTAGGGAATGCGGAGAGAACTTCTCACGCCACTCCTTTTGAGTTTCTTCTGGTTCTGTTATCCAACCTCTGACATCTACCTCTGATTTGTCGAACTTGGTGAATTTGAGATGCTCTGAAGCATAGACCTGATCATAGTCCCCTTCCACCGTCCCGTCACAGCTTCTGTATGTAAGACCATGAGTTTTCGAGAGTCGACGCATATTATACTTCTTGCACTCCTCGTCATCCCACTTCCTGAGCTCGATATATGGATCAATACTCTTGCCATATGGGTGCTCCATTCCCATGATATCCATGTCACCTAGGAAAATGTAGTTGACCTTTGCATCCCCTTGTTCCCAAGCAAGTTTGTCTAACTTCCCTCTATATTTGAAGGCACGTTGCATCATCTCATGCCGAAGACCCAACCCTTGAGCTGTTGGTGCGCTGTTTAAGTTTATGAAGAGCATGGGATACACACTTCCATCATGCATTATTGTTGCTAGAAGACCTGGACTAATATGAGTAGTCCCAGAGGTGTATTCAAGCTTCTGAGTGATGAACACATCAAGAGTATTCCTCACGCCAAGAAGAATTTCCTGTGAGGTTTTACCCTCTGTTATCTGAAAAGTATAGCCAGGGAAATTACTCACCATCTCAGTGAAGACATCTTTACCGAGTACCTCATACAAAGCGAAAACATCAGGGTCCTGTTTCTTAAGAAAAGAAACTGCAAGATCAATTCTTGCTTGAGTAGACTTGAAATGCTTCACATTCCATGACGCAACTGAGAACGCTTTTGCCAACCTTTCGCTCCTCCTCTATATTCTCAACGTGGTTTCAATCTGAAAGCGTGCATTTACACATTGTAACCATTGCATAATAACTGTAATGATTAGTAGCAAATGGACGAAAATGAGTGGTTCAGAAGAGCTATTAAGGCAAACACGGAAATTCCTTCACTATGGTGCACACCAACGTCCTATTCATCTGGAAGCCACGTGAAGAGCTAGAGAAATACCTTCGGAAGAGACTTGAAGCGGTAGAAAATCTGACCCTGGTATTTCCAGATAAAGAATCTGAGGAAGTCTATCTGAAAAATGCCCCAGATGCGGATATAGTGGTGGGATGGCGCCCAACACGTGAATTTCTTGACTCAGCAGAGAACCTCAAATTGTTCATCAACCCGGGTGTCGGAGTCCAGCACCATCTCGAGCCCTTCAGGGAATTAGTGAAGACAAAAGATGTAGTTCTTGTCAATGGACATGGGAACACATACTTCACAGCTCAGCACACTGTTGCGTTACTACTTGCACTGATGAACAAGGTTGTTCCGCACCATAACTGGATGGTAGAGGGTCTCTGGAGAAGAGGGGACAGTCATGGAAAAACGAAACCTCTGAGATATAGAAACATTGGTCTTCTTGGATATGGTGCTGTCAATCAGAAAGTGCACAGTTTCCTCTCAGGATTCAATGTCAACTTCCATATTTGTAGAAATAGCTGGGAGGGAAAGGAAGAGGACCTACCAACCTCTGCAAAGAAGTATGAACGTAGTCAGTTGATTGAGTTTCTCCAAGAGGTCGACACCCTGATTGTGGCTGTACCACAGACACCTGACACATTGGGACTGATCGGCCAGAAGGAATTGGTACTTCTAGGTAGCGATGGACTCATTGTGAACATCGCTCGAGGTCCCGTGATTGATGAAGAGGCATTGTATAATGTGTTGGCCAAGAAACTCATAGCGGGTGCAGCCATTGATGTCTGGTATGAGTATCGACCAGAGCCCGATGATGAAAATCGACTGTATCCATTTCATCACCCATTTCATGAACTCGATAACATAGTTCTATCACCACATAGAGGTGCGTCTCCGATGGATGACCTCGAACGGTGGAACGAAGTGATTGAGAACATCACTCGGTATGCACAGGGAAGGACTGACTTTCTAAACATAGTTGATCTCGAGCGTGGATATTAGACATCTTCAAGCTCATCAAGCTTTAAGGTGAGTTTTCTTGGGTTTGCCAGCAAGCTAATCTCATACCGATGCAGAGAGGGCTCTGTTTTACTTTTCTTCCATTGGGTCATTACTTTCCTAAGCTTCTTTCGAATCCGCTCGCGATAGTTGACCATGATAGAGAAGCATTGGAGAACTCTGCAAAACCATTCGTTCTCAGCCAATACTGGATCCTTAATTCTTACCTTGTACTCGCCACCAAAGTCTCCAAACTTACTGTCAATGTTCGCGACAACTCTGCGTCCATTCAACCGAATGACTCTGAAGTCGTCACCAAGTGTTGCTCGAGTGCCCTCAATCCTGAAGACTTCGAATGTTTTGTCAGGACCTAGGATGTAGAAAGCATAGTTCTCCGTAGAGAGACCTCCACGTCGTAGTTGCTTGACCCATGTTACAATCTCGTTCTCCCTAGACATCACAGTAAAAGCAACAAGTGGTTGGTTTGCAGCAAAGCTTGTTGCATACTCCTCAGCAACCATCTCCTCCATTGTTGCCACCCAGCCGCCCCTATTGGAGAAGAGTTTTACAACGAGTCGACGTTCGAGCGGATCGGCTTTCCGCCAAAGGGACTGGCGAAGAATGATGAATCCAACTCTTTCAGGTTTCGTCAGCCTCTTCTTGTCCATAGGCCTCTCTCTTTCCATAATCTTACCAATGATGTCTGCATCACGTGAGAACTGACGACTTTTTGAGCGCCACATTTCAGCTTGGCGGAAGCCCATCTCTTCATGATGAAATCCAGTTCCATAGAGGTCTTGTGAGAATACTCGATATACAGGACCGATTTTGCGCGGATCTTTTTTCGACATCTTCATCACGCTTGCGAAGATTTGGTATATCACTTTGATAAGTCTTAGTCTAAATGCTCGTTGAAAGGCATTTCTTCCCAGTTCGAGTCTTGTATCTTCATCTCCTTCAAATGCATACTTGATTGCTCACAAGATTCATATGCAGCATATAGACGGTAACACACCCGTATAGCTATGTGGGAAGAACTGACAATCGCTTTCAACATCATTGGCGGGCTTGCCCTCTTTATGTATGGTGTGACTCTTCTTAGAGAGACCCTGGGGAAGATATCTGGAAAGAGTGTAGTTCGTGTTCTTGAGAAGGTGAGTAATAATCCGATCAAGGGCATGGCTGCAGGCACTGCGGCAACATTCATGACCCAGAGCTCGAGCATCACCGTACTCACATTGATTGGTTTTGTGAACGCAGGCATGATGACATTTCGACAGTCTGTGAATGTGATGTTAGGTTCAGAAATTGGAACCACCGTTACAGCGCAGCTCGTATCCTTTGATGTAGGAGGAATATTCTGGCCACTAGTTGCGATTGGTTTCTTCATGAAGATGTTTTCGAAAAGCGAAAGAGTACAATTGATGGGCACAGTGATTTTCAGTCTTGGTCTTCTTTTCCTCTCAATGGAGTTCATGAAAGAGGGAGCTAGACCACTAACAACGGACTATCCATTCTTTACTAACCTCATCAATGACTATGGCACGATACCCATTATCGGGATTCTTATAGGAGCCCTGATTGCAGGAGTAACTCAGAGTAGCTCTGCAACAACGAGTTTGGTCATTGCAATGGGTGCCGCAGGAGTAATCTCCCTTGGACCAGCGATTGCACTTGTGATGGGTGCGAACATTGGAACCTGTTTCCTTGAACTCTTTGCAGGAATTGGAGCAACAACTCCAGCAAAGCGTACTGCAATAGCACAGACAATAATCAATATCATTGGAGTTTTGATATTCATTCCATTTCTCGCGCCATTCTCAGATATTGTTGTTTTAACCGATGTTAGTCTCGCTCGCCAGATTGCTAATGCTCACACTATCTTCAACGTGATTGTGAGTCTGATTTTCGTTCCACTAGTGGGAGTTCTTGTTAAGTTCTGTGAGAAACTCATACCGGACAAAGAGGGCGAAGTGATTGGCAAACATTTCTTTGATGATGAAATGCTCCATATGCCTCAGGCGGCTTTACTCGAGTCTGAGAGAGAAGCATTACGAACTGCTGAGAAGACAATAGAAATGATCATACTCAGCAAGAATGCGCTTCTCACTCTAGATCTCGATGATGCTAGAAAGGTCATACGACTTGAAGATGAGGTGGACGAGAGCTGTAGAGACACAGAAGAATTCATTGACAAGATAAGAGAGGAGGAACTCAACAACGTAGATGCCATCTGGAGAATCAAACTACTAGCGATACTCACCGATATAGAGAGGGTTGGAGACTTGGCATCAAACATCGCAGAGTTCGTTGTTGATAAACTAAAGAATGGAATATCCTTCTCTCAAGAAGCTATCAAAGACGTTTCTCAGATGTTTGATCTTGTTGAGGAAACATATTCAACTGCCATCAAAGCCCTCAAGACAAGGAACAAGGACCTTGCAAAAGTTGCAGAGAAACTTGAGGATGATATTGACGTCCTTGAGAGGAAACTCAAGGAAGCTCACGTTGAGCGAATGAGAACAGGTGTGTGTGATCCTCAGGCAGATGCTGTCTATGTTGAGACCTTGAGAAACCTAGAGAGAATAGGTGATCACGCAGACAACATCGCCTATGATGTCATTATGGATACTTGATAGTGTCACACTTTCCTGAACACCAGAACTCTGATTCTAGACCAGTAAGCCACACCGTGTTCTTCAATTCTGTCCCCAAATTGACTCCAGAGTTCTTTGAAAGAAATTGCATGCACACCAAAGGGAGCATATATTCTTGGAGCCTCATTGCAGGCGAATTCAAACTCTTCCTTTGCTTGCTTGGATGTCATCTTTTTTGGAAATTGAAAAACAACCGAGTTCAGCAACCTCAACCCCAGACCTTCAAGCAATTCTCGATAATAGTTTTCTGGAAAGAATGTGCAGTCGAAACCAATGGCCTCCCAGAGACCTTTGGCAATCTGTTCTTCAGGGGTATCTCCATACTCTACGATGCTCAACTGAAGAAATCCACCCAATGATACGAGGCTTGATAGATCTTTGAGAGCCTTCTCAACCCCCTCCTTACCCCTTGTCATTTTCAAGTCTTCAAGTCCAAGGAAGTTCACAACTAAGTCGAACGACCCCTCAGAAAATGGTAATGCTATACCGTCTGTGCAAACATAATCAATACTTGTGAATACCTCGGGTTGAGCTAGTTGCTTTCGGATCCCTAGGTGAGTCAGTACATCATTGGGAAGACCAATCCCAACCACTTTGATGGATTGTGATGTTTTTGATACCTCAAGTCCCAAATAACCATGGCCAGCCAGAAAATCTAGCACAATCATCGAATCAATCTTACAAAGAGAAACAACTAGGTTGGCTATTCTCTTTCTGATGTCACCAAAGTGTACAAAGGCGTTTTCATACTCCTCAGAAGAGAAATACTCAAACTCCATGTTTGAACCTCCCTTACATTGATACTTAGAACCCATACCTTTTGAAATTAGAGGTTGAATCTTTAGAATCCAGCAGCTTGTCCATCCTTCCGATAGTCAGACCCGGCAATCCATGCGTCTTCGAGTCTGAGAATGGCCTGACCTCCACCAAAATAAGAAGCTGTTTCGTGAATTAGGATGTGACCGCGTTCTCGAAGCTCCTTCTGGGTCTTGGAAGGAATGCCACTTTCCAACCCAACTTTATTGGTGGAATGGTCATGGTTGAATCGAGGCTGGTCAAGCGCTTCTTGTGGACTCATACCATAGTCCACCAAACTACTGACAAACTGCCCATGCGCTTGTGCTTGGTGTGCACCACCCATGATGCCGAAAACTCCACTCAACTCATTTTCCTTGTATAGAGCTGCAGGGATGATTGTGTGGAATGGAAGTTTCTTCGGTGCATAGCAGTTTGGATGATCTGGGTCGAGGGAGAACAGATGACCTCTGTTTTGGAGTTTAATTCCAGTACCAGGAGCGACAAGACCACTCCCAATACCCATATAGAGGCTGTTGATGAATGAAACGGCATTCCCCTCACCATCTGCTGTGGCAAAATAAACAGTATCTTGACCCAATGAGAGTCCTGGAGCATAGACGCTCATCGCAAGATTGGGGTCAATGGTTTCAGCTCTCTCTTTGGCATATGATTTCGAAAGAAGTTTCTCAAGTGGAACATCATAGAATTCAGGATCAGCATTATGCTGATGAAGATCCGCGTAGGCTAGTTTCTTGGCCTCTATCATCAGGTGATATCTCTCGGTGCTGAGAGGAGCAAGAGAAGAGAAATCGAAAGTTTCCATTATGCTCAACATCGATAGGGCTGCAAAGCCCTGACTATTCGGGGGATGCTCGTAAACATCGACACCTCGATATGATACCGAGATTGGTTGAGTTTCCTCCGTCTTGTGAGATGCTAAGTCTTCCATTGTTAGAAATCCACCATGGTCTTGCACTTCGTTGACAATTGATTCAGCAATTCGACCGGAGTAGAAAGCATCAGGTCCCTCCTTCGCAACAGTTTCATAGGTATCTGCCAAGTCCTTGTTTCTCACCACTTGGCCAACAATTGGTGCTTCTCCCTTGGGGGCAAATATCTGACGAGCGGCATCATTCCTGAGAACTCCAATGACCTCTTTCCAAGTTTGACCAATGAGAGGTGAAACTGGGAATCCATTCCGAGCATAGTGTATTGCTGAACTAAGTATGTCCTTCATCTCAAGATTACCGTGTTTCTCAACAACATGAAACCAAAGATCGAGAGCACCAGGAACAGTGACTGGAGGTCCACCACGTGCTGGTATACTGGTCCACCCCTTGTCAAGGAGCTCCTGAATTGTAACGAGAGACCCCGACCGACCGGATCCATTGTAGCTCAACGGTTTCGAGTTCCCTGCGAGATGGATCAATGTAAACGCATCACCACCACATCCTGTGCTGAATGGCTCAACTACATCAAGCACAGCAGCTGTGGTTATGGCTGCATCAATAGCATTCCCCCCCTTGCGGATAATATTCAAACCAGCTTGTGTGGCAAGGGGCTGAGAGGAGGCTACAACACCATCGCAGGCAATAACATCAGAACGACCAGTTGTTTTTCTCCAGGACAACTTCACACACACCTTTCAGTTTCTGTCTTTTTCCAGAGGAAAGTCATGGTCTTTCCAAGCCTTTAATCCAGCCAAGCTGACAGAAATATCATTCACTCCTTTACGCTTCAGAATACTGGCGGCAGTCGTGTTCCTGAAACCACTGGGACAAAGAGTAACAACAGGACTATGCAATTCGAATTCCTTCGAAGCTTCTTCCAACTTAGTGAGGGGAAATGATAGAGAGTCTTCAATGTGTTCTTTATCAAATTCATGAGGTTCTCTGACATCTATTACAGTCACCTCACGTCGTGTCTGTCTAGCTGCAAGCTCCTCTAGTGATAATTCCTCAATCGAGTCTAGCTCACGACCACTCGCAACCCATTTCTCAAGACCATTTTTCAGGTATCCAATCACGTTGTCATATCCAATGCGATGAAGCAGGATCGAAGCTAAAGATAGATCACTATTGTTTTTTTGCAAGATTATGGAGAATGACTGTTCAGGACGCAAAGCCAATCCAGCCAAACGACCCATATTTGTAATGCTCAAACTGATTGAACGAGGAATGTGTCTTTCAACAAACTCACTTGATGATCGTGTATCAATAGCTCGGTGATTATCCTGATGTAGTAAATCACTGAACTGCTCAACACCGAGCTCTTGGTGCTCAGGAAGATCCCGAATAATAGGTGGACCTATAGTATTCAGATGTTCACAATGTTTGAAGTATGAAGCTAGTGTGAGGCGTTGCTGAACTTTAGACTCTACAAACTCGTCTTCACTCATTCCCAACCAGATGTTGTTTGCTTTCTCGAAACCGATTGTTGAGAACTCTCGGTTGCTGATATTCCCACCACAAACAGAACCAGAGCCATGTCCTGGATGAATAATAACACCATCACCAATTGGTAGAAGTTTCTCATGAAGACTGTTGTATAGTTTTTCAGACATTAATTCATGCTTCTTGATATCAACTAAATCCGTTCGACCAACTTCATTAACAAACAATGTATCCCCTGTGAAGGCTACTATGGGATCAGTTCCAACTGTTAGGTCTGCGACTATATAGCAGATGCTATCATCAGTGTGACCTGGTGTCTGGATGCAAGTAACCTTCATGTTCCCAATTTTAAAGGACTCTGCATCTGCTAGATTGTCATCACCGTAACCAAATTTAGTCTGGTCAGAGTGTCCGATTCGAGCTTCTGGAAACATCTGTTTAACTTCCAAGGAACCCGTAACATAGTCCTCGTTTCTGTGCGTTTCAAAGATATGGAGGATATCCGCTTTCTCTTCATCAGCCAGATGCTTGTAGATGGCCGAGTCTCTACGAGGATCAATAACCATGGCTTCGTTTCCTGAACTGACAAAATATGAGAGTGCAGCAATTCCTTCGGATTTTATCGTTTGTATCCTCATCTCAGAGCCCACTTTTCCACTTTTAGAAAACTATCTTTTAAAAATGAGATGTTGATGCTATATTGTCTTGTAGGCAAAGATTAAACAGATGCAAAATCAATATGGAATCGCTATGGACGAACACTTTGACTCAATGGAAACTGAAGAGGGAATTATCGTCGATACCTCTCTTGATATCCTCCGGAAGGGAGCAACAAAGGTGTTGTACGAATACAACGAAACCATCACGGATATGCATGGTGAAGTTCGCCCCGCAGACAGTGAGATTCAAACTGGAGATTCCATTCTGTTTGAAGAAAAGATACAACCGTGTCCTGCAAGAATCATTGCTGTACGGATAATTCAAAACTTCTGGTACGTCAATTCTTCTTCAGAAACCCCAAAGGGCGGATACCCCTCTGGAAGAGATGCAATGAAGGCAGCAGAGATGGATGAGCAGAATCTTAGAATCCTTGAACGTTTCTTGATTGATACAGCAGGTCCGGATAAAGTAAGAGACGTTCGTAATTGGAAGCCAGACTTGAAAGGTGAAGCAGTAGATGTACTTGGCCTAATCAGCAACGCCACAAAGAGATGGTCATGAAGGGTTCGTCAGTTTTATTAAACACCCAAATTCCATAACTTAGAAGGCGAGAGAACATTGGAGAGGCTCCGTCAGAAACTCAAATGGAACCAATGGCCAGAGTATGGCAAGACCGGCTTTTTCGTTATGATCATAGCGGTAGCCACACTAGGTGGTTATGGAATTTTCATGGTTGCAATGGGGACCTCATCACCACTTGTTGTCGTAACCAGCGGATCAATGGAGCCCACATTCGAGAGAGGTCATCTCCTTGTTTTACAGTCAAGAGCACCTCAAGACATCAAGGTTGGAGATGTTGTTGTGTACACCGCAGTATGGCACTCTCAAGCCCC
>JASFEF010000084.1:0-10703 GCA_050124975.1 Candidatus Thorarchaeota archaeon | reverse complement strand
AGGAGACCCTCAGAGTCAACAAGCAACAGGATTCTTTATACGATTTTTGTTTGGGTATGGTCAATCACTGCTAGAAGAGTGTCGACTCCAGCCTCTTCAATGATGTCTTTACCTAACCTCTCCAGTTCTTTGAGTTTTGATCCATTAGTTCCAACATCAACACCAACTAGCAGGACTCCTGATTCCTCAGCTGCTTTCCCATTCACTGGAACTGTGCCAAAACGAGTGACCGATTTCCCTACTCGTTCTACTCTTATGTGTCTATCAACTTCCTGAATCCAGTCATCATCTATTTCCACTCTCTTTGAACGTTCAGAGTGAGGAATATCAAGGACAGACCCATTCACCTTAGGAACCAAACCAGAAAGACGTACAAGAGAGTCAGGGATTGCTCCAGCGAGTCCAGCAAAGGAGCCAATGGTTTTTGCGTACGGATAACTATTGTCTGTTATTCGACCTGCCAGAGTGGTTCCGAAATCAAGTGTCATGACTGGATTTCGAAAATCAATATCGGTGCTTTTAGCTGCTCCTTTGATACCAGCTGTCACTAATTCTCCTTCCATCTCATTTGCGACAATATCTGTGGCTGATGGCGGTAAGGAGCTGGCAACTGCGCCATCGAAGTAGACCTTCTTCAACCATGTGAAGTCCTGCAAGCCCGGAGGGAGGTTTTCAGCAGACAGAGAAGCAGTCATCTTACGTGGAGGAACCCCAGCATTCAGGCATCCATCAGCAAGGGCTTGGACTATAACACCGACCTCCGATGGAGACGCAAACCCTGCGGTCACACCTGTAGATCGTACGACAAAGTGAAGATCACGTTCAATATTAAGTCGCGCACGTTTCAAAACTGTGTTCAGAACATCTGTGACAATTTCTGAAACAGAATCCTTTGTGAGGTCGACTCCGAATATTGTCCTCCCAAACACAGTTTCGTCTTTTCTTGGGAAACGAACATCCCTAGTAAGTCGTATCTCTTTATCAATCTCATAGATTTCAGCAGTCTGAAGATTTGTGGTGACCAAGATGCATTTGGTTGTGGTGTTTCCCAACTCAACCGAAGCAACGGTGTAGAATGGACCTTTTCGAAGAGAGGACACTCCAATCGAACGCGGTTTGACAATCCTATCTTTCTTTGTCATGGAAACCACATCCAACTAGAGTAGTTTCTTGTAAGGATGGTCATCAGAAGGTGCGACTCGAAATTCTAGCTCCAATGACTCAGCAGTAAACACATCACCCATAGCTATGACTGGGAACACACGTTCAGCATTCTCTATTGGCCCATATAGCACAAAGTCAGCTCCCATCATCTGAACAATAAGGTTTGAGGCGGCATCTGCAGTCAGGAAACCGTCACGGTTAATCTTCTTGTACTTGCGGAGCCACGGCCATGATGATGGAGCGTTATGGACACCCGAACCCGTAGGTAGACCATATACTGTCTTTGACACAAATGTGAATGCAGCAGCAGAACCAGCTCCTGCACCAACGGCTGTCACTGCTGTATCAACCAAAGGTTTGGTGACACCCAAGTCCTTGGCAAGATTGAGAAGACCCTTATCGAGGGCCAGAGCTCCCTTCTCCAGAACAGCTCTCCTCCCTGCAATTGACGGGTCTTGAGGGTTGAAAGCTAGGAGTATTGCACACTCATGTTGAATCTCCCTAAGTGCATCGATTTCATCTTTTGTTGCTGACACATTGAGTGAGTTGTAGATTGCTCGATCAAGGAGTCCAATCTCCTCTGTGTGTCGTAAGCCAGCAACTCGAACCATAGGATCCGTCGAGTCGATTAGGAATGGTGCATCCGTGAGGTCGCTAACAAAGTCGATGTAGGTCTTTAGGGCTTTTTCTGATTCAGAGAAGATTTGAACGAGCGTAGGATTTCCAGTTATGGTGGACATTTCCTCCTGCTTCAGTAGGAGAGTTTCAGCAATGTCTTTTTCAAAGATCCCTTTCTTTGGGTCTGAAACAATCCTGTGTCCGCTGTAGAATATTGTCCCAGCCAAGACTGTGGAGGTTTCTCCAGGATTTCCTCCAATTTTTACTCCACCAACTTTGTGGATTACCTGTTCTTTCTCAAATACAAACATCTGTCCTAAACCTCCCTTCCGAAAAGGATTGTTCCAGACTCTTCATCCTGAACTTCAATAATTATAGATGATGGGTTCTTGGATACAATTGCGTTTGATTGCTGACTCGCTACAAGAGAGCTTAATGAGTCTAGGATAACTCCGAATTCTGGTAGGAGTATCACATCAGCCCCCATCGCTCTTTTCGGTGACTTCTGAGCAGCCACTTTGAACTCAACCCACATGGCGCCCTTTGAGTACTCGCCAGGTTTCCTTGAATCCAGTTCTTCTGCTTTAGCGGCAATCTTAGCAGGGTCATTGGTGTTAATCATATCAATGAGATCGACTTGTTCCCTGAACTGGTCTATTCCCTCTAGAGGAATATTCTCAATATACGGAATTGCCCCCTCAGCGTTGATTATCTTCCTAGTTTCTGGATCGACTCCATTTTGATGGAGCGCTCTCAATGATCGACCTGTGAGATGACCAGGAACCTCAGGTCCACAGAGGAGGAGGTATCTTATCTTGGGATTGGAGATCACATTGATAATGACTCGTTCAATGCCGATATTCTCAGTCTTGCAAGTACCGATAATGGCATACCCGGTATCCACTTTGATTTTCTTACCTAGAGTGCAAATTGCGACACAATGAGAATGCACTCCGACCTCGAAATCTCCTGAGATGGGAGGCCATTCATGCGTTCCACTCATTGTGTTTCCACACACTCCTATTCGTTTGTAGGCGGGGCGAATATCGACCTTTCAATGTCTAACGTCGAGTTCGCCTCAGCAACAGCTGACGCCATTGCATTTGCAATTAAAGCAACTGCTGTGAAGATTTCCTTCGTATGACTCATAGAGCCATACATGACCGAATCAGTAGCAAAGAGTTGCGCTGTAACTGTTGACGCAACTAGTGCTGCTTTCATAGTAGCATCATCATCAAATCCTGGTTGTCTAATGAACCTCCACGCTGAAGGTGCGTTGTGGGGTCCAAGACATGTTGGAAGCCCCAACTCGGATTTTATTGCAAGTGTGGTCCTATATTCAAGACCATAGCCAGCTCCAACTGGCATTGTCGCAGGATCCACGAGAACCTTCTCAATGCCCAATGTTCCAGCGAGTGTAAGCACCTCATTGATTGTTTCCATTCTCTCCGGTAATGATGTAGCTCGTGGGGACCAACCCAAGACAACGCCCATGTCAAGCGAGCTGTTCTTCAAGACATCCTTTTCTTCATCCTTCATTGAGAGATTGACAGAATTGTAGATTGCTTTGTCAGAGAGGCCAGACTCGTCGCAGTATTCGATGGCTCGTATCCGAGCTTTGGCATTGGTAGATTCGAACATGAATGGACCTTCGAAGTTGTCACATAGCCATGATAGATGTTTCTCCATTGCCACAGGCGTTCTTCCATAGGCTTGGATTACAAGCGGATGGCCAGTCTTTTCCACCATGGATAAACCAGTGTCTATCCACTGTTTCGCAGTTGTCTTATCGAATATACCCTCCCTTGTGTTTTCCATGATTGACTGACCCTTGAAGAATAATCCACCAATCAGAACGGTTGGGTTTTCTCCGGGATGCCCACCAATAGTAACACCTCCGAAATCGAACGCTTGCTGTTCTCTCTTGAATACAAACACTGTAATCTCTCCTCATTCAGGTCTGGGATACAAATTTGCACCTTTGACAATTTCTACTATGCTTTCAGTCCATCCTACACCCATTATATGGAATCCATGAATCCCTTTGATTCTTCTGACACGGCTTATTGTTTCAAGTGCGATTCTTATCCCTTCCTTTTGCATTTCCTCATCTCGAGCCTCTTCATTTAGGCCCGTTCCTGCAGTTTTCATCCTTTTCACAATCTCATCCGGAATTGTGATTCCAGGTATTTGGGTGTTCATGAATTCAGTCATCTCTGCGTTTCTCAAAGGTATGATCCCTGCCAGTACTTTCAAGTTCAGACCAGATGCCAACTCCATAAAATCCTTCAGCTTCTCTGGCTCGAAAATCGCCTGTGTCTGGAAGAAATCAGCACCTGCTTTTTGCTTTCTCCCAGTTTGAAGAATATTCTCTTCGATGGAACTGTCATTTGGATTAAATGTAGCACCGATGTAGAAGTCAGGAACTCCTTCAAGTTCATCACCCGCATAATCAATTCCCTTTCTCAGGGTGCGAGTCAGATTGAGTGCCTCGATTGTGTCTAAGTCATAGACTACCTTTGCATCTGGATGAGACCCGTGACGTGCATGATCTCCTGCAATAACAAGAACATTACGAACCCCTACAGCATATGCACCATAGAGTTCGCTCTGGATTGATATCCGATTCCGGTCTCTCGTGGTCAGATGCATTATTGGCTCCATTCCTTCCTGCACAATATAGTGTGAGCAGATCGCACTACTCATCGTTGGAACACCCCGAGCACTATCAGGGATGTTTATCGCATCACAATAATCCCGTATCAGATGTGCTCTTTCTATTACAAGGTTGAAGTCCGACCCATGTGGAGCTCCAATCTCAGCTGTCACAACAAATTCCCCTTTGTCGACTAATTTTTTGAGACGGGTTTTAGGCAGTTTTGAGATCTCCCAATTTTCTAACAGTGTGGGGCATGTGCTGCCCTAAATTGCTTTTGCTGGAACAAGAAAGGGCTAGCCATCAATCTTAGTCATTACGCCATCAGGATGGTTTCTGCTGAATTTCTCAGCTGTTTCTGTATTGAGGTTTACAATAATCTCGATGTCAGAACCAATGTATTGCTCAGACTCAACATCCCCAGAGTCATGCAACCAAGAAAGTGCTGACATTCCTTCATCTCCATACGGGAGTACAATGCGATAGCGTTGTAATCGAGGGAGCGCGTTCTCGATTGTTACAATCAACTGGTCTAGGTTGGTCTGGTTTTCTGCTGATATGGGTACCACAATGGAGCAAGAATCAGGAAGGGTTTCCATTCGCTCTGATATACTCTCATCATCTAAAAGGTCAATCTTGTTAAGAGCTGTAATCATTGGAATCCCATTCGCTCCAATCTCATTGAATGTTTCCAGACATGCATTGACCTTCCTTTCCATCTCCTCAACATCATCAAAGGCATCAACAACCAATATGAGGACATCTGCATCCGCCACTTCCATAAGAGTAGTATTGAATGCCTGAAGAAGCGGTCCTGGAAGATCGCTAATGAAACCTACAGAATCTGACAACACAACACGGCGACCTGGCATATCTAGCTCACTGGCTTTAGTAGAGAGCGTTGTGAACAACTCATCAGCAACCTTGACCTCAGAACCTGTGAGTGCCCTATGCAGTGTGCTCTTACCAGCATTTGTGTATCCAGCGAGTGTTAGCTCGATGAACCCTTCATGAATCCGTTTCTTCTTCTTGATTGCCTGTTCCTTTTCGATCTTCTTGAGTTTGTCATTAATGACTGATAGTCGCCTACGAATTTGTTTCATCCGTAGATTAAGTAGGTCCTCACCAGCGCCAATCTGTTCTGCAATTGGGCGGTCTCCTGTGTGCTCTTTCTGGAGTCGCATCCGGATTTGATGTCGTTCGAAGGGTAATTCATACCTTAATCTAGCCTGTTCAATCTGAAGCCGAGCTTGAGGAGTTCTAGCATGCTTGTCAAAGATTTCAAGGATTACCTGCGTTCTATCACGGACCTCTATTTCCCAGAGCTCCATCAGTCTAAACACTTGACCTGAAGATAGACGGGGAGAGAAGAGAACGAACTCAGGTTCATTCACTTCAATCCAGGTCTTGATTTCCTCTGCTTTGCCTGAACGAATACTGTACTTAGCCGATGGTGCACTGATTATGTCAAAGGAACCGATAACATCATACTCAGCGGTGACAGCCAACGCCTCAAACTCACTAAGAAGGTCAGGTTCTTGATATGCCCGCCGTTGCACGAGTAAGGCAGTAGCTTCGACCATCAATAGAATCTGGAGAGTGTCTTGTCTTAAACGATTTGATTTCTGTCAGAAGGAAAGATTCTTGGCTGAATTGTTACGTCACCGAGTAGAACACAGATGGCACAATTTGAGATTAGAGCAAAGGATGGTCTTGCACGTCTAGGTAGATTCACGACAAAACATGGAACAGTGAAGACACCATTGCTTATGCCAGTGGTTCATCCCGGAAAATCAGTTATACGTCCCACTGAACTGATTGATGATTTTGGATTCCAGATGGTCATCACCAACTCTTACATCATCAAATCACAGGAGAGATTCAGAGAGAAAGCGCTGACTGAAAGTGTTCATGCTCTACTTGACTTTGATGGTCCGATCATGACTGACTCGGGAACATTCCAGATGTATTTTCACAGTCTTCCAGAGGCGGAGATTGATCCAATAGAGATTGTTGAGTTTCAAAGAAACATCGGTTCGGACATCGGAACTATTCTTGACGTGTTCTCTGATCCCGGTGTAGGTAGATCCAAAGTAGAGAAGGATGTCCAGAGGTCACTTGAGCGAGCCAAGGTTTCTATCGATAAACGAGGGGACATGTTTCTCGCTGGTACAGTCCAAGGCGGGGTCTATCTGGACCTCCGAGAGACCGCTGCAAAGGCACTCGGAGAAATGGAATTTGATGTTCACCCAATTGGAGGAGTAGTACCACTCATGGAACGATATAGATATGCAGACATCGTGAGAATCACATTGGCTGCAAAGAAACACCTACCTCCAGATAGACCAGTCCATCTCTTTGGATGTGGACACCCAATGTTTTTCGCACAAGCCGCTTTACTGGGGTGTGATTTCTTTGACTCTGCTTCCTATGCGAAGTTTGCAGAAAGTGAGAGGATGTTATTGCCTTCGGGAACTGTACACCTGAAAGACCTGACAGAACTTCCGTGTAGTTGTCCTATCTGTAGTGCAACATCTGCTGATGCTCTCAAAGGTGAGGGGAAAGAAGAACGCGAGCTTCAGCTCATGAAGCACAACCTGTACGTTAGCTCAGCAGAGATGAGAAGAGTACGTCAAGCGATTTCTGAGGGCAAGCTATTCGAACTAGCTGCATATAGAGCAAGAGGGCATCCGACTCTCTATGAAGCGTTACAGGTCATGTCGAAAGAAAATCTGCGAATGGAAAAAGAGGATCAGATTGGGAAGACAGCATCAATATTCTATACAGGTCCCGAAACTTCGAAGCGACCAGAAATTACAGGATTCCATTCGCGGATACTCTCACGTTATCCATACAAACACACAAACACTGTCATACTTGTGTCAGATTCGGGTCTCAGGCCTTTCTTTGACACATCTGAAGTTATCATCAAAGAGGTCAGGAAGAGAAGTGCGGAAGACCTAGTATTGTTATTTGTGACTCCAATGGGTGTCGTTCCTTGGGAACTAGAACATGTACATCCTGCACAGCAGTGTCTATTCCCTGAGCATCTAGATTCTGAAACAGTTGGAATGGTGAGTGAGAGAACAAGAAGCGTCCTTGAATCAATGAATTTCCGAAAAGCAATTTGGTTCAAGCGAGAAGTTAGTGTGGATTTAGCTCTTACGCCGTTTATTGATGGATATTCCTTTGAAGTGGTTTCAAGTGCAAGTGAAGTGAGCAATCACATGCCTCCAGAGAGTGACGAGATTTCTTGGACAAGGAGAAAACTTCGAGCTCTTCTAATGCATCAGTGGGGAGAGAATGCTGGAGAGGTGGCGGCACTCGAGGATATGGAAATTGTGCTCTCGAAGAGTACTGGAAAGATTCGACATTGTAAGATTTATGATGAGATTCTCTTCACTGTGGTCCCTACAACTGGACTTCTAACTCCAACCTTTCGAGGAGGACAAGAACTTCTTCGAGTTGATCTGGATGATACTTACAAAGTAGTGATTGATTCAGATGTTTCGGAGTTTGTAGCTGCTGGAAAGTCTGCTCTCGCAAAGTTTGTCAAAAACGCGAACTCGAATTTGCAGGCGGGAGAAGAGGTCTTGGTCTTCGATGAAGTACAGAATCTTCTTGGTACTGGTAGAGCTCAAATTAGTGGCAATGAAATGATGGCATTCAATCGTGGTGTTGCTGTTCAAATCAGGCATCCGAGGAAGGGGTAGACGGTGCTGCCGCCAGCGCCAATGGATGACCTGGCACCTTACGTAGCGCATCAACTCCCCCTATTGGAAGTATCATTACTTCATCGGAGGGGGCAAATAGGTGAATGTCGTCACCTTCCTTGATTGCGGAGTCAGGGTCAAGTAGAGCTTGTGCTGAAATATCGCCAACTTGGAAATAGACCTCCAATGCATTTCCAATATAGATAGTTCTGGTGACTTTTCCTACAATCTCGTTGTCAGAGGCGCTTTCTCGCTTCATATGGAGATCTTCGGGACGTATTGCGACTTTCACTTCTTCATTTATCTCAAATGGGTAGCCATCAATTGTGGTCTGACCTACGGCTGTTTGGTTATTTGGAATTTGGACTGTAATCCTATCATTCACTGCTTCAACAGTCCCATCAATGAAGGTACATTGCCCTATGAAATCTGCAACAAAGACTGTCTGTGGTGTCGCATAAATCTGTCTTGGAATGTCGAACTGTTGGACATACCCCTCATCCATAACAGCAACTCTATCCGAAATGCTTAGTGCTTCATGTTGATCATGTGTTACGTATACAGTTGTTATTGACATCTCCTTGTGTATTCGGATAATCTCCTCTCTCATCTCAATACGAAGTTTAGCGTCGAGATTAGAAAGAGGTTCATCCAATAGGAGCACATCTGGCTCAATGACAAGTGCACGAGCAAGTGCAACACGTTGTTGCTGACCACCTGATAGTTGGTGGATATGTCGATGTCCAAGGTCTCCCATTCGTACGAGACTCAAAGCATCATTGACACGACGTTCAACAGCACTCTTTGTGTACCTCATTTTATTGATACGTTTCAATTTCAGACCATATGCAACATTATCAAAGACGGACATATGCGGCCACAATGCATAGTTCTGGAAACACATCCCTGTGTTCCGTTTGTGAGGCGGCACGGTTGTCATATCTTTGTCGTCGAAGAATATCTTTCCACGATCTGGGATATAGAAGCCAGCAATGAGACGAAGAAGAGTGGTCTTTCCACACCCTGATGGTCCTAGGAGTGTTGCCAGCTCACCCTCCTCAATGACGATGTTCACCTCATCTGTGGCAACAACTTCACCAAAGGTTTTACGCAAATTCTTAGTCTTAATCACGACCATATAATGCACCTCATATCCCTGTAATGGCAGCGGACCTCGCGCCCAGTATTTTATTCGTAAGTGTAATTATTATCCACTGCACTACCATCAAAAGCACTCCTAAACATGCTGCACTAGTTGCTCCACCCCATTGACCAATCATTGCTAACACACGAGACGTCCAATATGTAAGAGGAGCCTCTGAATGCCCGACACTACCTAATAGAAGGCTTGTGCTAACTTCACTCACTGAATAGACAAATGAAAGAAGAGACCCTGCAAGAACACTCACACCTATGAGTGGTAAGGTAATCTTGACAAATGTCCTGTTTTTACTGGCACCCATGTTTTGTGATGCCTCCTCCAGAACTACAGGCGTTGACATCAGTCCCGCATATGCAGCTCTAACAGTAAACGGAAATTTACGCACTGTATACGACATTATTATCAAAAACGCTGGATGGCCAATTGGAAATATCGGAGTGTTATAAAATAATGTAAAGAATCCTGTAGCAATCACTATCCCTGGAAGTGCTATCGGAGCAGTCACAAGAAGATCAAGCGCATTCTTGCCAGGAATGTCCTTTCTTGCGATTATATAGGCTGCACTAGCACCTAAAAGGACAATCATTATTGTGGCAATCACACCATAAAGAATTGTGACATTAACAGATCGAGCTACATCAGGAAAAGCCCATAGGACTTCGAAGTTGCTCAGAGTCCATGTGTCAGGCAGTAGGTTCTGTGGTTGCCATGAACCAGCTAAGGCAATCATGATAACACTGATTTGCGGTATTAAGGCAAGGAAAAGAACGGGAATCAAAACACAATAGAGAAGGAGTTGAACCTTCCTACTTAGCCTTCTAGTCCTTGGATTCCACTGTCCGCCCTTTGTACCTGAATCATAGGACCTAAGGGCGGTGTATTTTCGA
The DNA here is from genome assembly GCA_050124975.1 of Candidatus Thorarchaeota archaeon. Lineage (GTDB taxonomy): Archaea > Asgardarchaeota > Thorarchaeia > Thorarchaeales > Thorarchaeaceae > SMTZ1-45. The sequence goes on along the minus strand of JASFEF010000084.1, from coordinate 503 downwards.
ATAGCCATGAATCCAACTAATGCAAAGACCAGAAGCACAATGCCAATGGCAGGTCCTTCAGCCCCTACAACTCCAGCTTGGGTTGCAACCGCTTGATAGACCTTGAAAGCGAGTGTATTTCTAGCAGTTGAATGATCTTGAAAAACTATAGGTGAACCTAAGTCCTCAATGCTGAGAATAAATGTCAGAATAGCTCCAGCCTGAATGCCCGGCATAGCGAGCGGGAGTGTTACAGAGCGGAAAAGCTTGAATCCTGTAGCTCCTAGATTTTCTGCCTGCTCTTCCAAAGAGGGATCTATACTCATAAACGAGGAATAAGCATTGAGATAAACTAATGAAAATAGGGAGAAGGATTGCACAAAAATCATCGCAGCAATTCCCTGAAGCACGATGGCTGAGGGAAAGATGTGCAATGTTTCGTAGAACAGCTTGTTGATGAAACCGTCTAGTGCAAGGAATTCTTTAATTCCAATGGCACCGACAAATGGAATAGCTAAGATTGG